>CALFYE010000458.1:2500-80387 GCA_937952145.1 uncultured Myxococcales bacterium
TTTGCTCTGCGGGTGGAGAACCTGCTGCTCGATGCCCTGCGTGATCCGACGACACGACGCGATAGCGATGCAGAGGAAGGAGAGAGCGAGCCCGCCCCGAAGCGCAGCGATGATCGGCGCGAGGCACGCAGTGGGGCAGCCCGCGGTGGCGCCGGGGGTGATGCGCGCACCGGCCGCCCTGGCCGTCGAGCCCCCTCCGAGGAAGAAGCCGAGGACTAGACCGTGGCTGGACCTCCGCAAGACGGTGCGCGGCCGGGAGCAGGCCGTGGCGCGGCTGCCGGACAACCGGTGCCGGTTCGCCGCTTGCGAGCGTCGCTGCGCCGTATCCGTGAGCAGGGCGAGGAGCAGCTTGAAGACTCAGGCGAGCTGAACCTGGTCCCGTACCTGGACATCGTGATGAACATCATCATGTTCTTGCTGGCGACGGTGCAGTTTCAGGCCATGCTGGCGAACATCAACATCACGTTGCCGACGGCAGCACTGAGCACAGAGACGACGGCATCGCCCAAGCCGGAGCTGAATTTGACGGTGTCGATTTCGGATACTGGTTACACGCTGGCGACCTCGGGCACGGTGCTATTTCGCGGATTCCGTCTCGCCCCGGAAGGTCTGGTGCAGACGACACGTGATCTGCCAACGCTGCCCAAGGTCAGCAATCAGCTCGACACCGAGGGTCTGACGCAAGTCTTGGCCCAGATCAAAGAGCGCTTTCCCGACGAGGATCGCGCAGTCCTGACCGCCAGCCCGGAGGTTCCCTACGAGCAGGTGGTCAAGACGATGGACGCCATGCGCGAGCGCGGTGGCAAGCCTCTGTTCCCCGGTGTCTTGCTCAGCGCGGGGGTGCAGTGATGGCGCAGACCATTGATGCTCGCACCGCGCGCCAGACGATCCGTCGTATGCGTCGCAAGGTCGAGGAAGAGGCGGAGGAGATCAGCTTCCTCAACATCATGCCGATGATGGACATGATGACGATTCTCCTCGTGTTCTTGCTCAAGCAGTTCTCGGTGGCGCAGCTAAACCTCGATGCACCGCCGGGGCTGCACCTGCCGGCATCCACTTCGCCGCTGTCGCCGCAGCCCGCGGTGAACATCATGATCACCGAGACAGCGATCGTCATCGAAGGGGATGCGGTGGTGCGGGTCAAAAACGGCAGCGTCGATCCGATGTGGAAGCGCGAGAGTGGCGGCCATGCGATCACGCCGGTCGTCAACGCGCTATCCAAGCACCGCGCGCGCCTTGCCAAGCTGTCGCGCATGCAGAATCCGACGGGCGAGAGTGATAGCGGGGGCATTGCCATCGTCATGGCCGATAAGAAGACGCCATATCGCCTGCTCACCGAGGTGCTCTATTCGGCGGGGCAGGCCGAGTTCAACAACTACCGCCTAGTCACGCTGCGGCAGGCGCAGTAGCCGTCGCTAAGCTGGCGGTGGCTCGGCGGCGACCGGGCAGCTAAAGAGCTCGCTCTGCAGCTCGGCGATGGTGGCTGGCGAGTGGCCTTCGAGGTGGTTGTTGACCAGCACATAGCAGGGCTGGGCCTCGGCGGCGGCTCGCAGAACGCGCAGGATATCGGCCCGGACCTCGGGGGCGCGCAGCACCAAGCGATCATAGGGCTCGTAGACCGAGGCATCGTCGTAGCGCACCCCCGGACGCAGCAGGGCGCGAATGACGAAGAAGGGCCAGTCGAGGCCGTGGCGTGAGCGCAGCTGATCGAACTGCCAGCCCACGCCTGGCATCCGCGTCCAGGCGTTGAGCACATGGCCCGCCCCGTGCGCCGACAGGACATCCAGATAGCGCGGCGTGAAGTGGTTTTGGGTGCGCAGCTCGACGGCGATCCGACCGCCAAAGCGCGGCCGAATCTGCGCCAGAAAATCATCGAGAAGGCGCACAAACTCGGCGGCATGAAGCTCGCTCTCCTGCAGCTCCAGGATCAGCGGTCCCAGAAGCGATCCCAGCCCGTCCTGCAGCGGCAGCGCCACCTGGTCCAGAAAGCGCGCCGCGTCGAGGAAGCGTGGGTTCACTTCGCTATCGAGCCGCCAGTCGCGCTGCTGCTGCGGGGAGTAGCGATGCACCGTGATGCCGTGCCAGACCTTGGGGCAGAGCTCGATCGGCTCTGGTAGCACCGAAAGCTGCGCCCGGTATCGCCCCAAAAGAGCGATTCGGCTCGACGGCGGCATGTAGTACATGTTGTCGGCACCCGCGCAGCGAAAGCGGGGATCGCGGGCGTACTCAGCCAAGCAGAGCTCGGTGAAGCGATTGGGGGCACCATAGGCCGCGACATCGCGATACACGCGCCCATGCCAGCCAGGATAGGTCCATGAGCTAGTGCCAAACAGCCGGCTCGGCGGGCCTATCTTCGTCGGAACGGGCAGCGCAGCAGGGTCAAACGCGGCAGAGCGCCGCCGCTTGCCCGGCCCCGCATCGCCCTCGCCACCGGACTCAGCTTTCGCCCCGAGGACATCGCCAGAAAAGAGGGAGAACTGTTCGGCCATGGCCAAGCCTTGCCACATTCCGCTGGCCGCGTCATCTGCCTCTTCCGGCCTGCGCGCACCCCGGCCCCACCCCCGGCCCGCGTCGCGATTTCCGGGCTAGCGACCCCAGCTATCGTCTGGCGTTGAGTTCGTCGCGCAAGCAGGCGATCCTAGCCAACATGCCCTCGATCTCTTCTCTGCGGTCCCAAGGTGGCCTGTCCTCACGGATGGGCTGCACAGGACTCTTGCCTCTGATCAGCGCGATCCTTCTTGTGTGCAGCGCGTCGTCGGGCTGGGCGCAGCCTCGACCCGCACTGCCGCCTGGCGCGGGGACACCGGCTCCGGCAGCGGCAGCCGAGGCCGCCCCGGCCCCCGCTGCCGAGGGAACGATCATCGGCGGGACCGACTCGCCGCGCCGCGCGCTGGAGCGATTTCTGAAGAGCTCGCGAGCTGGCAACTTCGAGGTCGCCGCTGCCGCGCTGTTTACGGTGCGCACCAGCAGCGAGGAGATGCAGGAGCTAGCGCGCAAGCTGCAAGCGGTCATGGATCGCCGCGTCACGCTGGAGCGCGAGCAGCTCGACAAGATCTCGGATCTGCCGAGCGGTAACATCAGCGACGGCATGGTTGAGGAAGACGAGGTTGGCCGCGTCGACATGCCGCTAGGCAGCGAGCCGATCCGCCTGCATCGAAGGCGCAGCCCGGATGGCACCGCGCAGTGGGTGTTCTCGCTGGAGACTGTGAATCGAATCGAGTCGTGGTACGAGCGCCTGGACGATCGCTGGGCCCTCGATCACCTACCCAACTCGCTGCTGATCACTGGCCCGGGCGGTCTGCTTTTGTGGCAGTGGCTGCTGCTGCCGGTGCTGTTCGGGATCGCGGTGGTGCTGGGCATGTTCATGGCGCGCCTGCTGCGCATTGCCCTACGACTGCTGTGGCGCAGCGAGCTGGGCGGAGCGATCGCGGAGCGTCAACTGGGGCCCCTGCGGGTGCTCTCGGCCGCGCTCCTTTTGCGCCTGCTGACGCAGATTCTGTACCTGACGGCCGGTGCCGAAGAGAACGTCCGCGCCGCCTGCAACGTGGGTCTGATCATCGGCTTCATGTTCGGGTTATGGCGCGTGGCCGAGGTGGTCTCGGGCCGCGTCCAGGAATCCGAGTGGCTACGCGCCCGCCCGACGATGGTCGGCGTCATGCCGCTGCTGCACCGCCTGACCGAAGTCGGTATCTGGGCAGCGGCGGCGCTGTGGTGCTTGGGCGAGCTGGGCTATTCGGTGACCGGCGTCCTGGCCAGCCTGGGGCTGGGTGGTTTGGCGGTTGCGCTGGCGGCCAAGAACACGCTGGAACACCTGCTGGGTGGCATGACGCTGAGCCTGGATCAGCCGATGCGTGTCGGCGATCTCGTCAAGATCGGCGATGTCCAGGGCACCGTCGAGCAGATCGGCCTGCGCAGCACTCGCATCCGCACCGCCGATCGCAGCCTGGTGACGCTGCCCAACGGCAAGCTCTCGGACATGCAGATCGAGACGTTGGCGGCTCGCGATCGCATCCGCATGAACCTATCCCTGAACGTGCAATACACGCTCAAGGCGCAGGGCCTGCGCGAGCTACGCGATGCCCTGCTCAAGTGCATTCAAAAGCACCCACAGATTCACAAAGACAAGATCCGCGTTCACTACAGCAACCTATCGGACAGCGCCGCCACCATCGACATCACCTGCTGGATCGACACCAATGACCAAGATCTCTTCTTGGAGACGCGGCACAGCCTGCTGCTGCAGCTGATCGAGGTGGTGGAGTCGTTCGGCGCGGCGGCGGTCTTTAAGCTGGCCGCCCCCGGGAAGTAGGGGGCCGATCCATGGGGGCACGACGGAGGCTTTCGGCGGGGGGCTGGCGAGGCCTGTGGCTAAGTGGACTGTGTCTACTCATGTTCGCGGCCCTGCCGGCGGCGGCTCTGCAGAACACTCATGATGTCGAGTTTAGCGACGGACCAGAGCCCGACACGCCGCGCCGTGCCATCGAGCGCTTCCTGGATGCAGCGCACGAAGGCCGCTTTGTCGATGCCAGCCGCGATCTGTACCTGCGACCCGAGAACGTCCCGCAGGCCCCGACCTTGGCGCGCAAGTTGGCGGCGGTGCTCGACTCGCAGATCAGCGTCGATAGTCAGTGGCTGAGCAAGGTCACCGATGTCCCCAGCGGCGATCTGAACGACGGCCTGCCGCCGGAAAAAGAAGAGATCGGCCGTGTTCCCGGTCGCCGGGCACTGGAGCCGGTGCGCATGCGCCGCCTGGAGATTCCCGACCCCCAGAACCCTGGGACACCGCTGCAGGTTTGGCGATTTACCGACGGGACCGCCATGCGATCGGTGCTGTGGTACGAGCGCCTCTCCGATCTCTGGCTGCGCGAGCGCCTGCCGCGCAACCTGCTGCGCCACGGCCCCGGAGGGCTGCTGCTGTGGGAGTGGCTGGCGCTGCCTGCCTTCCTGGTCATCAGCATCCTCTGCGGCGTGCTGATCTCAACGCTGATGCACTGGGTGCTGATGCCGCTGGCTCGGCGGACGAGCGCTCACTGGGACGACCTGCTGGTGACCTCGCTACGTCGCCCCCTGCGGCTGATTGTCGCCAGCCTGCTCCTCGGCTGGGTCCTGCCCTACCTGCTCATCACCACCCAGGCCGAGCGCTTCATGACCAAGCTGGCTCGCGTCGGAGTGTTTCTGGGCATCTTCTGGGCAGTGTGGAAGTTCGTCGATGTCCTCGTCAAGGTCATCCGCGAGTCCAGCTGGCTGGACAGTCATCCGTCGGCGCGCGGCGTTATTCCGCTCGGCTACCGCGTCGCTGAGATCGCGGTCTTGGCCATCGCGCTGATCATGGCGCTGCAGGAGCTAGGCTATCCCGTGACCAGCCTGGTGGCCGGCCTTGGCATCGGCGGCTTGGCGGTCGCGCTGGCGGCGCAAAAAACGGTCGAGCACCTATTTGGTGGCGTCATGATGTCGCTCGATCAGCCGATGCGGCTCGGCGATCTGGTGATGATCGATGGCCGGCAGGGCTGGGTCGAGCACATCGGTCTGCGTTCCACGACCATCCGAACGCTCGATCGCAGCCTGCTCACCATCCCCAACGGCAAGCTAGCCGAGATGTCGATCGAGTCACTCGCCGCTCGCGATCACCTGCGCCTGCACCTCGTGCTGGGCGTCACCTATGACTTCACCGCTGACAAGCTCGATCGGCTGCGCAGCGCGCTCTCGGACTACCTGCGCGCTCATCCCAAGCTCTGGCCCGGACAGCCCTTCCGCTGCCACTTCGGGGCCTTCGGCAGCTCGTCGCTGGACATCGAGATCATGGCCTGGTTTGAAGAGTCCGACTGGGATCGCTTCCTAGAGCTCCGGCACAGCGTGATGCTGGACCTGATGCGCATCCTCGAAGCCCATGGCGCCGAGATCGCCTTCCCCACCCGCACCGTCCACGTCATCCAGCAGGCCAGCAGCTAGCACTCGCCGACCGGGCCGGGTATCCGCGACGATAAGCGGAGACCTCGCCCCATCGCAACCGCAGCTGCCCTTGTCTTAGGCGGCAGACTCGCTGCGGCTAGCCAGCGGCAGAACTGGGCTCTGGTGGTCGGCCGTCGCGGTCGTTGCTTCGGCTTCCTTGAGCAGCTGATCGCTCTCTAGGATCTCGATCACCGCAGCCAAAAGATCGCCGGCCGTCTTGCCATCCATTGCCAGGTGATCGAGCGCCAGAGTCAGCCAGACCGTCGGCCGCACAACCGGCTGGTTCCCTTCGGCGATGACCCGATCGCAGACCCGCCCGAAGCCGATCGCCGCGCTGCTGTACATCGTCAGGGCATAGACTTGATCGATCTGCGGCATGCAGGTGATCTGGAAGGTCCCGACGAGCTTGCGGCGAAACCAAAACGATCGCTGCAAGAGCCGCATGATAAAGCGCCGCACCGGCCCGAACGGAATCACCCAGCCCGTGCGCATCATGCCTTCGAGATCGCGCACCTCTTTTTCGCGCGTGGCTGGGACCTCGCGATGCAGGAAGGCCGAGAGCTCGGGCAGGGTCATCTCGTCGGCCCGAGGGATGACCAGCACCGGCGCATAGTTGGTGCGCCCCGCCACCGACAGGCCGATATCGACGGTCCCTGGCTGCAGGCGGTGATAGCCACAGACCAGCGTGTGCGCTTCGGGTACGCGGCGTAGCCCCAGGGCGACGGCGCGCACAAAGATCTGGGTATAGGTCGCTGGCAGGCCGCGCTTGCGCAGAAGCTGCAGCGTCTCTTTGATACGCGAGGCCTCGCAGAGCCGCGTGACGATGCCGCGCGGCGCCGGAATGACCGAAAATCCGTCGAGAAACCAGCGCTCGCCGTGCGGCAGCGAGGTGACCTGATCGCTCGGCATGATCGGCGCCAGCTGGCTGGCCGAGGAGTCGGCCCGGCTAGCTGAGCTGACCGGGCTCGACGCGGCTTCGGCCGTATCCTTCGAAGGCGACGAATCGGCAGAGTCAAGCTGAGCCATGGCGTTACCCGAACAGCCGACGGCGCGGCTGCGCAATCTCGGCTTCGTCGCTGGCAATGGCGGGAGGCTCGGCACTGCCGGGTCGAGCCGGCGCAATGCCGGGCGGCAGCTTGGGCAGTGATAAGGGATCGCCAGTCTGCACAAAGTGATCGATGTGCAGCGCGGCAGCGCGCGGGCCGTCGTACTCAGAGATGCGCTGGCTCAGTCGGCGCGCCGATTGACCGAAGCTCCCATCGCTGAGAATCCTTTCGATGGCCGCGCGTAGGTGCTCAGCACAGTAGTCGCGGCGAGCCATGCGCAGGCCCGCCCCCAGCGACTCGACGCGCTGCAGGTTGACTTCCTGGTCAAACAGCGTCGGAATGCCCAGCACCGGCACGCCGCTGCTTAGCGCCTGATAGACGGTGCCGTTGCCGCCATGCGTGATCGCGACGTGTGACACGCCCATCAGCGAGTCGCCATCGGCGAGCTCTTCGATAAAGACGTTGTCGTACTTGCGATACAGCTCGACGGGCAGGCCGGCGGTGGTGATCAGCACCTGATAGGCAGTGCCGCCAAACACCTTGGCCGCTTCGTTGAAGAACTGCGTGTCCCCGGTGCTGCCCATCGTGAAATAAAGCGTCGGGCGGCTGCGATCGAGGCGAGCCAGCCAGATCGGTCGCGGCAGAGCAGCGCGGAACATGATCGGACCGATGTAGCGAAAGTCGGTGGCGCTGTTCGGGTCGATGGGAAAGTACTCGGGCAGGTCGGCGAGCAGGGTCACGTCGCCTTCGACAAGCTCGTACATCGTCGACAGCGGCTGCAGACCAAAGCGCCGACGCACGCGGTCAAAGCCGCGCGCCCAGTGGCGAACGATTAGTTTCTTTAGGTGCGGGAACAGGGCATCGGCCAGGGTGTTGCCCAGGACGCGCTCGGTGATGTGGCCCTCGGGCACGTGGATGCGCTCGGCGAAGCGACTGGTCCAGGCGCCATTGGTCAGACCGACGCAGGGAATCTTCATCGCCGCAGCACTGGTCGAAAGCGAGAGCCGCATATCGCCCACCACGACGTCGGGCTTTAGCTCGCGCATCGCAGCCATGTCGGACTCGACCGATTTCTCGGCGCAGTCGCGCCACCAGGCGAGGTTGACCATGCCGGCGCGACGGGCCAGGCCCAGCGTCACTTCGCGGTCTTCGGTATAGACGGGGTGGACCGTGAAGCCGGCCTCGCGCATCAGCCGGGTGTAGGGACCGGTTGAGCAGAAGACGACCTCATAGCCAAGACGCTGCAGCGCACGTCCGACCTCTAGAACTCGGGTGGCGTGGGCTAGGAATCCGCCGTCGGCGAACAGCGCGACCTTGCGGCGAGGGGGGCGAGACATCGAGAGCTCCATGAGGGCGTTTTCTATGCAACCTTCGCACCGACTTGATCCGCCGGGGATGCGGCCCGGCTTTTGCGGGGTGCGGTCTGGCTGCGCGGCGGGGGGGGGTGCGGATCGAGACGGGGATGGGGAATTTTGGGCAGTGCTTCGGGTGGGGAAATCCCCCCCACCTGTTGACCCAAGCGACCGGATCGGGCAGCGGGGTTAGGCGCTGCGCAGCATCGCGGGCTAGGTCGCGCTCCGGCGACGGCCCATCCAGAGCAAGCAAGTTGATCTTTGCTTCGAGGGGTGCGCTGTGCCTGCAACTTCTACACAGCCAGGAAGGCCCGCCCGGGAACACTGCACTCGACGCGGTCCCCAGACGGTTTCGGGGGTGGGTGCACCTGGATTCGAACCAGGGACCTCAGCCTTATCAGGGCTGCGCTCTAACCAACTGAGCTATGCACCCGTCGGAGGAAAGGCTAACTACCACGCTTGCGCGCGAAGTGTCAAAGAAAATTCAGGTGAGTGGCCGAAGCGGCGGCGGGGCGAGTTACTGCAGGAAGATGCGGCCGTAATCGGTGCCCGGAAGGTCGGGGCTGTTGGGATAGTGGCAGGCATTACAGTCGACGGTGATGGCCGCGCCGCTGGCGTCGACACCGACGAACTTGGTCATCTGCGCCTGCTTGCCCGGGTTCTGCGGCGTGCCGCTATAGATGCGGACCTTCATAGGCGAGACAAAGCGCGCTGCCGAGTAGAAGTTGCCCGCGTCATTGGTCTTGAGCAGGCCGCCCGGCTGCACCTCATCGACCAGATACTGACCCTTAGGATCGTCCTGGGCATAGGTGATCTCGACGGTGACGCCCGACACGCCGCCGCTGTTGCAGGGGCCGTCCTTGGTGTCGTAGACCGTGCCCGAGACCGTCCACGGCGAGTTGGCCGCCTGCCCACCGGCGCGGTGACAGGCGCCGCAGATCCGACCCGGCAACATCGATGAACTAGCCGCGGTCTGCGACGAGGTTGGCTCATCCGTGCAGCTCTTGGTGGCGGCAGGGATCAGCTCCAACCCGGTCGGGTTGCTGCAGGCAAACAGGCCCAGCGCAAAAAGGGCAGAGCCAACGCTTTCGAACAAGCCTCGACGCGACGTCATCGCGAAATCTCCTCTAGTGGGCAGTCTGAACAGACAAGGGATGGGCCGCTTCATCATACCGCCGAAGGCAGTCCGCCGAACAGAGGGAGTTTTCGCCCGGCCTCGGGCCAGAGCGCCGGGACTGCGGGAGATGAGGGGGATTAGGACAGGGTTGCGAAATGAGCGGGGGTGGGACTACTCGGGCCGCAGCGCCCCTTGCAGGTCGGCGCACAGATCGGCGATGTCTTCGAGCCCAACCGAGATGCGCAGCAGACCCGGCGCGATGCCGAAGCGGGCGAGCTCTTTTTCCGACAGCGTGCGCCGCCAAGTGGCCGCGGGATACATGATCAACGACTCGACATCGCCGAGCGATGCCACCCGACGCAGCAGCCGGACACGCTCAAAGGCACGCCGCGCGACCTCGGGACTCTTGAGGGTGAAGGCGAGCATCGCCCCGGGACGATCCAAGAGCTGGGCAGCGAGCGCGTGGTCGGGGTGGCTGGGCAGGCCCGGGTAGATCACCTCGCGAATGCTCAGCTCCTCGGCCCGATCCGATAGAAAGTTCGCCAGGGCCGTGGCGTTTTCGATCTGCCGACTGAGTCGTACATGAAGGGTGCGCAGGCTGCGCTGCAGCAGCCAAGCCGCGAAGGGGTCAAGGACGCTGCCAAAGAGCTGACGGTGGGCCCGCACCCGAGCAATGAGCTCTGGCGAGCCGGCCACGACGCCCGCGCAGAGATCGCCATGCCCACCCAGAAACTTGGTCGCCGAGTGCACAACGAGGTGGGCGCCCAAGGTCAGCGGCCGACACAGGAGCGGCGTCGCCAGCGTCGAATCGACCAGCAGGGTCGCCCCGTGCTGGTTTGCGATCTGAGCCAGCGCCGGTAGGTCGGGCACGCGCAGGCGAGGATTGGTCAGCACCTCGCAGAAGATCAGCGCCACCGGCTCACGCTCGGCGATGGCCGCGACGGCGGCGGTGTCGGGGACCTCCAGCTCGTGCAGGGTCATCAGGCCGCGATTGGCCAGCGCGCACAGGAGCGATCGGCTGGCGCTGTAAATCGGCGAGGCCATGACCACGAGTGGCGGCTTGTCGCGGCTGCCCACGCGACGATCGTCGAGGACCGCCATCACTGCGGCCTCGATCGCCGCCATGCCCGACGAAAAAAGCGTCGCCTCAACGCGCAGCTCGGGAGGACCGCCGCGCGCTTCTAGCTGGCTTAGGAGCGTCGCCACCGCCTCTTCATTGGGGGCGCCGTGTCGCACATAAAGATGCCGCCCGCCGTCGACGGCAAGCTGCAGCGCCGCCAGATCAGTGAGCTCATAGCCCACGCTCTGATAAAGCGGCGGCACATTCGGCAGGGGGCCGTTTTCCGACGCAGGACCAGGCTGCCCCGCATCGCCACGCGGGAACATCGACGACAGCAATAGGGAGGCAGGCTGCAGGGGAGGATGCGGCGGCTTCATGCACATATTGTGCAGCCGGCCACGGCCCGAAAGACAGGGATTCAGAGGGGGAGACGGGGGGAAGGCGGAGGGAGGAGGCAGCCCAGCTCTAGCGAGCCGAGTTCATGCCCCGGCGTTTCATCTCGCGACGGCGGCGCTTGCGTGCTTCGCGCATCTTGCGCTTGCGCTTGACGCTGGGCTTCTCATAGAAGCGGCGGCGCTTGACCTCCTGCAGGATGCCTTCCTTCGACATCTTCTGCTTGAGGATCTTCATGGCCTTTTCCAGGTTGTCCCGGACTTCGACCTCGAGTGGTTTTCCGATCATGTGAGCGCACACCTCCTTCCTTCCCAGCATTTGGCGAGGTCCGATGCGGTGTAAGCAAGCGGCCTGCCAGAAGGAAACGGAACGACGTTGATACCCGGTCCACCGCCCCAAAGTCAACGAATTGTGCGCCCATCCTCCCGCACGGAGGTCCCCCACCCGCCCGGGCAAGCGTTCACTCTTGCCTCGCGCGGTCGACCACCCGCCGATTCAAAGGTTCACCCTTGCCTCGCGCGGTCGACCACCAGCCGATTGCAGGGTTCACCCTTGCCCCGCCTGGTCGACCACCACAGTAACCAACCCTGAACCCTTGCCTCGCCTGGTCCCCCACCACCCCAACTAAGCGTTCACTCTTGCCTCGCCTGGTCCCCCACCTGCCCAGCCAAGGGTTCACTCTTGCCGCGCTTGGTCCTTCACCCGCCGAGGCAACCTTTCGCTCTTGGCAGGGTGCGTGGTTGGCCTTCCGAGCATGAGAGGAACGTGGGGGCTGCGCACGACCGCGATAGGCAGGGATGGATTGAGCCGCGCGGGACATGGTCGATTAGTGGTGGGCCGGCAGAAGTAGGGTTAGATCGGTGGACTCGGGGTCTTGTGGGGGGGGCGGGGGTTCTTTTTCATCTTCTTGCGGGGCGAAGGTCAGAGAGGCGGGGGCACCACGGCGGACGGCACGGGCCGGCATGGCGTAGAGGCCAACGTGGCCGACACCAGCCAGGATAATGAGGCGGCCGGGGGGACGGGGATTTTTGGGGCCGGGGGCGAGGATCTCGGCGACGGCCTGGGCCATCGACTCGTCCCAGACTAGCTGGGCAGCGTAGAAGCGCTCGAAGGCGGCATCGCGCTCGGCTGCTTCGGCGGGGCTGGGGCTCTTCGCGGGGGCGCCATGCTGGTTGAAGATGTCGCGCACGAAGCGGCGATGCGGCTCGGGCATGGGCCAGGGAGCACCGCTTGGAAGCTGGGCCCCCTCGTTGGGGGAGAGGCCAGCGAGGCCGCGCTGACGGACGGCGCGCGGAAGCTCTCGCGGGGCGTTGAGGGCGTACATGCGCAGGCCGTGGGTGCGGCAGAAGTCAAAGATCGGCCGATACAGGGCGAAGTCAAAGCCCCAGGTGTGGGCCCAATCGACGGCAGAAAGAAAGCCTTCTTCGTCGATAGCACCAGCCAGATAGGCATCCAGCTGAGGCTGCAGGCGGCGGGGCAGCATCTCCAGACCAACGGCCAGATCGCGACCCTCGGGGTTTGTCGGCCCGCTGCCTTCCCCGCCGTCCGCCCGGCCCAGACGATAAACCTGCGACACGATGTAGAGCTGCGCGTGGTGCGAGAGCACGCTGTTGTGATGCTCTCCGACATAGATGGCCCGAGCCGTGGCGAGGCGCTCGGCCAAGGCGGCGGGGGTGACAGGGCTGCCACTCTTGCCGTCGCGGACCGCGAAAAAGAGGCCCCCCTGGCCATGCGGCAGGCGACCGTGCGGGCTCGGTGTCGCCGGTGTCGCCGGTGTCGACGGGTCCACGGACTCCGCGGCAGGTGGCGGGGCAGCCGGGGACGATTGGGCGGAGGGGAGCGGATCCACCTTAGGAGGCGCACTGGCGCAGGCGCCCCACAGCGACAGCAAAGGCGCAGCGAACAGCGCCGCTCGCGGGCGGGCTCGGCCAAGAATTGTCAAGGAGGGACGCGACATCCTGTAGAGCTTATCCGCTCCTTCGGACTTGCGGGGCAGCGCTTGTGCGGTCAGGCAAACCAGCGGAAGGGTTGAAAAAAGCTGTGCTATAGTCGGTTGTCTTTTCGCGCCCGGAGCTTCCCCTGCCCTTTTGGGGTAGCCTGTGCGAATACAGTCACCGAGGAGCATTGCTGGTCATGCCGAAGCAAGTCGTTCGCGTTGTCGCTGGCGTCGTGGAGAGGGACGGTCGTTACCTGATCACGCAGCGTCGAGAGACCGCGGTCCTGCCCCTGCAGTGGGAGTTCCCCGGCGGCAAGGTCGAGCAGGGCGAAAAAGACGAGGAGGCGCTCCAGCGTGAGCTGCGCGAGCGGCTGGATGCCGACTTCGTCATCGGTCGCAAGATCGGCGAAAAGCACCACACCTACGATGGCTACGAGGTTGTGCTTGCGCTGTATGCCGCAAGCCTAGTGCCAGGCGGTAAGATGATGCGCGCCAAGCGCGTGCGCGACTTCCGCTGGGTGGCCTCGTCCGAGTTTGGTCAGTACCAGTTCCCCGACGCCGATCAGCGCACCATGGATCAGCTGCTGGGGATCAAGCGCTAGCCTCCCTGCCCGCCTCTCTGCCGACCTAATCCGTCCCCCCCAGCCGATCCCCGCCACAGCCGGTGGTTGACCGAGCGCTTGTGCCCCTGCTAGCGTCGGGACCTATGGCGTTTTCCATCGGCGGACACTTGGTTGCAGAGGAGCTTCACCGGGCCGGCGTGCGTGACCTGTTCACGCTCTGCGGCGGCCACATCGCACCGATCTACGACGGCTGCCTGCGCTACGGCATCCGCCTGATCGATACGCGGCACGAGCAGGCCGCAGCCCATGCTGGGGACGGCTATGCTCGCCTGACGCGCGGCCCCGGCGTGGCGCTGGTCACGGCTGGACCGGGGGTTACCGATGCCGTCACCGGCGTCGCCAATGCCTACCAAGCGCAGTCGCCGCTCGTCCTTCTGGGCGGTGCGGCCGAGGTTCGCTCAGTCGGGCGAGGGGCGCTGCAAGAGATGGAGCAGCTGCCGGTGCTGCGCTCGATCACCAAGTGGTCGGCCACCTGCACCGATCCGCGACGGCTGCGCGAGATGGTGCAGACCGCGCTGCGGGTCTCGATGGCCGGCACGCCGGGGCCGGTCTTCCTGGAGCTGCCGTTCGACATCCTGATGGCCCAGGTCGACCACAACGAGCTGGTCGTGCCGCCGCCGCTGCCCAGCTGGCCGCGGACCCAGGCCGATCCGGAGAGCCTGGCCGCTGCCGTGGCGCTCTTGGCCCAGGCCGAGCACCCGGTGATCTTCGCCGGCTCGCAGGTGTACTGGGAGGGCGCCCACACCGCGCTCGGCCAGCTGTGCGCAACGACCCATATCCCGGTGGTGATGAACGGCATGGGACGCGGCACGCTGCCCGCCGATCACCCCCAGGCGCTCAACCACGCTCGCAAGCGGGCGCTGCGCGGCACGGATCTGGTGGTGCTGATCGGCACGCCGCTCGACTTCCGCATCGGCTTTGGGGCCGGCATCAATCCCAAGGCCAAGATCATCCAAATCGATCGCGATCCAACGCAGTTCAACAAGAACCGCGCCGTTGACGTCGCACTGTCGGGTAGCGCCGATCGGGTGCTGGCCCAGCTTGCCGATGCGCTCGCCGGTCATAGCGGGGCGACGCTGCGCGGACGAATGGCCCCCTGGCTGGCGGAGCTGCACGCCGAAGAAGAGCGTGGGCAGAGCCAGATCAACGCCCATATCGTTGCCCGCGGACGCCCCATCAATCACTACCAGCTCTCGTCAGCGCTGGCGCAGGCACTGGGCGCCCCTGGGCTGGGTGGTGGGCGCGGCGCCATGGCTGACGATGCGGTGCTGATTGGCGACGGTGGCGACGTCGTTGGACTGGGCAGCAAGGTATTACCGCTGCGCCGGCCGGGGCAGTGGCTGGATCCCGGGCCGCTGGGCTGCCTGGGCGTCGGTGCCCCCTTCGCAATTGCCGCCAAGGCGCTGGATCGCGACAATCGCCAGCGCGTCGTGGTGCTGTCCGGCGACGGCTCGTTCGGGCTGAACGGCTTCGACTTCGAGACCTGCATTCGCTTCGGGATGAAGGTCACGGTGGTCGTCGGCAATGATGCCGCCTGGGGCCAGATCCGCGGCCCGCAGGTGATGCTGTTCGGCACCGAGCGCTCGCCAGCGACCAAGCTGGCCCCGGTGCGCTACGACCGGGTCGTGGAAGCCTTCGGCGGGGTCGGCTTCCACGTCGAAAGCCCCGACGAGCTGCTGCCGACGCTGCGCCAGGCGCTTGATCACCCGCAGGTGGCCTGCGTCAACGTCGCTCTCGACCCCGAGTTCGTCGTGGCCTCGGGCGCTGCCAAGCTGACCGTGTAGCGCGCCTGACCTGCCATCTGGCCCCCCGTACCTGACCGGAGCCGCCGTCGCGGCGACGCAATCCTTTTCAGCGACGATATGTTAGACTTCAAGGTCTCATGTCGGATCGTACGATCGCGCCAGATCGGCCTGCCCCCAAGGCCCATGCCCCGACCCTGGGGACCGCCGAAAGCCCCACCCCGGAATCCCCCGCCACCCCCGGTTCGACAGACGAGGTTGCGGCCATCCCAGTCTCTGAGCTCTCGGCGACATCTCCGACGCCGCAGGTTCGGCTAGAGCGCCTGTTTTCGCTGGGACCGACGGTGGGCGCAGAAGGCGCGGAGTCGGCGGACGAGGGTCGTCCGACGGTGCTGCACGAGCTCTTGCTGCTCTTGGCTCGCGAGCTACAGGAGCGAGGTAGCAGCGACGATAGTAGTGCCTTATCCACCCAGCTCGCCCTGCTGATCTGGGATGGCCTGGGTCGGGCGGATGCGGCGCTGCCACTGCTCAAAGGCAGCGGACATCCGGTCGCCCATGCCCTGCGCCTTCAGGCCGCGCTCGACGATCCCCAGCCCGAGGCGGCGCTGCGCAATCTTATCGTCCAGCTACGTCCGGGAGCGCCCCCTCAGGATCTCGCTGAATTGGGTGAGCTCTTGCTCTTCGCAGCGTCGGCGGGAACCTCGGGTGCCGCGACGGTGCTCGATGCCTATGCCCTCTCCGCCGAGCTCCTCGCCAAAGGCGGCGAGCCGCGCCTGCGGGCGCTATCCCTGACGCTGCTTGGCAAGCCGGCCGCCGCGGCCAGCGCGCTAGAGACCAGCGAGGACGGCAACGATCTCCTGTGGGCCGCCGATCTGCTCCTGCTGGGCCTGCCCTCGGTGCTAGCACCTTCACGGGGCGATTCCCCGGCCCTCAAAGCGACGCTGGTACCCGCGCTGAGTCTCCTGGATCGGGTGCTCAGCCCACCTCCGGTTTCTGACGGTGGTAGTGCTGGCGTGGCCGCTGCCTATGCGACGTTTTCAGCGCTCGAGCGCGTCCTGGGTCTGGCACAAGATCCACGCTTTGGCCTGCGGGCTCGTCGCGGAGAGCTGCTGCGACGACGACTGGACTTCTTTGGCGGTCTCACCGCGCTGCAAGACAGCGGCAGCGATGCCGCGCAGGTCGCCGGCCGGCCAAGTCGTGTCGAACTCCTGGGAACTGCGCTGCAGCTCGCCGCCTGGCTCGCCGAGACCAGCGATAGCCAGAGCGAGTCCGAGGCGGTGGCGCTGTACACCACCATCTCCGCGTTCTGTGCCCGCCATCGGGAGAGCTCGGCGGCGGTCGGGCGCTATCTTGGCCTGCTGGAAGCCGCGCGGCTGCAGCTCCGACGGGGCGAACATATCGCCGCGGCTGAGCACTATCAGACGCTGGCCTATTTCCTGATTGACCTCGCCGGGGGGCGGCAGGGGATAGCTGCCCTGAAGAGTGCGGATCCGGCTGGCGATGCAGCCTCGGGTATCCAGCTCGAGTGGCGGGCGATTAGCGCTGCGCTCTCGTACTTTGGCCGCGCCGCTGAGCTGCTAGAGCGCGATAGTCACAACACCACCAGTGCGCTGCGCGCCGCAACGCTGCTCGGCCGGGTTGCCGAGTTTGGCTGCCTGCACGAATCGCACACGCTGCGGAGACTGCGGACCCTGCTCGCAGCGGGCCACGATGGGCAGGCGGAGGCGATCTCGGCCCTGGTCCGTCTCGCGGATCATGCGAGCGAGCAGGCAGACGGTGGGCAGGCGCTGCGACTTGCGGCTCGTGCGGCGCGGGCCACCGAAGCCCTGCGAATCCCCGGTGGGGATGCCTATGAGCTGCGGCCCGGTCCCCTCCCCACCTCGGCTTCGCTGCCCTCGATGCGCCGCGATCTGCTGGCGCTGGCCCGTCGCTGCCGACGCCGCGGCGATCATCCCCAGCTGGTTGAACTATATCGCCGCCTCAGCCATCGCCCCGCCAATCAGCCGAGCGACACGGCGGTCATGGAGCAGGCCGCTGCCGCCAGCCTGTACAGCGCCCTCGCCACCGCGCTATCGCTCAACCTGACCGACGATCAGCAGGTCACTCCGGTGCTGCTTGATCTGCAGCACACCGCCGATGCCTGGGCCCAGCTTGCCAGTACGTCATCGGGTGGCCCAGGACGCAGCCTGCTGACCGATGCCACGCGCTTTCTACTACGGCAGCGACAAGGCTTCGAGGGCCAGGCGGCGCAGCAAGCCGCCGAGGCGCTAAATACCTTGCTCGCGCAGGTGCGCAGCGCCGACACGCAGGCTCACTTGCTGCGCCAGCTAGGTCACCACGCCAGCGAGATGACCGCGGACTTCGCCCTCGCCGAGCGCAGCTATCAGCAGGTCCTGCAGCGACGACCGCGCGACGTCATGGCCCTGCATGCACTGGCGCGCTTGGCCCAGCAGCGAGACGAACCAGAGCGCGCCATCCAGCTTCTGCAACAGGCCGTGGAAGCGGCACTACAGGGGGGACCGACGCAGCTGCCACCGCTGCCGGCCGCTCTGCAGCCGCTGGCCGGCAGCCTACCGAGTCGCCTGAGTCCCCCGCAGTCCGGCGCCGGCGAGACGCAGGTCGGGGCCCAGGCGGCAGCGCTGCTCTGCTGCGAGCTGGGCACGCTGTACGAGCACCTGGCGCATATGCAGACCGAGCACACCGGCGCGATCGACCAAGCCGTGGCCTGCTACAGCGAAGCCCTGCGCCGCGATCCCCAGTGCCGCACCGCCGCACGGGCCCTGGTGACGCTGTATCGCTCGATGAGCCGGCCGCGCGAGCAGCTTGGGGCCATGGATCGCTTGCTGCCGCTTTTGCGCGACGATGCTCAGCGCCTGAGTCTGCTTTTGGAAATTGGCGATCTGGCGATGCAGCTCGCGGCGGCACCGAGTGCTCAGAGCGACGCCACACCAACTGGTGACACCGACGCCCAGGGTCAGGTCTTCGCTGAACAGGCGCTGGCCGCCTATAGCCAGGCAATCAGCCTCTCGCCGTCGCAGCCACAGGCCATCGCCCGCTTCATCGAGCTCTCGCGTCGTCTGCGACGCTTCGCTCGCATGGCCGAAGTGCTGAAGGCCGTGCCGCGCACCCCCGAGGTCATGGCAGCGCTGGAGCTGGCCTATGGCGAGCTCGGCGATCCGCAGGCCCTGGCCACCGCGCTCGAAGAGCAGCTGGGGCAGCTGATCGTGGCGGCGGATATTCCGCGACCTCGCGTGGCTCAGATCACACGCTCGCTCGCTGAGCTGTATCAGCGCCTGCATCGCAGCGAAGACGAAGCGCGAGCCTGGGAGCGCTTGTACGAGATCGCTCCCGACGAGCTCTTGAGCAACATCCCGGCGCTGCTGCTGCTTGAGAAGCGCTACGGGCAGAGCGGTCGTCACACGGAGCAAGCGACACTGCTGGGACGCGCGATCGAGCGCCTGAGCCACGAACAAGCCCAGCTGCAAGGCGCCGGTCTAGAGCAGCAGCTAGAGCTGCGCGAGCGACGCCGTCAGCTTCTCTTGCGGCTGGGCGATGTGCAGCGCGACTACCTGGGAGCGCAAGCGCAAGCCGTCACGACCTTCGAGCAGGTGCTAAACGAGTGGCCCAAAGAGCCGTCCGCACTGCGCGCCCTGGTCAGCCTATACGGGGGCGGTGCGACCTCGGCCAGTGCGCCGAGCAGCCCGGAAAAACAGGCCGAGCAGCGTCGCGTGCTGTCGCTGCTTTACGAGGCCGCCAGCGAGCCTGCCGAGCGCTCACGCATCATGTTTCAGCTCGGCGAGCTCGACGAAAAGCAGGGCAATCAAGAAGAAGCGCTGCGCCACTATGGACAGGCCTTCTTCTTGGATCCCGCGAATCGCCCGGCGTTCACGTCGTACGAGCGGCTGTGTTACCTGCGCAAGCAGTGGAACGAAGCGATCCGCATGTACGACGCGGCGCTGAAGCTGATCGATACCCAAAAGACGCGCTCGTATCGGCCAGCCGATCTGCACCTGCGACGGGGTCAGGTCCTGCTCACGTATCTGCAGCAGCCCGACGAGGCGCTGCCCAGCTACCTGCGCGCGCTAGAGACCGATGCCGAAAACGACAACACCCAGGCGACGCTGGAAAACATCTACGCCGGGCGCAGTCAGTGGCGCGAACTTCTGACCGTCTACGAGAAGCGCGCCTCGCTGGTGCGCGAAGACGTCAAGCGCGTCGAGATCCTGCGCCGAGCCGCTAAGGTCGCGACCGCCAAGCTGCGCGACATCAACGAAGCGGTGCGTTACTACGAAAAGCTGCACGCCGTCGATCCAACGGACAGCGATGCGCTCGATGCGCTGGAGAGCCACTACGAGCGCAGCCGCGACAACGAGAAACTGTACAACCTGCTGAGCACGCGCGTCGCGCTGTCGGTCGATGAGCAGCAGATCATCGCGCTCAACATGCGCATCGGCACGCTCTGCGAAGAGGGGCTGCGCGATCACGACCGTGCGATCTCGGCGTATCGCCACGTCATCGAGGTGCAGCCCACCCATCGCGAAGCGCTGGATGCCATGGCGCGGCTCTTCGAAGCCAACGAGCGCTGGGCTGAGCTGATTGACGTCACCCGCCGTCAGATTCGCCTCGTCACCGATCGCGCCCAAAAGGCGCTGCTCTATTTCAAGTGCGGCTCAGTAACCGAGGCCAAGTTCGGGAAGGAAGACGACGCGATTCGCTACTACGAAGCGGCGGTGCGCACCTCGGCCGCCTGCTTGCCGGCGCTGCACAGCCTGCGCGATATCTACATTCGCCGCGAGGACTGGACCCGCGTCACACAGACGCTGGAGCTGGAATCAAAGCTGTGGACCGAAGAGAAAGAGCGGGCCGGCATCCTGGCCCACATCGGTCAGATTTTCCAAGAGCGCCTCGGCAATCACGCCCGCGCCATCGAGTTCTACGAACAGGCGCTCAGCGTCGATAAAGACAGCATGCCGGCCAACCGGGCGCTGTTCGCCATGTACTTTGCGCGCGGCGAATGGGAGCGCGCCCTCGCCGCCAGTCAGGTGCTGCTGCAAAAAGCCAGCCGCGAGGGAGAACCGAGCGAGCGCAGCGAGTTTCAGCGCAAGCGCGCGATTGTCGCCCTGCGGCTTGGGCAGGTGCGGATGGCCTGCGATAGCGTCGCGGCTGCGCTCGATGTCTATCCCGAAAACCTGCCGGTCCTTGAGCTCATGGCCTCGCTCGCCAGCCGGCGGCACCTACCCTACGACTTCGGCCCGCTCGCCCGCGAGCTTGAGAAGCAGTACCGACGACGCGATCTGCCGCACTGCCTGGCTCGCGTGCTGTGCGCCCAGGCCGCCATGCTGCATCCGGGGAACGATATCGAAGCGGTCGAGGCCCTGCTGCAGGAAGCAGTTCGTCTGTCGCCGCACGACTACCTGCCCTGCGCAGCCCTGGCCGGTTACTACGAGCGCCTACGGCGCTTCAGCCAAGCCCGTGCGACGCTGGAACAGTTTGCCGCGCAGAGCATCCCGCCCAGCGGGGAAGCCGGTGCGGGTGAGCTTCGCGCGCGCGCGCTGCTGCGGCTCGCCGATGTGTGGAGCACGTCGCTTATGGACAGCGATCGGGCCCAGGGAATCCTGCATGGCCTGGTGCACGGCGAGGCGCCCATCCCGCCGCACCTGCGACGAGAAGCACGCTTTCGCCTCGCGCAGGAGCTGTATGTCCAGTCGCGCTTCGAGCAAGCCCGGGGCGAGATTGAGAAGCTGATCAGCGATACCGAATCTGCCGAGTTTGGCATCACCGCACCGGAGCTAGGCAGCACCAACACTCAGCGCAGCAGTGCTGCCGAAGATCTGGCGCGTTTTCACTACTACCTAGGCCGCATCCTCGACGCGCTGCATGAGGACGGCCCGGCTGAGCTGGCCTATCGACGGACGATCGACCTAGTGCCGACCTTTGCGCCAGCCGTCGTGGCATTGGCACGCCGGGCCGTGAAGGCCGGGGAGCGCGCGCAAGCTGAAATCCTGCTACGCGATGCGATCGCCCAGCTTGGAGCCGCAGGCAGCCGGCACGAGGCGGACGCCAACGAGGAAGCCCACCGCCTGCGGCGAGCGATCTGTCGCCTGCTCGCGGGAATCAATCCCCAGCAAGCCGCCGAGGCCTACCGCCAGACGATTTCCTTGGCGACGCAGCAGGTGCCGGCCGAGTCTTTGCGATCGTCTTCGCTGCTCGAAGACAGCGAGGAACCGCGCGCCGCCTGGGAAACCCTGGAAGATCGCATCGCCCTCGCTGAGCTGCTGTTCCGAAAGTTGGACGATACGGCGGCAGCCCGGGCCGAGATCCTTCGCGTGCTGGCTCGCGACCTGCGCAGCGCCAGCGCCTATCCCCTGCTCAGCGAGATCTACGAAGCCGGCAGCCAGCCGGCCCGCGGCGAGCGCGTGCGGACGGTATTCACGCTCTTGGGCTACGCCGACCAGCCCCTGGCCGAGAAGCGCTCGACGCCTCGTGTACTGGCCATTCGTCAAGCGATCAGCGACGAACAGCGCGAGCGCTGCCTGCTACCTCGGGCGGTCATGGGGTCGCCCCATTTCGATCTCCTGCTTGCACTCAGCGAAGCCCCGGTCCTGTCTCGATTGTTCCCGACGCCGTGGCCGTTGACGCTGGAAGGCGATCGCGAGCCGCAGCCCGCCAACCGCCTGTGGGATCCTGCCTTCAAGCTGGCGATCGCCGACGCACAGCGACTGTTCGGCATCGAGGTCGATGTCTACTTTGCGACGCCGCTGCCTGGCTACGTCTTGGCGCTGGAAGCCCCCCAGCCAGGGGCTAAGCCGATCGTCGTCCTCGACAGCGGCATACTCGGCAGCCCAGATGGAGAGCGCCGCTTCCTCCTTGGGCGAGCCATCGAGTCGCTACGCTCGCGCTATGCCTTCCTGTTGCGCATGACAGCCACAGAGCAGCAGGCCTGGCTGCGTCTCGCGCAGACCCTGCTCACGCCAGCCGCCCAGCAAGAGACCGCCGCCCGCGAGCTTATCGCGCAGCTTTCGCCGGCTGGACAGGCGCGCCTGGAGCGCGCGGCTGAGCGCATGGCGACTGCATCAGCCCACCCCGGTACCCTGCCCGCCGCGGCGCTCGATCCGCTGCAGTTCCTGCATACCTTGCCGTTCCTGGCCGACCGGGCAGGCCTGGTCTTCTGCGACGACATTGCCGCGGCTGTGCGCGTGCTCTTGCGCATCCACGGCGAAGACCCGGCGCTGGGCGGTGAGCCCACCCCAGATGCCCCGCTGATTGGCGGTAGCGGCCGCGGCCAGGGCGGCATCCTACTCGGTCAGGTACCCGGTGGCGCAGAGCTTGCCCGTTACTACTTGTCGGATAACTATCAAGACCTGCTGTCCGCGATCCGCGACACATCGCGCTTGTAATCAGCGCAAACAAAAGGCTATTCTTCCTCCTGGTAGTCGGTGCTATCCACCGAGGGCCAAGGTAGAGGAACCAGGCGAGGCATGGGCTCTAAGTTCCGCTCAGAAGTGATCAGTCGCGATGGGGTTTCGACCCTTAAGATCGCGGGCGTGATCGATGAGGACAACGAGCTAGTGCCGCTAGAGGCCAAGCTCGCGAGCGGGCCGATGCTGCTGGATCTCGGCGAGATCGAGCGCATCAACTCCTGCGGCGTGCGCGACTGGGTGAACTGGCTAGGGCGGATCGAGAAGAACGGCGCTCGCTTGGTGTTTGTCAACTGCTCACCGGCGATCGTCTCGCAGATCAACCTCGTCAACAACTTCACCGCGAACGGCATCGTCAAAAGCTTTTACGCGCCGTACTTCTGCCCGCGCTGCAAGAAGGAAAAGCTCCTGCGGCTGGAAGCACGTGACCTGGCGAAGAGCGCGCCGATCAGCAAGGCACCGACCTGTCGCTGCGATGAGTGCGACGGTGTCATGGACTTCGACGAGATGGAGGAGTCCTATTTCGCCTTCCTGAACAACGCCAAAAAGATCTACGGCGATCCCAGCTTCGAGTCGACGCTGCGCGAGATCGCCGCGGCGGGGGATGCCGGGCGCCAGATGAAGCCTCGCGTGACGGGCGGTAGCATCCCCCCGGCCTCAAATCCGGTCGGCGGAACTCCGACGGGCACGCCCCCCTCCTCGGTGTCGCCGGTGCACCGCACGCCGACGCAAAAGACGCCGCCTGGCGAGAAGAGCCCGACAGGCGCCCCAACACCGACGACGAGTCAATTCCAGGGCAGTGGCGTGACCACGCCTCCCAAGGCCAGCCCGGGACCCGGCAAGCTCTCGGCGAGCGCCGCGGCCGCCACCTCGCAGCCCAAGCTGGCCCCGGTGCGGCTCGACAACGCGCCCTCCTCGCCCCCGGTGAGTGGAGCCGCCGCGATGACGCCCCCGCCGGCACTAGCGGCTTCGAATGCTGCGCTCAAGCCGGTCAGCAAGCCGATCCTGGCCTGGGTCCTGCTGGGCGCCTTCCTGCTCGCCGCGGCCGGCCTGCTCGCCTTCGCCCTGTCGCGCTAGCTCGCCAGCTGCCGCACTTAGCGGTCGCTGTTGCGTCGCTCGCGCCCCGCGCTCAGCAGATCGTCCAGCCGGCCTGATGGCGGCATCAGGTGGCAGCCAGAGCGCAGCACAAGCTCCTCATGGCCGGCCAAGCCCGAGCCCCCCAGCAGAACCGGACAGCGCTCGGCTACTGCCTCGTGCAGACTGCACAAGAGTCGCTGTAGCTCGCTCGGCTCGCGACGCATAACCAGCGATAGCGCGGCGAGGCTCGGCTGCACCTGGGCAGTAGCCGAGGTCAGCGCAGCCAGCGGGAGATCAGGCCCAAGATAGATCGGCTGCCATCCTTGCTCGGCGGCTTCCAAGGCGAACATCAGCAGGCCCCCCTCGTGCAGATCGCCAGGCGGGCAGGCACAGAGTACGGTCTTGTGCCCGCCACGGTGCCGGACCGTCTCCAGCAGCATCACCAGCTTGGCGCGGATCAGGCTCGTGCCGAAATGCTCGACGGCCACCGAGATCTCGCCGCGGTGCCAGCGATCCCCGAGCTCGCGCATCAGCGGCACCAGGATCTGCCGACAGGCCTCAAGCGGCGGCAGCATCGACAGCGGACGCGACAAAAGCCCCTCCGCTTCGGCTTGGTTGAAGCGCGCAAACGCCGCCACGATCCGCTCGACGTGCTCGCTGTAGCTGCCGATCACCGACGACGCGACTGGAGGCTCATGCACCGCGGCGCCGGAGGCTTCCTTCAGCTGCGCCCGCGGTAGCTGCGCGACTTCCATCGGTGCAATGCCGCGCTGCACCAGCCGCTGTGCCCCCTGCAGCAGGGCCACGTCCTCGTCTGAATACAGACGGTAGCCAGCCGGCGTGCGCTCGGGCACGACCAGCCGGTAGCGCGCCTCCCACGCGCGGATGAGAGCCGGCGACAGACCAGTCATCTGCGAGACCGTACGGATGCGGTACTTGGTCACGCATCGATTGTGCTGTTTGCGCCAACATTTGTCAATGGTTTGTATAAAGAATGCCCGTCGGATCCCGCTTTCTTGGCCGGATCTTGGCACTAATTTCAGCAAACATTTGACATGCGAGGCGTGTTTGTTTACTGTTTGTATATTGTTTGTTTTGGATTGCGGAGTACGCAACCTCGCTTCCGTCGCCAACGCGGCCGCAACCTCCTCCGCACAAGGTGTTCACCGACTACAAGGAGCCAGCCCATGCCCGCCATGACTCCCGAACAGAAAGCCCTCGCTCACTCGATTGCTGACAGCCGTCCGGTCATGCTGCGTCAGGCACGACGCATGCTGCGAGGAGCCGACGGAGCGGAAGATGCCACCCAGGACGCTCTGCTGGCCGCTCTCCACCACATCGACTGCTTCCGGGGAGACTCGCAGCTAGGAACCTGGCTCTATCGCGTCAGCACCAATGCGGTGTTGATGTCGATGCGACGGCAGCGGCGGGCCAGCGACCGCACGCAGCGCGCTCTCACCAGCCTTCCGGGAGACGGAAACTGGCTGTATGGCAGCCGCGGCTCCGCCCAGCCCCATGCGCAGCTAGAAGAGGCGCAGAACGCCGAGCTGCTTCGTTGGGCGATCAAGAAGCTGCCCGAGCGCTACCGCGCCGTCGTCGAGCAGTGCGACCTTGCCGAGAAGCCGATCGAGCTGGTCGCTGCGACGCTGGGAATCACCGTCGGTGGCGTGCGTACTCGACGGCTGCGTGCCCACCGCATGCTGCGGACGACGCTCAAGGATCGCGGCGATCGCTAGCTCCCCCCGCCAATCGGACGCGACGCTAGGCAGGCAGCGCAGGCAGCGAGACCACGACTCGAACATCAGGGCGAATGCGCAGCGTCCCCAGCATCGCGCTGTACGGCTTGATGCCAAAGTCCGGCTGCGACAGCACCACTTCCGTCGCCCAACGCTCACCACTGGTATCGACCCTCAGCGTCAGCGCGCGGCTCCTCCCATTCAGACTCAGCTCTCCCTCGACACGCAGCCCGCTCGTCGCTGGTTTGACCGAGCGACCGGCAAAGCGGATCTGCGGAAACCGCCTCGCCGATAGGACCTCTTCGACGATGTTGCTCTCAATCTTCTGCCGGTCGGCCAGCGACAGGGCGGCAGCATCGTCTCGCCCATCGCGTATGGCGTGCAGAACGCGCAGTGAATCCGCAGCAAACTCCGCGCGTACCGAATCGCCCTCGATGTCGATCGTGAAGCGCGTCACCCGCAGCTTCAGGTCGTGAGCAACCGCCGAGAGCAAGCCCTCTTTGTACGTGTAGACCGAACAGTCGGCATTCGAGGCATCGAAGCGTGGCATGGCCCCGCATACTACGGGGTGCGGGGTGCCGTCGCTACTTTGCTGGCGGCTTGGCAGGAGGGCGGCGGCGTGGGGGATCTTTGGGCGGCTTGACGGGGCCCGCGCTCAGCTTGCGCAGCCCCTGCGTCACAGCCTGGCTGACCGCGTCCTTGACGGCTTCGGTGAGCGCGTCGCGCTCCTGGTTCTCGCTGATCTGCGCACCAACCTCGATCTGCACCGCCGACTCTCCATCGCCCCCCAGGGCTAGCTGGGGATCGCCGGGATACAGTGTGCCGACGAGTGCGACCCGGACGCTCTGCTCGAGCAGGCGAAAGCGGCGACCGGCCGGAGCGGGCCGCAAGGTTCGCTCCACCTTCAGCAGGCGCAGAGTGACCTCATAGCCCCGCAGCCCGCGTCGCTGCAGCTCTTCCTTGATGCGAGCCGGCGGCGCATCGGCGGCCACCCCATCGAGTTCCAGCACCACCTCGGGCCGCTTGCGCAGCTCGGCGGTGAGATTTTCGCTGGCCATGGCCACCACGGCCTCAGACGGACTTCGCCGACCAGAAGGCTCAGCCGCCACGCTGCCCCCGTCTGCCGACGCCGAGCCCGGGGCCTCGGCAGGCTTCGTCGGGGCCGTTGCACTCGGCTCCCCTCCGACGATGGCCCCAGCAGCGATCTCGACGCCGCGCAGGCGCAGATAGTAGCGCGGCCCAGCCGCCGCAGCCGTCGGCACCCCCGTCGGCATCAGCGTGGCCACGAAGCTCAGTGACGTTGCGATGAGCAGCTCTCGCCGCCGTAGCCCGGTGCCAGTTCCCGACACCATCCCGGGGCGGCTGCGCTTGGTAGTCATAGCTCTGGACATGCCAGCTAACTATAACCATTAAGTATGTTTTTTGGCTTACATAAATTTTATTCAACATAATGTGCCAAACGGCTCGCCTCAGTCGGCAGCCAGGTGCGGTTCAGGCAGGCCGCCAGACTGGTCCACCAGATAACTAACTGTTCCCGCCGAGTCAGGATTTTGATATCGTCGAAAAAATAGGTTGTCTGGGTCTGCGACGACGCAGCGAGGCCCCAGAGCCCAAAAGTAAAGCGCTTGACCCCGGATCGACGAGCATCGTAAGTTGGGCCCCATCACAGCCTGGTTTTTGCCGACGGCAACCGTGCTCGGGAAGCACGCAAAGGAGCATGACCAGATATGTTCTCCATCCTGATCACTGAAAAAGGCGGAGAGACGAAGCGTCTAGAATTTGACCGACCTGAGATCACCATCGGTCGAGTGCAAGGTAACGACATCGTCCTGCCGAAGGGGAACGTATCCAAGCGTCACTCGCGCATCGTCTTCAAAGACGGCAAGTACATCATCGTCGATCTGAAGAGCACCAACGGCACCTACGTCAACGGCCGCAAGATCACCGCGCCGCTGGTGGTGAAGGGCGCCGACAAGATCTACATCGGCGACTTCATCATGAACATCGAGGAAGGCTCGGGTCCGTCGACGAGCTCGACCTCGGATCTGGACGGGCCAGGCCGTCCGCCACCACCGCCGCCGCGCCCCGGGGCCCGACCGGCGATTGCTACCGTGCCGTCGATTCGCACCGAAGCGACGTCGATGGACGTGGCCGCGGGAATGGAAGACGAGCTCGATGAGCAGCCGGAAGAGTCGGCTAGTTCGCCGGTTCCTGCCGTCGAGGCTCGTGCAAGCCGACCGACCCCGCCACCGGCCCCGCCAGGCATTGCGCCACCGCCCCCCTCGGCGCCGCCGCCCCCTGCGCCGCCGCCGCCACTGCGATCGCTGCCCAAGCCGCCGCTACCGACGCCCAGCGCCGATGGTGGAGGGCTGGACAAGCCCGTCATCCCGGCGGATCGCATCTCTGATAAGGCGACGATGATGGCTGGGGATGCGCCGCGCGTGCCTTCGCCGCCGCTAGCGCCGCCAATCTCCGCGGTGCCCATCCCGCCACCGACGCTGCCGGCCATGACGCCGATCAGCCCGCTGGGTAGCCCACCGCCCGCGTTGCCGTTCTCGGCCCCGCCACCGCCCGCCCCTGCCGCACCCGTGGCAGCCCCGCCGGTGACGCCACCGCCGATCTCGATTGCTCCTCCCCCGGTAATGGCTCCGGTGTCAAGCCCGCCGATTGCCGCTCCGCCACCACCAGTGGCGCCACCGCCAGCAGCGACGGCACCGCCCCCCGTGGCTTCGCCTCCGCCGGCGGCCCGCCCCCCCTTGGCTCGTGCAACGCCTTCGACCACTCCGGCGGCCACCCCAAGCCGCCCGACGACGCGTTCGGCAACCCCGGCCATTGGCGGGGGTCGTCCGGCCCCAGGCAGCGCGGCAGCGGCGATCGAAGACCCTCAGCGCCGTCGCTATGTCGAAGCACTGACCCAGGTCGTCAACAAGGCCGTCGAGCAGCTCGGCCTGACGAATGCTTCTCCCGAGCAGCTGAGCGATGCCGAGGCCAAGCTCGACAAGGCGACCAAAGAGATCGCCGATAAGGTCTTCCCTCTGCCGCTCGGCCTAGAGAGCGAAGCGCTTGGCAAGATGGCGCTCGCTGAGCTGACCGGCTGCGGCCCCCTCGACGATCTACTGGCCGACGAGAGCGTGCACGAAATTGCCGTCGCCGGCCATGACCGCATCTACGTCGACCGGGGCAGCGGTCAGGGCCTGCACGATCGCATCTTTACGTCGTCGGCAGCCGTGCATCGCGCCATCTACCGCATGGTGACGCGAGCGGGTGGCCGACTCGACACCGGCATTCAGGAGATTCGTCTGGACAGCGGCGCGCTGATGCAGGCGGCACTGCCTCCGCAAGCGCGTGTGCCGTCGCTGGTGCTGCGCCGAGCGCGCAAGACGGGCGGGCGCCTGCAAGACCTGGTGAACCAAGGCGTCCTGTCCGCCGCCATGTCCGAGTTCCTTGAGGTCTGCATGCGCGAGCGACGCAACCTCATCGTCTCGGGCTATGGGCGCGGCGTGCTGCTGGGTGCCCTAGGCGGGGCGACGGCGGCTGGGGCACGCGTTGTCACCGTCGAGCCTGTCAGCGAGCTTGACCTTTCGGCGACGCATGCGGCATGGATTGGGCTGATCGGGCGCGGCTTAGAGATGCGCAGCCTGATCGGTCACGCCGTTCGCATGCACCCCGATCACCTCATCATCACCGATGTCCGCGGTCCCGAGGCTCTCGACGTTGCTTCCGCCCTATGCGGCAGCCAGGGAGTAGTCGTTAGTGCGGACGCCGCATCGGCGCGAGAGGCGATCGGCCGTCTGGAGTCGTTGGCCCGTCTGTCCAATGAGTCCCCGACGCGAAAAGCGCTGCGCGAAGAGCTGGCCCAGAGCCTGAATTTGGCAGTCCACGTCGGCCGAACGGCCGGCGGCGCATATCGTGTTATGGAGATCTCGGAAGTCATTCTGAGCGAAGAAGGCGGCATCGAGCTGATGCCGGTCTTCACCTTCAAGCCCGAGGGAGGCGATGGGCAGTTCGTGGCTAGCGGCCACGTCCCAGAGTTCGCCGGATGACCAGCCTTCGTGGAACCTCAAACTAAGAGTCAGGTGGAGCTTCTGTGTGGAGAGTAATCGCCACAGATAAGGACGGACGGGAGATCGCTCGCAAGGAGATGGACGCGGGCGAGTTTACGATTGGCCGTGATCAGGACCGGCAGCTAGTCCTGGCCTCGCCAAGCGTCTCCCGTCGTCACTGCCGAGTGCGGGTCGAGCCGACCGGCGTCTCGATCATCGACGACGGCAGCGCCAACGGCATCGTGATCAACGGGGGACGTATCCCTGCGAACACGATGACCGCTATTCCGCCTGGAACGCGGGTGGAGATCGCCGAGTTTCGTCTCCTCATCGAGCAAGTGGGGATGGCGCCCGCTCCGATGGCGCCCCCCCCGATGGCTGCGCCGCCGATGGCTGCCCCGCCGATGATGCCGCAGCCGATGCCGGGAATGATGCCGCCGCAGCCTCTGCCACAGATGCCGTCCGCGGTCATTCCAGGCGGAGCGATGCCTCCAAGCGGGATGCCTGGCGGGGCTGGTCCCACCGACTTGGTCCGCCTGATTGCCGAGGGCGGACAGTACAGCGGCCGCGTCTTCGATCTGCCGGGTCTGCCCGAGATCACGGTGGGTCGCGGCGTCGGTAACGACCTGGTGCTCGATGACCCGTCGATGTCGCGCAAGCACTCGAAGATGCGACGCATCGGCGGAGGCCGCATCGAGGTCGAGGATCTGAACTCGGCCAACGGCACCTACGTCAACGGTCGCAAGATCACCACGGCGCAGGCCGGCCCCGGCGATACCGTGCGCTTCGGCGAGCTGATGTTCCGGCTCGATGGTAGCGGCGGTTCGAGCGGTGCCAAGGCAGCGCAGGCCTCGTCGAACCTGATGGGCCCGCCGATCTCGGCCAAGACCAAGAACGCCTTTCTGGGCTTAGCCGGTGTCACCGGTCTGGTCTGGCTGATCTGGATTATCAAGCTCATCCTGCCGTCGGCGCCGCCCAAGGGTGTGGTGGAGCAAGCCATCGCCGCCAAGACGCAGGAAGCCGAAAATCAGGTCCGCATCGCCAAGGAAGCCTTCAACAAGCAGGAATGGCAGAAGGCCAAGGATGCCGCCGAGGCCGCCCTGGAGATCGACCCAGTGAGCCTAGAAGCGGTCCGCCTGCGAGCCCAGTCGTCCCGCGCGGCGGAAGACGAGGGCAAGTACAAGCAAGGCAGCGCCGAGCTCGACAAGGGCACTTCCGACGGCTTCTCATCGGCCGTTCGTATCTTCGATGCCATGTCGCCGGATAGCTCGTACCGCCAAGAGTTCGCCGACAAGCTGCGCACCAAGCTGGTCACCGCGGGCGAGGACTACTTCAAAGGCAAGAAGTACCGCGACTGCGCCGAGGTGCTGTGTTACGCCTTCCGCGTGGCGCCGGCCAATCAGAAGCCAGGCACCTCGATCGTCAAGATTCTGCGCGACGCCGAGAAGCGCGCCCGCCTCTCTACCCCCTGCACCGTCAAGTAAATCCCCATGGCCTTCTTCGAGGGGCTGCGTGCGGCAGTTGGCCGCTACGCCGCCGGTGTCCATTTCCTGGCGCGTCCCGCCGCGGAGAGCGCTCTGCAAGCGCTTGCAACCCGGGGCGAGGGCCCGTTTCCTGTCGAGTACCGCGAGTTTCTGCGCTCGTTTAACGGCGCCACGCTGTTCCACGAAGCGCAGGTCCTCTTTGCGGCTGAAGAGATCCAGCGAGTGCCAGACAGCCCACCGGATCGTCGCCTGTGGCACATCGGCGAGACGGCCGATGGCGCGCTCTGGCTCGACGGGGAGGGACGCATTCTGCTCGCCGATGAGGGCGCGCCCGATCCCATCGTCGCCGGCAGCCGCATCGAGACCTTCATCGATGCCACGCTGGCTCGCGAGGCGCTGGTGGTCGATCGCGATGGCGAGTTCCGTGAGGTCTTCACCGAAGACGAGCTCTCGCTGAGCGTGCGCAAGAAGCGGGCTCGCCAGGGGCTGCGGCTGGATCCTGGCTCGGCGCTGTACTTGCTTGAGTCGGCCGAGATCGCCTACGAGGAAGAGGACGATGCGACGGCGCAGAGCGAGCTAAAGCGGGCCGTGGCGATCGATCCGCAGGCCGGCCCGGCCTGGGAGCTCCTGGCGGCACTTTATCAGGCAGCTGGACAGCTCTCGGGCGCTGAGCACGCGGCCCTACAGGCTGCGGCTGCGACCTGGCATGGTCCGCTGCGTGCCGGCCGTCTGATGCAAGCGGCTCGCGCCTGCCCCGAGCGCGCCAGCGAGCACGCCCGCGCCGCCTGGGCTGCCGATGGCGAACTGGCAGAACGCATGCTCAGCGAAGCCCAGCAGCACCTCGAAGCCGGCGAGCTTGCCGAGGCTCGCTTTCTGAGCGAGCAGGTTAAGCTTTTGCTCTTAGCACAGCCGCGCCCCGACGCCGTGGCCCGCGAGACCACGCGCAAGCTCGATGAGCTAGAGCGAAACGTGCGGACCCGCAGCGCGCTGCACGTCCTCGGCTAAGACCGCCGCCAGCGCCCACACCCGACCACACAAAGGGGTGTTCTTCCGTACCAGCCCTGGAGTAGGCTGCGCGCATGAACACGCTCCGACGGTCCTTGGGAAAAAATTCGGCAGTCCGGCAGTTCCTCTCGCGCGCGGTGTTGTGCGCCGCACTCAGCCTTCCGTTCGTCGCGATCGGCCCAGCAGCGGGCAGGTCCGCCGCGAAGAGCGGGGGCAGCCCGGACAGCCCAGCCGCAGCGACCGAAAAGAGCCACAGCGGACACCACCGGGGCGCGCCCAAGCCGGTGAGCAAGCTGCACTATCTGCGCATCGGCAAGGGCCCGGCGGTGGTGTTTCTGCACGGCCTGGGCGGCGATCTGTCGTCGTGGGTTGAAGAGGCGCAGCGCCTGGAAAAGACGCACACCGTCGTGCTGGTCGATCTGCCTGGCCATGGCTCTTCGCCAGTGCCGCCGCAGGGCATCGACCTTGTCGATATCGGCCGCGAGATCGCGCTCATCCTCAACACCGAGGGGCTGGCGCCTGCCACGATCGTCGGCCACTCGCTGGGCGCGGTGATCGCCGGCTACGTCGCGCTGGCTGATAAGACCGTCGTGCGCTCGGTGGTGATGGTGGATTCGTTGGTCGATCCCTACCCCATCTCGCGCGAGGCGCGGGCCAAGCTGCGCGGCAAGCTGAACAGCAATGCAGCGACGGCCCTGCGTGAATTCTTCGGGCCGGGCACGCACGATCCGGCTCAGCTCGACAAGATCGTCGCGGCGGCGGTGCGGGTGGCGCCCAAGACGCTGATGGGCTACCTCGACTTCGCCTGCGAGCGCGACGATCTGGCCGAGCACATCGCCGAGCTCAAGGTGCCGGTGCACGCCATGGCCAGCCCGGTGATGACCGGTGGCAAAAGCGATCCGGCGCAGGTGCAGGCCTCGCTGACGCAGGCCGGGTTCAATGGCCTGTCGGACTTTTCCTTCGACTACATCGAGGGCAGCAAGCACTGGCCGCACTGGGATCAGCCGGACGCCTTCCACGCCATGCTGAGCAAGTTCCTGGCCCGCGTCGAAGGCACGCCGGGCGGCCGCTCGGTCGCCAAGGCCGGTAGCCGCAGCAAGAACTAAATCGCAAAAACGAATAGCAAAGAACGAAGCCATGCAATTTCCTGAATATCGCCCGCGGCGCATGCGGCGCAGCGACGGGCTGCGACGGATGGTGCGCGAGACCAACCTGTCGGTCGACAACCTGATCTATCCGCTGTTCGTCTGCCCCGGCAAAGACACGCGCCGACCGATCTCGTCGCTGCCGGGCCAGGATCAGGTCTCGGTGGATCAAGCGGTGGAAGAAGCCAAGCGCTGCCAGGAGCTGGGGATTCCCGGCGTCATCCTTTTCGGCGTGCCCGACGAGAAGCGCAAGGATGCGGTCGGCAGCGAGGCCTGGAACGAAAACGGCTTGGTGCAGCAGGCGACGCGAGCGATTAAGCGGACCTGCCCCGAGCTGGTGGTCCTGGTCGATGCCTGCTTCGACGAGTACACGACGCACGGACACTGCGGCGTGGTGATGCCCGAAGGGGGCTGGCCGGACGTCGACAACGACGCGACGCTGGAAAACCTCGGGCGGGTCGTCGTCTCGCAGGCCAAGGCGGGGGCCGATATGGTCGCGCCGTCGGGGATGATGGACGGCTTTGTCACCGCCTGTCGCGAAGCGCTCGACGAAGCGGGCTTCGAGCACATCGGCATCATGGCCTACTCTGCGAAGTACGCGAGCTGCTTCTATGGCCCGTTCCGTCAGGCAGCGGGCACCAACGCCGGCTTTGGCCATCGCAAGAGCTACCAGATGGATCCCGCCAACGGCCACGAGGCGCTGCGCGAGGTGACGCTGGACGTCGGCGAGGGGGCCGATGTGGTGATGATCAAGCCGGCGCTGTCGTATCTCGACGTCATCGCCCGGGTACGCGACGACTGCGATCTGCCGATCGCCGCCTACAACGTCTCGGGCGAGTACGCGATGCTGAAGGCGGCGGCCGAGCGCGGCTGGCTGGATCACGACCGCGCGATGCTGGAGGTGCTGCTGTCGATCCGACGGGCCGGCGCCGACATGATCCTGACCTATCACGCCAAGGAAGCCGCGACGCTCTTGCGAGCCGGCCGGCGCGAGGCCTAGCGGCCTGCGATGTCGGCCCGGCCCCTGCCCCTGTCGCCGCCTGACCGCGTGCCCGCGACGGCACGTATCCTTGCGGCGGACGCGGCGGCCCTACAGCAGGCCAGAGAGCGCCTGCTGGCCGATCAGGTCGTCGCGTTTCCGACGGAGACGGTCTACGGCCTGGGTGGCAATGCTCTGTCGCCCGCCGCAATTACGCGCATTTACGAGGCCAAGGGCCGTCCCTCATGGAATCCCCTCATCGTCCATGTCGCCAACGTCGCAGCGGCGCAGGCCCTGGTGTCGGCGTGGCCCGCGAGCGCGACGCGGCTTGCGCAGCAGTTCTGGCCGGGGCCGCTGACCCTGGTGCTGCCCCGAGCCGAGCACGTGCCGCCGGCGGTAAGTGCGGGTCGGCCGACGATCGCGCTGCGCGTGCCGAACCATCCGCTGGCGCTGCGGCTGCTGCAGGTCTGTGGCCTGCCGCTGGCTGCGCCGAGTGCGAATCGCTCGCAGGGGATCTCGCCAACCCGCGCTGAGCACGTCGCGGCCAGCCTGAGCGCTGCCGATGTGCCACTGATCCTCGACGGGGGACCGTGTCGGCACGGCATTGAATCGACGGTGATCGATCTGTCGTGCTCGCCACCGCGGCTCTTGCGGCCGGGGGCGACGCCGCTGTCGGCCCTGCGAGCGCTGCTGCCCGACCTAGCGCTGCCCGACGCGCCGCTCAGCGATGCGGGGGGCCTAGCGATCGATGAGAGCCTGCCGGCCTCGCCGGGGATGATGCGCCGGCACTATGCACCGCGCACGCCGCTGTCGTTTTTGTCGCCGCCGCTTTTGGACTCGCTGCGGGCCCTGCCGGCGCCGCGCGGGCTGCTGACCCATCGCGATCTGCCGACGCTGTCGGCCGAGTGCGCCGTCGTCGAAAAGCTGCCGGACGATGCCGAGGGCTATGCCGCCGATCTGTACGCCGCGCTGCACCGCCTGGACGATGCCTGGCCGCGGCTCGCGAGCCTGGCCGTGGTGCCGCCGCCCGGTGCCAACCCGGCTGACTTGGCCGCGGCGCTGACCGACGATCTGTGGCTGTCGATCCACGATCGCCTGCGACGCGCAGCGGCGCCCAAAAACGTCAAGGACTAGCCCATGCTGCCCCTGCCTGCTCCGCAGATTGCCTCGCTGCCCGTGCCCTTGCCGCATCTCCAGGCGGGCCCCTGCCGCATCGTCTACGAGACGGTCGAGAGCGCGGCGCTGCGCGACAACGCCTATGGCGATCCGCACACGCGCCTGGTGCCGGTGATCCTGCCGCCGAGCTACGACGGTGAGCCGAGCCGACGCTATCCCGTGATCTATGTGCTGTCCGCCTTCGCCAGCACCGGCTGGCAGCAGCTGACCCGCTCGCCGCTTGCCGAGTCCTTCGACGAGCGCCTGGCCCGCCTGTACGCCGGGAGTGCCAGCGAGCCGCCGCTTGCCGAGTGCATCTATGTGCTGCCCGACTGTTTCACGGCGCTCGGCGGCAGCCAGTACGTGAACTCGCCGCTTCTGGGACGACACGAAGATCACATCGTGCGCGAGCTAGTGCCCCTTATCGATCAGCGCTATCGCACGCGGGCGCTGGCGGCGCATCGCGGGGTGATCGGCCGCTCGTCGGGGGGCATCGGCGCGCTGTGGCTGGCGATGAATCATCCGACGGTGTTCGGGGCGGTGGTCAGCCATGCTGGTGATGGCGCCTTTCGCACCACGCTGCCACATATCATCCTGCCGTTCTGTCGCGTGGCGCGTCGCTATGGCGGGCCGCAGGGGCTGCTGCAGAAGTGGCTGTCGCTAGGCAAAGGACCGCGGGGTGGAGAGCTGTTCGATCCCATGACGGTGCTCGCCTCAGGCGCCGCATACAGCCCCGACCCGCGACTGCCGCTGGGGTTCGCGCTGGCTTTCGATCCCGACACCGGGATGGTCGATGAGGCGGTCTTTGCGCGCTGGCTACGCTTCGACCCCGTCGAGATCTGCCAAGAAGAGCCGTATCGACGAGCGCTCGCTGGCATGCGTCTCATCTACCTCGACGGCGGGCTGCGTGACGAATACTTCCTCGACTTCGCCGCCCGCGCCCTCGCGATGCGCCTGCGTCAGGCCGACATCGCCGTGCAGCACGAGGAGTTCGACGACGGTCACCGCGGCACGCAGTATCGCTACGATCGCAGCCTGCCGCTGCTCGCCCGGGCCATCAGCTAGGTCAGCGGGGCGGGCTGGAGCTCGATGACGACGGCTTCGGGGGGACAGTTGATGCGGCAGGGCAGCCAGTGGCCAAGACCGCTTGAGACGAAGAGCTGCGAGCTCGCGGCCCCCTCGCCGGCCTGACGATAAAGGCCGCGGGCGTAGGGATACAGGCGCTCGATCGCGGAGCCTTCGGCATAGCCCAGCTGACCGCCGTGGGTGTGCCCCGATAAAGTCAGCGCGATGCGTCGGCCGCCGATCTGAGTGAAGGAATGCGGGTGATGCGCAAGCAGGACGGTCGCGGTCTCTTCGCTCGCCGAGCGCTGGCGCAGGGCTTCGTCGAGCTGCGTCGGGACATCCTCCAGCGACAGCCGCGGACTGCGTCCCCGGATCGGATAGCCAATCGCCGCCAGGCGCAAGCCCCCGAGGCGCACCGACTCTTCTTCCAGGAGCTGCACCGGCGCTCGATCGTAGGCGCGGCGCACGACATCCAGGCCCATGAACAGCTCGTGGTTGCCGATGCTGCCGAAGTGGCCAAGGCGCGTCGGAACCTGGGCCAGCATGCGCAGCATGGTCAGGTACAGCTTCGGCTCATCGCAGAGATCGCCGGTCGCGCACAGGATGTCGAGCCCCTGATCGGCAAGCAGGCCAAGCGCGCGATCGAGGTGACGAAGCTGGGTCAGGTCGTGGGCGATGTGAATGTCGGTGACCTGGCCGATGCGGAAGCCGGTCAGCGATGGCGGCAGACCGGGAATGGCGATGCGCAGATAGCGCACCACGACCCGTCGCGACTCAAACAGCGCGCCGTAGGTCGCGGTGGACAGCGCGGCAGCCGGCAGCAGCCAGGGCGCGGCGGCAATCACCTCGCGGCGGGCCAACAGACGCCGCGTGGCCAGGGGTCGCTCCGGCCCCGTCGCGCTGCGCTTGAGCATTGGGGCAAGTGCGGTCGACGGCTGGGTCACAGGCTGGGCAAGCTGGGCTGGCTCGGTTGGTGCACCAGGCTCGGTAGGCTGGGGTTCGGCGGGCGAGGAAGCGGCCTCCGGCGCGGCGGATTCCTCCAGTCGGCGACGGGCTCGACGTCCCCAGGGAACCCAAATCGGCGCGGTCAGAAGCGAGCCAAGGATTGCCACCTGAATTGCCGTGGTCGGCAGGATCACCAGGCGGTAGTACGTCGGCGTCAGGAAGCGGGCCCCCCAGCTCTTGCCAGCGGCGCGGGGCAGCCAGGACAGCACCAAGAGAGCCACCAGGGCCAGCGCAGCCAGCGTGGCGCGGCGACGAAAGCCCGGCAGGGCGTAGCGCAACAGCACCACCCACAGCAGGCAAATCGCCAAAAGCAGCAGAGGAAACGAGCCATAGCGGGGCCGGAACAGGGCCGGCCGCGACAGAAGCGGCGCGCTAGCCAAGAGCCCGAACAGCACGCTAGAAAACATCGGGCTGACTATATCAGATCCCGTCGCAGACACTCGCTCCACGACAGGTCCCGGGTGCGCGCCAAGTCGGCGAGGTGGCGCAGTACTGCGGGGCGGCCGGCAGCCTGTGCCACCAGGGTTCGCGCCGCCTGCCGCTCCAGCGGATCGGCCTGGTGGCGATCGCTGCAGGCAATCAGCAGGGCCAGCCCGTCTTCGTCGGGTAGCACGGGAAGCGAGAGGACCAAGAAGCCCTCGCACTCAAGAGTCTGTGCCAGCTCGAAAGAGGCCGTCGCGGCGACAAGGTAAGCCGCCGGGGCCGCTCGGTCGAGTTGCCGCAGGGCCGAAAGCAGAGCAGGGGAAGGCGCGTTACCCACCGCGGGCTCTCCGTCGGTAACCAGCACAAGTCCGGTCGTCGAAAACCAAGGCGCCGGTGCCAGGATCTGCGCCGCAGAAGCGGCCCGCAGCGCACCACCATACGGGCCATAGCAGGCAGCAAAGCGGTGCCCGTATTCGACGATAAGCGACCGCTTGCCGAGCCCCGCGGGTCCCAGAACGAGCACTCGCCGCGCGACATCAAGGAGCCCGTGCAGCCGACCCAGCTCGACGGTGCGCCCCACAAAGTGCGGATCGCGAGCCGGCCACTGCCACAGCCCGCTATACATGCCGCCCTCGCGGCTTCGCGTCCAGCGCTACCTGGTCTTGGCCCCGGCTCTCGTCCCGTTGATCGTGCGACCCGTTTCCCATGATGTTCCCGTGTCAGGAGGCGTTGTTATCCCGTTTGCTCCTCTTCGGGAAGGGATGACCGTGCGGACTCTGCCCACATCCTCTGTTCTGTCGCTTGCCACCGGACTGGAGGTCCGTCCCAGCAGACTTCTGGGCCAGGCCCTCGCCGCGCTGGCCACGGCTTGCGGAGCTCTGCAGGACGAGTTATCGCGCGACGAAGACTGCGATCCGGGCTCGCTGGCGCAGCTTCAGTCGGGCGTGACGATCTGCGCCGACGGCAACAAGCAGCCCGGCATCGAGGTGTCGTACTACCAGGGCGCGATCAACCGGTCGCGGATCGCAGATCACGGGCGGGGGGATCGGCTCTAGGCTCGCCGTCCTGCCCTACCCCGCCTAGTCATCGTCGCCGTCATCCCCATCGGTAAACGTCCCTTCGCCCACTTCGAACTCCGGCTCTGGGCTGGGGTTTGTCTTGCTGGCGGAAGAGACATCGCCCCCGGGCTGCAGGTGCAGGGGATAGGTGATGTACAGCCGCCCGACGGGCTTCTGCATGCGCAGCTTGGCGACAGCCAAAAGCACGCACTGTTCCAGCAGGGGGGACTGCAGCGCGTTGTCGGCGATCACCGCATCTTCTACCTTGGCCCAGCTACTGTCCGTCGCTGGCGCCAGAGTCATCTCGATGTTCAGATCGCCGCGCAGCGCAGGATCGCGGGTCAGGGCCTGCTTGTAGCAGCCGTTGATCTCCGGTAGCAGGCCACGCATCGCCCACTCTAGGTTCTTCTTTGCCGTCGCGGCCTCGGCTTCGCCAAGCGGGGGCGGCTCGTTGCCCTGCACCGTCTCTTCGGCATCGGCTTCCGCTTCGTCGCCGCCAAAGTCGATCAGCAGCGGCGCGGGCGCCGGAGTCGGTGCCGCAGTCGGAGTCGCGACCGGGCTGGGGGGCGGCTCGCGCACGGGCATGGGCGGGGCAACTGGCTGGGTTACCGCCGGGGTCGGCTGCGCGGCCCGCGCCCGTCGCATCAACCGCAGCGGCGCGACAAACAGAGCGATCGAAAGCAGAGCCAAGGCACCACAGGTCAGCCAGTAGTTGCGCATCAGCCTCTTTGACTTCGATCGTACCCTGGGGTTCCCGACGATTTCGCAGGTCTGCACAGCGACTGCGAAAATCGCCGCCCGTCCGCCAAAACGGCGCTACTGCAGCGGATCTTCGGGCCAGGCGTGGCGGGGATAGCGACGGCCTAGCTCGCGACGCAGGGCGGGATAGTGACGCTGCCAGAAGCCAGCCAGATCGGTCGTCACCTGCACCGGCCGCTGGTTGGGGGCCAGAAGCTGCAGCACCAGTGGCACGCGCCCCGCGAAGACGCGCGGCCCCTCGCGCAGACCAAAAAAGTCCTGCAGGCGCGACGCGACCCAGGGCGGCCGATCCGGTTCGTAGTGAATGCGCAGCCGTCGCCCCCCCGGCAGCACCAGCGAATCCGGAGCCAGGCGCGCAAGCTCCCCACGCAGCGATCGGCGCTCGCCCGGGTTCGCCACTGCCTCCAGCGCGGCCAGCAGTGCATCGCCAAGCGACAGGGACGCGAGCTCAGCCAGGCTGCGGTGGCCCCGACACAGCGCGTGCACCACGGCATAAAGCTGCTCGTCGCTGGGCGGAGCCAACCCGAGCTCGGGGGCATACGTCTTGATCGCGGCAAGCTTGGCCAGAAAGTGGGGCAGCGACTCACCGTCAGCGAAGGCGGCGTAGCGTCCGGCTTGTACCCGCCCGGCGAGGAGAGCGATCTCGGCCTCGCTCTCGCCCCGGGCTGGCCGGCGCTGCTCATCGAGGATCAGCTGCTCGTAGAGCATGCGCTCGACGACTTCGACCCGCTCGCTGGCATCGTTCCACAGCACCTCCTGCGTCTCGCTGAGCGGAGCGCCCGGCAGATCGAGGAGCCAGTCCGCGCGAATCGCGCTCGCCAAACGCACGATGACGCGACTGCCGGCCCCGATGGACTGCCCCGGCCAGGCTGGGCCGCGTGCGGCGAGCCCTCCGCTGCGATCCTCGACATCGACGACCACCAAGAGCTCGTCGGCCCGCACCACGCTGTTTTCCGACAGCACCGCCGCCCCGCCAGCGGCCATGGCTAGCTCGATGGTCTCGCCCCCGGGCAGCGGTCCAGAGCGCCCACGTCGTCGTGCCACGCGATCGGGATAGGCCTGCAAGATGGCCATGAGCAGCGCCTGCTCACGCGCGGCGGCATCCAGCCGGGGGCCGGCGGGTGACAGTTTGACCGAGGTGGAGCCAGCTGCCCGGACGATCGCCTCCGCGGTCTGGCCGATCTGTCGACTGGCTCGTTCGATGCGCTGGACAACATCCGCATCCAGCCCGCAGTCGATGCGCAGGAGCGCCGTGCGATCGAAGCGCCGCCGCCGCGCTTCGTCTTGCAGATCCAAAAGATGCAGCAGATCCGACGGCCCCAGAGTATCGGCCGAGGCCCCCGCGCGAGCCCCAGCGCCCCCGCGGCCCGGCAGACTCGATCGCGACAGCCGGGGATCGCGCTCGGCAAGGAGCGCGGCCAGGGTCGCGCCGTCGTCCATCAGACCCCGTTCAGCGGCGGCAAGCACCAGGCGGGCCAGGCGAGGATGCAGCGGCAGCGACGCCAGACCCCGTCCCAGCGGACTTAGGCCCCCGGCATCGCTCAGCGCGCCCAGCCGACGCAGTAGCTTGCGCGCACTCTCTAGCGCAGCGGCCGGCGGCGCATCCAAAAACGGCAGCGACTCGGGCAAAAGCCCCGGGCCAGCCCCGCTGGCATCGGGCGTCGCGGCCAGGGTCAGGACCAGCTCAGCCAGATCGCTGCGCCGGATCTCAGGGACCTCGAACTCGGGGCGATTGTCGTGATCGACACGGCTGTACAGACGCAGGCAGCGCCCCGGCGCAACACGTCCGGCCCGACCCGCTCGCTGCGTCGCCTGGGCCCGACAGATCGGCTGCACGCGCAGGGTCGGCAGCCCCGACCATGGACTGTGCCCAGCGACGCGCGAAAGCCCGCTGTCGATGACCGTCGTCACCCCATCGATGGTCAGCGAGGTCTCGGCGACATTGGTCGCCAAGATCACCTTGCGCCGCCCCTGCAGGACTCCGCCACTGCCCCGCCGCGAGGCCACCGCCCGTCGCTGATCTTCGAAAGGCAGGTCGCCGTGGAGGGGCAGAATATCCAGACCGCGCTCGCTGGCGAGCTCGGCAAGCTCGCTCTGGCAGCGACGGATCTCGGCGGCGCCGGGGAGAAAAACCAGCACATCGCCCAGCCCTTCAATCGGCAACTGACGGACCTCGCTGGCCAGAAGACCGCGCAGCGCGGCGCGCACTTTCAGCCACAGCGGCTCATCAGGCTCGCCCGGCTGATAGCTGATCTCGACGGGAAACGTCCTTCCCTCAGAGCGCAGGAGCGGACAGCCGCCCAGGAACTCCGCGACGCGCTCGCCGTGCAGGGTGGCCGACATCGCCACCAGCATCAGATCGGGCCGCGGCCCTAGCTGCAGGCGACGCAAAAGCGACAGCGCCAGATCGGTGATGATGTGGCGTTCGTGAAGCTCGTCGAGGACCACGGCGCGAACCTGGGACAGCAGGGGATCGCGCTGGAGCTGACGCAGCAGCACCCCCTCAGTGACATAACGCAGGCGGGTACGCGGCCCGACGATGCTGGCAAAGCGCATCTGGACCCCGACCCGCTCGCCTAGCGCCTCGCCGTGCTCCTCCGCCACCCGCGCTGCCGACAGGTGCGCTGCCAGACGACGCGGCTCCAGGACCACGACCTCGGTCGGCCCGGCCGCTCCGGCCAGCCCCTCCATCAGCAGCCAGGGAACGCGGGTGGTCTTGCCGGCCCCCGGCGGGGCTTCGAGGACCAGGGCGGCCCTCTCCGCTTGTGCGGACAGCGCGGCCCGAATCTGCGGCAGCAGACTATCGATCGGCAGCGGCGCCGGCACGACCGCATCCCCCGACGGAGAACGGGCCGAAGGCGCCCCCAGCGCAGAGCCCAACCCCGGCCCCGCCGCGGACGCATCCGGTAAGGTCTCGGGCGGGCGATGGCGCGGCTGCGTCTTCTGCGGTGGGCTTTTGTCCATTGGGCAGAGTCTTGCGATAAAATACCCCCGTGTCGAAAGACGAAAATCAGTCCCCTCTCCCCCCCCCTCCATCGCCGTCGCTGACTGCCCAGGACGAGGCCGCTGCTGCCGAGTCGCCGTCTCCGGCGCATGATCATGCGGGGCTCTCGCATGCACACTCGCACGCTCCGCCTTCGGCCAGCTACCCTGGCCAGGTGGTCGTCGGTCCGTCGGTGATTGACGCGGCGGGTGCGACCTTATCCCCCGGGCAGGTCGAGGACACCTTCTATCAGATCCTGTCGGGTGGAGCGCGCTATGTGCTGTTCACGTCGCTCATCGACTTCGATCTGCCGTCGCTGTTTCTGTCGGGACCGCGCACCGCGGATGAGATCACGACCTGGCTGCACCTCGATCGTCATCGCGGCCGCAAGTGGCTGCATGCGCTGACCCTAGCGGGCCTACTTTCCGCCGATGCGCCTGCGTCTGCCGATGGAAACGCCGATGCCGCGACGCGGCGCTTCCGACTTGCGCCGGCGATTGCGCGGATGTTCGCGGCCGGCAACCATGCCAGCTACTTCTATCGCGAGTTCCTGCGCTACTACCGCGCCTCGATGGCCCAGGCGCTGTATCCGACGCTGCGCGGCGTGCCGGTCGAGTACGCGGTGCGCTATCCGCCGACGGCGCCGGCCGACATTGCGCTGCTGCACGAGTGGATGCGCAACACCGCACTGGTCACGCTGACGGTGCTGCGCCGCCACGTCGATTTCAGCTCGGTGCGCCAGCTTCTCGACGTCGGAGGCGGCGACGGCACGATGGCCATGGAGCTGTGGCGCGACTTCCCTCAGCTCCACATCACGGTGTTCAACCTGCCGACGCCGGTCGACATGCTGCGCGAGACCGCGGCGCGATTGGGGGCCAGCGATCGCGTGCTCGGCGTGCCGGGCGACTTCCGCTACGACGATCTGCCCGTCGGCTACGACATGGTGATGTTCTCGCGCGTGCTCGCCGACTGGCCGCCTGAGCTCTGCCGGGCGCTCCTTCAGAAAGCGCATCGCTCGCTGCAGCCGGGAGGTCGGCTGGTGATCTGCGAGCCGCTTGCCGATCAGAACCCCGATCTGGCGCTGTCGTGGGAGCACAGCTACCTGCCCTACGATGACTTCGGCCTCAACGTCTACAAGCCGCTGTCGCTTTATCAGAAGATGCTCGCCGAGACCGGCTTTACCGTGACCGCCATCCACCCCCGCGACGACAACACCATCCACTGCGTCATCGTTTCCGAGAAGAATTCGTAGTCCACCGCGAGCTGCGCGGAAGGGTTGACGGCGGGGCGGCGGGCCGCGTAGCCTGCTCGCCCTCTGCCCGTCATGACGGTTGCTGATCCCATCTCGGAAATTGCTTCGCTTCGACAAAAAAACGATCCCACCTGGGTGCTGCGAGTCAGCCAGGTCTTCTCGGCTCAGCCCGAGCGCTGGCTGGCGCTGCGCAAGCTGTCTTCGTACAGCGATCTGTGCCAAGCGGCGCAGGAACAAGCGCCGCAGCTAGAGCGCGGTCAGCTGGCGCCAGCGACGGTGCGCGATGGGCTGGAGGCGATGATCCTCTTGCCGGGAGCGCCCGCCGGGCTGCAGTGGCTGCAAGAGACCGGGGCGCTGCGCGCCTGTCTACCAGAGCTTGATGCCACCGTGAACTTCTCGCAGGAGGCAGGGCGACGGCACAAAGACGTCTGGGAGCACACCAAGCAGGTGGTCTGGCAGGCCGAGCGACGACCGGCGGTGCGCTGGGCGGCGCTGCTGCACGACATCGGCAAGGTCAAGACGCGCAGCATCACCCCCGACGGCAAGGTCTGCTTCCATCGCCACTCCGAGGTCGGAGCACGTTTGTTCGAGGACGTCAGCCGCCGCCTGGGCTTCGACGGACCGACGCGGCGCACGCTGCGCTTTCTGATCCTGCATCACCTGCGCCCGAACTCGTACCTTGAGTCGTGGACCGACTCAGCGGTGCGGCGCTTCACGCGCGAGATGGGCGAGTACCTGCCCGATCTGCTCGACCTATCGCGCGCCGACATCACCTCGCGGCGTCCAGGCCGACGGCAGGAGGGTCTTGAGAACATCGATCGCCTATCGCTGCGGCTGTCGGATCTGCGACGAGCCGATGCCGAGCTACCGATCCTGCCAAGCGGCGTCGGTAACGCGATCATGGAGCACTTCGCGCTGCCGCCTTCGCGCCTGATCGGCGATCTGAAGCGGGCGTTGGAGCAAGCGGTCGAGGGGGGCGAGCTAGAAGCGCGACAAGAGTCGAGCTACTACCTGCCCTTCGTCGAGAAGCTGCTCGCTGCACAGCAGAGCGAGCCCTGTCTGTGCCAGGAGTAGGCCGCGGCGCAGCCGCCTGACCGCAGGCTAGCAGTCGGCGCGGAAGACCCAGACGCCGCGAAACAGATCGCGGGTCTCGCCGAGACCGGGCAGGTCGGCGGCGCGATCGATGTCGCTCTTGGCCGCGGGATAGGCATAGAGCCAGCGACGGATCTTAGCGCTGTCGACCTGGCGCTCGTGCAGCATGCGCTCGACCATCTCGGCCCGGCGCAGCGACTCGGACTCGCCGTCTTCCGGCGACGACACGACCAGAAACACCGTGCTCTGCAAAAGGGCCCGACGCACCAGGCGATGCAGGCGCTCCAGCCGATACGGCGCGACCTCGGTGCCGCCTTTGGCGATGTAGACAACCTCGTGCGGCAGGTGCGACATCAGCTTGAGGAAGCGGCCGCGGTGCTCAGGATCGGCCGAGATCACGGCCGGTCGGATCTGCTTGGTCGTGCACTGCCCAACCGCGGTCGCCCCGGGACTCGACGAGGGGGCCGGCGCGGTGCACTCGCGCTGCACGTCTTCCAAGAGCTGACGCAGCTCAGGGTTGCACAAGGCCAGCGTCAGACCGTCGTTCATCTCGCCACGCAGCCGATCGAGCTCGGCCCGCTGTCGAGCCAGCTCGTCGCGCAGGCTGGCCAGCTCGGCTTCGTGCGATACGCAGCCCGCCGAGCCCAAGAGCAGAGCCCCGACCCCCATCACCGCCACACTGTGCCGCCAACCCGCCATCAAAGACCCCATGCCCGACTTCATGCGGCCCCCTTACTTGCCGACCCGCACCGTCACTTCCGACGGGATAAGGTGCTGCGGAAAGTTAGCCAGCGCCTGCCGCAGACAGGCACCAAAGCCGGTCTGATGCACCACCGGCGGCGCTTCGACAATCTGCAGCGTGCCGCTGCGCTCTAGCTTGATCTGCGAGCCGGGCGGTAGGTGGACATCGGCGAGCTCCTTGCGGGCGCAGACGGTGACCGCGATATCCTGCGCCGGACTGCGCGTACCCGTGATGATGAAGCGACGCGGTGTCGCGGCTTTGCTTGTCCCGCGCGCTGGCGCTTTGCCGGCCACCGGCCTATTCGCGCCCGCCTCGGCCGGGGCAGCCTGATCGGTGGCGGCCGGTGCGGCAGACGGCGAAGAGGCGGCGGGCGCGGTAGTCACGGCGGGCACCGGCGGGCTTGGATTGGGGGGTGCGACAGGTACGGGCGGCGCGACGGGCACAGGTGCCGCCAGCGGCGTCTTTGCGATCGGACGGGCACCCGCGGTGCCATCCGAGACCCCACGCACAAAGATCGCATATGCGCCGACCAGCACCGAGAGTAGCCCCAGGCTCAGCAGCGAAGCGACGTAGATCTTGCGCCGCGTACTGGGCGAGTGGGTCAGCTCGCCGGCCCGCTCATCGACGGTGATCGGTGGACTAGCAGGAACCGCCTGGGCATAAGCCAGCTGTCGAGTGGCCCCTGCCGCTGCCAGGAACTCTTTGATCGAGGGAAAGCGCGCCTCGCGGTTCTTGCTCAGCCCACGCTGCACTGCCCGGATAACGCTGGCGCTGGCCTGCGTCTCGTTGAGCGGGAGCGGATCTTCGTGGATCACGCGCTCAAGGATGTTGAAGACGGCATCGCCCGATCGATAGAACGCCGGCTGGCCGGCCAGCATCTCGTACAGGATGGCGGCGAGCGCGAACTGATCGCAGCGCGCATCAAGCTCTCGCGACTTGCCGAGGGCCTGCTCGGGCGCCATGTAACCGGGCGTGCCCATCAGCGCGGCGTTGGCGGTGAGCGGCGTGCGATCGGTCTGCTCCCACTTGGCGATGCCAAAATCGAGCACCTTGACGAACTGCGGAAACGCGCCGTTTTTGCACAGGAAGATATTGCCGGGCTTGAGATCGCGATGGACCACGCCGGCTTGGTGCGCCGCATCCAGCGCCTCGCCGATCTGCGCCGCGATGGCCAAGGCCTGCGGCAGCGGCAACATGCGCTGACGCCCCAGAAGAGCGGCCAGGTCCTCGCCTTCCAAGAGCTCCATCACCAGATACGGACTGCCGTCGGGCAGGGCATTCCAGTCGGTAATATCGACGATGTGGGGATGACGCAGCGTGCCTAGGATCTCGGCCTCGCGACGGAAGCGGGCCAGGAAGGGCTGCCGCTGGCTCGCCTCGACGTTCATCACTTTGATGGCAAAGCGACGAGGCATCCGCGTGTGCGCCGCGATGTAGACCTCAGCCATGCCACCAGCGCCGAGCAGTCGCTCGATGCGGTAGGTGTCGCTTACGACTTGGCCGGGGGAAAGCGGCATGGCCCCAGTCTATATCACGGCTGGGACCGTTCGGGAGAGCCCTGCTCGGGGAGCTACGGAGGAAAGAGGAAAGAGGAACGAAGAAAGGCGGACGGGCGGAGGAACTATGGAGCTTGATTGATGAACACGGTCAGCATCGCGCCGGCCTTCTGACCGATCACCAGATCCGGCTTGCCGTCGCCACTGACGTCGCCCACCGCCGCCGCATCGACCGTCTGCGGCAGGTTCGACAGCACCGGCGTGCTGGTCACCGTCGTACCGTCGATCGACAGCACGATGATGCTGGCCCCCTGCACCGCGACGATGTCATCCAACCCATCGCGATCGATGTCGCCAAGCGCCATGGCCGAAAGTCCCGGACCGATCAGCTTCGAGCCGACCATCGTCGAGAGCGTCTGATCGAGAGCCGGGTTCGCCGTGCCCGCCTTCTGCAGGAAGACGCTGGCGCCATCGGCATGCGCCGCCACCACGTCCGGCCCCGAGGTATCGGTCAGCTTGCCGACCGCAACCCGCGTCACCGCCTTGGCCGTCGCCCCGCTCAGCGTCACCGCGTTCGAGTTGGTCTGCCCGGGCGTGGGCAGCGTAAAGGCCTTAAGCGGCCCATCCGTCCCCTCCCCCGCCACCGCCACCACCGTGCTGTCCCGATTCGCCCCCACCCAGTTCACCTTCGTCAGGTTCAGCATCTTGAAGGAGGTGTACGTCGCCCCTGACAAATCAGCGTTCTCGAGATTGATCATGCCCGCCTGCGGGGTCGCCTTTACGGTTTGCCCGTCGCTGATTGCAATCATCACACCAAGTGGAATGAACCCGAAGTGGGTATCGCGTGCGGCCGTGGCCATCAGGGTCGTGCCGCTCAGCGCGAACTCATCGATGCGAAAATTCATCGATGTACTGCTCTCATCGGTAGCGAACACGTGGGATTGGCTAACCTGCACCCAACTCGGTTGCCGGGCACCTGTGCTGTAAGTCGCCTTCATGCCCGCGGCGTCCATGAACGTCGGGGGTTGGAAGATGCGGAGCTTGGCGCTGAGGGTCTTGTCGGCTGCCTTTAGCGTGACGCTGATCTGACCCGGCGTCACTGCGGCAAGCTGGGCCATCGATACGTCGCAGCTGCCGCTACCTGAAGCATCGACGGTGCAGCCCACTTCCAGGTTACCCGGCAGCACCAGCTTGACGGCAGTACCCGTCGCAACCTTGGCAGTGATGCTGACCCGGCCGCCATTCTTCGACAGCCGCGTCGTGGTCAGGGCCAGATCGGCCGAGGTTCCCCCATCGGCAGTGCAGCGGGGATCGCCGGGACGCTCGTCGCACAGCGGCACTGAGCAGTCCATCGTCGTGCCCAAAAGCAGGCCCGAGAGACCTGCGAGGGCGAGGGTCGCCTTCGTCTTGGTATTCCGTCGCATGTTACTTAACCTCCACGGCGCTCGCGGTTGTCGTCGCAGACCCCTTACCCGTCGGCCATAGGATGGTCAGCGTCAGCCCAACGGCGAGCGCACCGCTGAGCGCATAGCCGCCGATGTACAGCGGTTGGTTGTGCAATACACAGGGCGCCGAGCCGCAGGCCAGGCCGGTCTCTTGGCCGTCCGTCGCGTGCAGGGCCACCGTCGGAACAAGTGTAAGGAGCAGGGCACCACCGAGGATGCCAGCGGCAATCTTGCGGTTCTTGGGCATGCGCGACCAGAAGTCCTCGCTGCTGGTTGCAGGCTCGCTGGGCGTGACCGCCGGCGTCTGGGCTGCTGGGGTCGGCTGGGCCGCTGCCGCCGTCGGAAGGGGTGGCTCCGCCGTTCCCGGGGCGGCCGGCGCTGCGCTCGCTGGCGCGGTCAGCGGGGTGGGCGCGGTTGGAGCCGAGAGGACCGACACCCGCTCACGATAATTGCGTAGCGATCGCTCGGCGAGCTCGGCGATGGTGCGGCTAAGCAGGTCGGGACTACAGCGATCGCACAGGCCATGCTCATCGTGCGGTACCCGGCGCGCAACATCGAAGACGACCGTGGTTAGGTACTGCGAGTTGGGACCGCTCGGTCGAAGCTGCGTGCTGATCACCAGCTTGGCCCCCTCCCGGCTGCCAAGCTGCGTCATGCACTCCGCATTTGTGCAGAGTCGCTCGGCGGCATTCACGCGCACATCCTGCACCAGGAGCTCACCGCCCTTGGCCAACGAGTCGCGCAGCATGGCGCTCAGCTTAGCGTCGTACTTGCCGGACGACTGGACCCCCAGCGAGAGCACCGGATCAGTGCCTCTCTGCGCCCACGCCATCGTCGGCAGAGCCAAGAGCAGCGCCGCAGCAGAAGCAAGCACGGACAGTCGAACGCCCTTCATCGTGAAAACTCCTTGAAAAGATTGGAGATTATTTTAGCGCGGATTCAGCGCGCTTGTCGCGGTTTTCTACTCGGTCTGAGTGGCGGAGGCGAGCGCCCCCCAAGGCTCTCAGCGCGGTGCTGCTTCGCCAGGACGTAACGCACGCTTCTGGGCAGGGATTCCAAAGGCCGGCAGGCCGCTCGTAATCACCGCCGGAAGCTTGAAGCGACCACGCGCCGTGTTGGCCAAATCCTGGGCAGGCTCGACGGGACCAGCGCCGCCAGGGTTATAGCCGCTCCCCGGTGGGCCTCCCCACACGCCGTAGCGCGGATTTTTGCACTTCACGGCGCCTTCCCAGTAGTGACGGATGATGTAGCGCCCCTGGAAGTTGGACTCGCCGCCCTTTTGGACCTGTGCGCCTTGATCGCCGAGACCCCCCTCCCAGTTGGCGCGACCGCCGACGACGGGCTCGGCCTCGCGGAAGATCAGGTCGGCATCGAGGGTCTTTTTGTCGTAGCGCGTGTGCAAGCGCGTAAGCACATAGCTGGGTGGACTTCCGAAGTACGGTATGCCGCGCGATGAGACGGGAGCGGCGCCAGGACGCCCAGGCGGAGTCGGAGCGGACGGAGCAGAGCCGACAAAGTCTTCGTCTCCCAGGGTGTAGAGATCGCTGGCCTCAAGCGGCGGGGTTGGGCAGGGATCGCAGGACGTGGTCTGCCACGAGTACTCCGTCACCACCGCTCGCCCACCGGCCCGACGCAGGGTCTCGTCGAAGAGCTCGGCATAAAAGCTGGGGAAGTCCTTGCGGACCTCGTTCGCGACCTCGATGTTCGTGGGAATAAAGACGTTCGGATAGTTCGCGAGCTCAAAGCGCTTGCTGGGGTGCAGCACGTAGACCAACAGGTCCTGTGCTCCGTCGGCGTTGAGGAGCCCCAGTCGCACGGGCAATCGCAGCTCAGGCGCGTCGTACGAAAAGCGCAGCGGCGACAGCACGACTAAGCCGTTTTTGTCGCGGTGGACCTTCTTGATGTCCACTTTGGCGACGAAAAACTTCATCTGCTCGCGGATGTACGGCGCCAGGGCCTGCGAGGCGCCTTTGGGAATGTTGTATTTCGACAGACGCAGCCAGGCCTCAAGGCCCCCCGACTCCTTCGCCGAAAGGATCAGGATCTGGTACTCGCCCACGTCGAACTTGGCTTCGATGGTCACCCCGAAGCGACCGGCGCTCGACTCCGACGGGACCGCGGTCGGCATCGGCGCATACATGGCACCCGGCGCTGGCGGCGGCATCGGCGGCGGCACGTAGCAGGGATCCTGCTCCCAGTACTCGACCAGACGCGGCGCCGAGAGCTGATCGACGCGACGAAACACGTCGGTCGCCAGGGTCTTGACCTGTTCCTTCTTCAGCACGACGGGGACCGGGACGACCATGGCAAAGTCTTCCGGCGGTCCCTTGTAGTTGTTCGACATGCTGAGGACGGTATGACTCCCCTTGCGCAGCAGCACGACCTGCGACGCGTTGTTCGTCAGACTCGCGTCGGCTCCCGACACAAAGAAGCCACAGAACGCACTTGCCGAGGGTGCAAACGCGGCGACAGACAGCGCCAGAGCCCCAGCAGCGAGTCCTGCTTTGCGCGCAAAGGATCCTTTCGACATGCGGCCTCCAGACAAGTGGTGAGGCCTCATCATATCGCTTTCGCTGGGTATGCGGGCCCAGCGATTCGTGTGAACGGCGTCGAGAGTCCTTGGGCTACTTGGCGAACACGCGATCGCTCTGATCGCTGATCGGGTTGCCGTCTTCATCGATGCATGGGACGCCGCGACCACTCTCGTCCTTGCAGCCGGTCGTCGAGCAGGGGTACGGCGCGGTTCGTTCCTTCAGCGGCTGGACAAACATGGGATTTACCAGCCACCGACCGCGAGCATTCCCGTATGCGTTGCACATCAGCGCCGACTTGTTGCGGTTGAGCACGAGCTTGAGCGTCGTCGCATCCTGCAAAAACGTCACGTCCGTATCGGAGTCTCCCGCCGCGAACACCTGCCGTCGTCGCGCGTCAGCCGTCTTGTTCAGGGCATTGGCGCTGCGATCGCCATAGATCACCTTGTTGATCCAGCAGCGCTTACCGTCGATATAGGTGATCAGGCTGTTGCCCCGCCCGGCGCTCGCGGGCCCATTGCCATCGTTTTGCCCGTCCGGCACGTCGCCACAGCCCTGCAGATCGGCAGTCAGCTTGCCCCCCTGCTCCACGTTGCGAATGCCGATCACGTGGTCACGGGCAACGCCGACGCGCTCGGCCGCCGCTTCAACGATGTGCTGCTGGGAAGCCGAGACCACCCAGACGTCAAAGCCGGTGCGCTGCAGCGTCGCGATCAGGTCGTGCATCGGTTCGTTGATACGAAGCCAAGCCGTCACCTTGGAGTCGCTACCGACCTGCTGCATCGCACCAATTGGCGCCCACTGAGCAGCCATCATGGCTGCCGCGCCGAGCGCACGCGCCTCGTCTGGCGTCATGCCGGCGAGGAGCTGCGCTGCCCATGCATAGCTGGGCTCCATACGCCGGTAGTTCCACCCCGAAAAGGCCGCCGCGCCAGCCACAGTCTTGGCCTTGCTGTATACGCTGAGGATCTCGCTCGCACAAGCCTGACCGGCTGGCGTGTTCGTCGCCAAGGCCTCGCCAGACACAGCCAAGCCGTCGCACGCAGTGCTGAGCGCTTGGGCCGCTTCAACCGTCAGGTACGGGCTGGTGTAACGCCAGTTGCGGTCACGCGGCTGCCGAAGACTGCCCGCACGCAAGGCGTAGAAGACGGAAGCATCCCCAATATCGTTCTTGATGACGGTGTTGTCCCAGTCGAAGACTGCGACCGGCGGCACCGCTGCGTCGAAACCCGAAGCACCACGCCCCAGTGTATCGATCATCGTGTCGATTCGCTCACGATTCTGGGCGTACCACGAGAATCCCGAATTTAGGTGAGCGAGGCCAGTATCCAGGGACTCGGGCGCAACTTCACATGCGCCTGACGACAACAGTGTCGCAAGCGACAACACAGACAGCGCAGACCTAAGCATTGGGACCCCCCTTGAGAAGGGAAGGAGAGCAAACAGGGGAGGAACGAACGCGAAGTTACAGAGGAGACTACTTGCTTTCCGCGGCTTCCGGAGCTGGGCGATCGACGAGCTCGATCACAGCCATAGGGGCGGCATCGCCATGACGGAAGCCGGTCTGCACAATGCGCATATAGCCGCCGTGGCGGCCTGAGTAGCGAGGCCCCAGGTTGTCAAACAGCTTGTGGAGTGCCGGCCTCGCCTTGACCGTGCGCTGCGCCATGCGCATGGCATGCACGATACGGATACGTTCTTCCGGTGTGCGCTTCTCCGACTCTTTCGACAAGAGCTGACCTACCGACACGGCCCAAGCGATAGCCGGCTCCGCGAAGCGACGAAGCTCTTTGGCCTTCACGATGGTCGTCTCAAGCCGCTCGTGCTCGATAAGCGACGCGACCATGTTGCTCCACATGGCGCGTCGGTGCGCTGACTCGCGGCCGAACTTTTTTCCTGATTTCTGGTGACGCATCTCTGATGCCTGTTCCTAGGCGCCAGCGTTCCTGGCGCCGGTTCGTTTGGTATGTCTCACGCAGCGCGGTCCTGTGGATGGCTCACGTGCATTCGAAGCTACTACGCCTTGTTGCGCTGTGCCGGCGGGACCCAGCCTTCTAGCTTCAACCCAAGCGACAGACCCATTTCGCCGAGAATCTCTTTGATTTCTTTGAGCGACTTGCGGCCGAAGTTCTTGGTCTTCAGCATCTCGGCTTCTGTCCGCTGCACCAGTTCACCGATGTAGCGGATGTTCGCATTCTGCAGGCAGTTCGCCGAACGGACCGACAGCTCCAGCTCATCGACCGACTTGTCAAGGTTCTCGTTGAGCTTCTCCTGCTCTTCCGAGACCGGCTCATCGCTGGGCTCAAACGTCTCTTCAAAGTTAATGAAGATCGTGAGCTGGTCCTTCATGATCTTGGCAGCGTACGCGACGGCATCGTCGGCACGCACCGAACCGTCCGTCCACACTTCCAAGGTCAGCTTGTCGTAGTCGGTCTGCTGGCCAACACGCGCGTGCGTGACGACGTAGTTGACCTTCTTGATCGGCGAGAAGAGCGCATCAATGGGGACCATGCCGATCGGCATGTTCGGCTGCTTGTTGCGCTCAGCTGGCACATAGCCTCGCCCCATCTGCACAACAAACTCAGCGTGCAACTTGCCGCCTCGCGAAAGCGTCGCGATGTGGTGCGTGGGATTGAGGATCTCGACGCCATCGATCGCCTGGATGTCCCCGGCGGTCACTGGTCCTTCGCCCTCTTTATCGATGCGCAGCACGCGCGTCTTCGGATCGTGCATCTTGATGAGCACGTCCTTGAGGTTAAGGATGATGTCGGTTACGTCTTCTGCGACATCGGGCAGGGTTTGAAACTCGTGCAGCGCGCCATCGATCTTGATAGCCACGATCGCCGCGCCCTGGAGCGACGACAGCAGCACCCGCCGCAGGCTGTTGCCGATGGTGGTGCCGAAGCCGCGCTCAAGCGGCTCACAGGAGAAGCGACCGTAGGTAGCGGTCAGCGATTCCTTGTCCACTTCGAGCGCCTTGGGGCGGATGAGGTCACGCCAGTTGCGCGACACGACCGCTGGATTCACCTGCGCAGTAGACATCTCATACTCTCCGAATCTCGGCTTTGAGCCCTTTATCCGCTCTAGACAGCGGCGGTCGATCGCTTACTTCGAGTACAGCTCGACGATGAGCTGCTCGCGGATTTCCATCTTCAGGTCTTCGCGGGCTGGCATCGCTTTGATGCGACCGCGGAAGTTGTCCTTGTCCAGCTCGAGCCACTGCGGAACACCACGGCGATCGACGGCACCCAGGTTCTCAGCCAGACGCGGCATCTTCTTGCTGCTCTCACGAACCGAGACCGCATCGTTGGCGCGTACCAGGTACGACGGTATGTTGACGCGCGCACCGTTGATCGAAAAGTGACCGTGGCGCACGAGCTGACGCGCTTCGGCGTGGTTACTGGCGAAGCCAAGGCGATAGACGATGTTATCAAGGCGGCGCTCAAGGAGCTGCAGCAGATTCTCGCCGGTAACGCCCTTCATGCGGTTGGCGCGGTAGTAATAGCCGCGGAACTGCCTCTCGGCGATACCGTACATCCGCTTTACCTTCTGCTTTTCACGCAGTTGCTCGCCGTAGTCGGAGTTCTTGCGGCGGCGGTTCTGTCCGTGCTGTCCCGGCGGATACGCACGGCGCTCGAAGCCACACTTGTCGGTGTAGCAACGATCGCCTTTGAGAAACAGCTTCATATCTTCCCGGCGGCAGAGCCGGCAGACAGGTCCTGTATATCGAGCCATGAGATCCCTTCGATTCTTGTTCCGAAGGCCGTCGTAGGTCGGCCTGGTTCGTTTGGCCTATGCTGCGTGAGCAGCCGGCTCAGACGCGGCGCCGCTTCGGCGGGCGGCAGCCGTTGTGCGGAATCGGCGTGATGTCGCGGATCAAGCTGATCTTGAAACCAGCCGCCTGCAGCGCGCGTAGCGCCGACTCACGGCCCGCTCCTGGACCATTTACCAGCACCGACACCGTCCGCATACCGTGCTCGATGGCCTTCTTGGCAGCATCCTCGGCAGCCAGCTGCGCGGCGAATGGCGTCGACTTACGCGAGCCCTTAAACCCGCGCACGCCCGCCGACGACCACGCCACAACATTCCCCGATACGTCCGAGATGGTGACGATCGTGTTGTTGAAGGTGGACTGGATGTGGGCAATGCCACTCTGAATGTTCTTGCGAACCTTCTTCTTAACTTTTGCCTTCGCCGTCATGCTTGTTTACTCGTGCGCTGGTCATGCGATGGCGAGCCGACTCCGTGCCCGCGCGCCGTCTGTGGCTTCCAAGCGCTTCTGATGTGTTGTCCGAAGTCGCCGCCTTGGGTCGCGGTGACTACCCTGCGCCGCCCGAAGCCGGCTTCTTCCGCGCCAAGCCGCCCTTGCGTGGACCCTTGCGAGTGCGAGCATTGGTATGCGTTCGCTGACCACGCACTGGCAGGCCCTTGCGATGGCGCAGCCCGCGATAACAACCAAGGTCCATCAGGCGCTTGATATTCATCGAGACTTCGCGACGAAGATCGCCTTCAACCTTGTACTCGGCTTCGATGACGTCGCGGATCTTGCGAATCTCGGCCTCGTCAAGATCGTCGCTGCGCTTGTCGAGGGAAACCCCAGCGCGGCCAAGAATCTCCCGCGAGCGAGCGGGTCCAATGCCGTAGATGTATCTGAGAGCCACTTCCATACGCTTGTTGCGCGGAAGGTCTACGCCTGCGATGCGAGCCATTCAGAGTCTTCCTTCTCGTTTCCGACGCTACTCGACACTACTCGCCGAGGAAAATCCGACGTTCTAGCCTTGTCGCTGCTTGTGACGGGGGTTCTCGCAGATCACTCGCACAACGCCTTTGCGGCGAACGATCTTGCACTTCTCGCAAACTTTCTTGACGGACGCTCTTACCTTCATCGGCTGCTCCAGCGACGTATCTTTTGGACTATGGCATGCCACGGGCTAACGGCGTGGCTGCCTGATGTAACGCAAAAAAAAAATGCGTGCAAGAAAAATGCTGTGCCGACGCGGATTTAATGGCGACTGAGGACAACGGGGCCGTTATCCGTGATCGCCACCGAGTGCTCGAAATGAGCAGAGAGCTGCCGATCGCGAGTCACTGCCGTCCAGCCATCGTCGAGAACCTCAACGTCAGGCCCTCCGGAATTGATCATCGGCTCGATCGCCAGCACCAGGCCTGGCTTGAGGCGGATCCCCTTATTGGGCTCGCCGTAGTTTTGAACCTGCGGATCTTCGTGCATCGCCCGGCCAATGCCGTGCCCAACGAACTTACGAACAACGGAATATCCCAGCGGCTCGACAAACGACTGCACCGCCCAGCCAATGTCCTGCAGGCGATTACCAGGAATGCAGCGCTCGATCGCTAGCTCCAGAGCATGACGGGTCGCCTCGACTAGCTTCCTGGCGACTTCTGACACTTGGCCGATTAGAACTGTTCGCGCGGAATCCCCGCAAAAGCCATGACGAAACGCGCCAAAGTCAATACCGACGATGTCACCGTCTTTTAGAATTTCATCTTTCCGCGGGATCCCGTGAACTACGACCTCGTTTATCGAGGTACAGAGCACGGCAGGATACGGCGGATGGCCATACCCCAAAAAGGCTGACGTCGCATTGAGCTTCTTCAGCGTGCGATCCGCAAGCTCATTGAGCTCGCCAGTTGAGACCCCAGGACGGCAGCGATCTTCCAGAACGTCGAGAACCTCACAGACCACGAGGTTCGCATCGCGCATCTTCTCAATCTCTGAGCTGGTCTTATAATAGATTCTCATTACAGAGAGAGGCTGCGCGCGCAGGACGGCGATTACGCCGCCAAGCAAGCCTGCAGGGAGGCAAAGATTTCGGTGATGGGCCCCAATCCATGAACTGCCTTGAGGACACCGCGCCGCTGGTAGTACTCCATCAGCGGAGCCGTCTGCTGGCTATAGGCATGGAGGCGCTTCTCCACCGCCTCCGGCGTGTCATCACTGCGCACCTCCAGCTGACATCCCCCTTCGCAACCGTTGCCCGGACGCGGCGGATTGTCCGTTACATGGAAGGTGCGATTGCAACGACTACACCAACGACGACCGCTTAGGCGGCGACGAATTTCGCCGAACGGAACATCAATGGAGATAACCCGGAGAGGGCTGCGTCCGGTGGCGCTGAACATATCGTCGAGCGCCTCGGCCTGCTTGATTGTGCGCGGGAATCCATCAAGGATAACACCGCTCTGGTGATCGGGACGCGCGAGCCGCTGCTTCACTAGCTCGATAACGATCTCATCGGGAACAAGCTGCCCCGAGTCCATCAGGCTTGCGACCCGGTTGCCGAGTTCGCTGCCTTCTTTGCGGGCCGCACGCAGCATGTCTCCCGTCGAGAGCTGCGGGATTCCCAATTTTTCAGAAAGCAGCTGGGCCTGCGTGCCCTTTCCTGCCCCCGGCGCTCCAAACAGATAGATGTTATACTGCATGGTTCTATCTCGTTACCCGTCAGCTACCGAGTGCGGTTGATGCGACCACGAATACGCGGGCCCTTCGGGCCGGTAACATTTTCGTAGTTGCGGGTGATCAAGTGGCTCTCGATCTGCTGTACAGTATCAAGAGCAACACCTACGACGATTAGCAGCGAAGTTCCGCCGAAGTAGAACGGCACCTTAAACTTCTGCTGCATGAAGGTCGGCAGTACGCAGACCGCAGAGATATAAAGCGCGCCGCCGAACGTCAGTCGCGTTAGAACGCGGTCGATATATTCAGCCGTCTTCTTACCAGGGCGGATACCGGGGATAAAACCGCCGTACTTCTTCATGTTGTCGGCGATATCCACGGGGTTAAACGTCACCGCCGTATAGAAGTAGCAGAAGAAGATGATCAGGCCGATATACAGCGCATTGTAGCGCCAATCGCCCGGATTCAGAACATCGGCCGCCCTCTGCATCCATGAAGACTGCACAAAACCAGCCAACTGCGCTGGAAAGAGCAGGATCGACGATGCGAAGATCGGAGGGATGACGCCAGCGACGTTTATCTTCAAAGGCAGGTGGGTTGATTGCCCGCCATAAACTTTGCGACCAACCACTCTCTTGGCGTATTGAACAGGGATTTTTCGATATCCCCGCTCAAAGAAAATGATCGCAGCGATCACGCCGACCACGATTCCGCCGACTAAGAACAGCTCAAATACCGTCATGTCGCCTTGAGAGGACGACTTCTGGAAGAGCTGCGTCATTGCGTCTGGGAAGCGCGCAACGATACCGGCAAAAATGATGAGCGAGATCCCGTTGCCAATTCCGCGCTCAGTAATTTGCTCGCCCAGCCACATGATGAACGCCGTCCCTGTGGTCAGCGTGATCATCGTCAGCATCTCAAACCCCAAGCCAGGATTGAGGACGACTGAGCCGAACTGCGAGAAGCTGCGGTTGTTGCCTTCTAGCCAGCGAGCGATGAAGAACGCTTGCACTAGCGAGATAACGATCGTGCCGTAGCGGGTGTATTGGTTGATCTTCCGGCGGCCCTGCTCACCCTCTTTCTGCAGCCGATCTAGGATTGGCAATACAACGGTGAGAAGCTGCAGAATGATCGACGAGCTGATGTAGGGCATGATGCCCAGCGCGAAGATCGACAGCTGTTCGAGCGCACCACCCGAAAACATATTGAGCAGCCCCAGGAATGATCCCGAGGCTGACTTCAAGATGTTCTTCATGACCTGGCGATCGACACCAGGGACGGTGACAAAGACCCCGACGCGGTAGACCGCAAGCAAAGCCAGCGTGAAGAAAATTCTCTTCCGCAGCTCCGGGATCTTCGCAATGTTGGCGATGTTCGACGCCATTTCTTCTCTTTGTCGCTACCCAGGTTATCGGCCTATCCTGCTTGACCGCCTAACCCTGACAGCGCAGTGAAGGGATTTACTTCTTCTTGGTCTTTTTCTCAGGGCGCTTGACCGGCTTCGGCTCGTGCAGGGCAACAGCTTCAAACGAGCCCTTCGCCTTATCGAGATGCTCTTGTGCCGAGGCCGAGATCAGGTGCGCCGCCACCTTGAGACCGTCCGGCACCTTCTGGCCCTCGCGGACGCTGCCAAGGATCTTCACGATCTTGGCGGAGCGCGGGACCATGCCGGCATTCTTCAGCTCATCGAGGCCAACAACACCGGACGGCTGTGCGAAGCGTACGGCGATATCGCCAAGATTCAGGGCGAAGACTTCGCGGCGAAACGGATTATTGAAGCCGCGCTTGGGCAGACGTCGCGCCATCGCGGTCTGACCGCCTTCAAAACCAGGCTTGGGAATGCCATGGTGACCCGTGCGGGCTTTTTGGCCCTTGGTTCCCTTGCCGGCGGTCTTGTGTGTTCCCGAGCCATGACCACGGCCAACGCGCTTGCGCGGCTTAGTCGCTCCTTCGTTCGGAGCCAGGGTATGTAGCGTGGTACCCATTGTTCAGTCCTTGACGACGCACTCTGCAGGGAGGCGTCGGTTCACGTTTACTCGACGGGCTCGACCTTCACCAAGTGCGACACCTTGCGGATCATGCCCCGCACAGCGTCAGTGTCCTTGAGGACGTTCTCGCGATGCATCTTGGTCAGTCCAAGCGCCTTGATTGTCTGCTTCTGATCTTCAGGGCGGTTAATGCCACTGCGGATCAAAGTCACTTTCAGCTTCAGCGCCATGATTAATTCCCTTGTGTGTGCTAGTGCCAGTTGCGACAGCGCGCGCTCGTAGCGTGGACGCTATACGCTGTGCAGCTGCTCAACCGTCTTGCCTCGGCGGCGAGCCACCTCGTCCGGGGCGTGCAGACCCTGCAGCGCCTGCGTGGTGGCGTGCACCACGTTGTGCGGATTCGAAGTGCCAATGCACTTGGTCAGGATGTCCTGGATGCCGGCGACTTCGAGCATCGCTCGAGCGGCACCGCCGGCGATCACGCCAGTACCAGGGGAAGCCGGCCGCAGCAGCACACGACCCGAACCGAACTCACCGATCGTCTCGTGCGGGATTGTACGGCCATCGGTCAGCGGAATCTTGAAGAGACCCTTTTTGGCCTGGTCGGTCGCCTTGCGAATGGCCTCGGGTACTTCATTCGCCTTGCCGAGACCTGCGCCGACATGGCCATTGCCATCCCCGACTACCACAAGCGCCGAGAAGCTGAAGCGACGGCCGCCCTTGACGACCTTGGCTACGCGGTTGATGTAGACGACGCGGTCTTTAAGCTCGCCCACTTCGCTGAAATTGATCGCCACGCTCGTCTCCTAGAACTTGAGTCCGCCCTCGCGCGCACCATCTGCGAGCGCGGAGACACGGCCATGATAGATGTAGCCATTGCGGTCAAAGACGACCTGCGAGACGCCTTTTTGCAAGCAACGCTCCGCAATGAGCTTCCCGATCTGCTTCGCGCGCTCGGTCTTCTTGACGCCCTTAAGTGACGCCTCAAGCTCAGGCTCTAGCGACGAAGCCGCGGCCAAAGTAGCTTGCTTGTCATCATCGATGACCTGCGCATAGATGTGCTTGCTGGACCGGAAAACCGATAGCCGGGGCCGCTCTTGGCTGCCTTGCACACGCTTGCGGATGGACATCTTGCGCTTAAGCCGCGCATCAATCTTCGTCGACATGTTCTCACCGTACCTGAGCTACCCGTGTCAAGACGCCGATCAACTCTAACCTCAGAAGAATCGCGCCATGCACTGGGTTCAATGCGGATAGTGGCGAACCCGGACGCGCCGGATTAGCTTGCACCAGTCTTGCCGACCTTGCGACGGAGCGTCTCTTCCAGATACTTGATGCCCTTACCCTTGTAAGGCTCGGGAGGACGCACGTTTCGGATACGAGCCGCAAGCTGGCCTACGACTTCCTTATCCGCGCCGGTCAGGGTGAGCAGCACGGCATCCTGGCCGCTGTTCACAGTACTCTTCGTCTTCTCAGCCTTGGCGGCAACGCCCGTCGGCAGAGCAAACTCCACAGGATGGGAAAGACCCACCACGAGGTTGACTTTATTGCCGACCACCTCAGCGCGATAGCCAACACCATTGATCTCAAGCTGGCGGGTATAGCCCTCCGTGACGCCTTTGACCATGTTGGCCACTAGCGCACGGAGCAGACCATGACGAGCGCGCTCATCCCGGCCGTCTCCCTGACGCGAGACCTGGACGTGTCCAGCTTCAAGCTTCGCGGAGACCCCAATCGGAACAGCTCGCTTGAGCTCACCCTTGGGGCCCTTAATCGCGATCACGGAGTCTTTGATAGTGACGTTGACGCCGGATGGCACTGCAACCGGCTTTTTGCCGATGCGAGACATTACCAGACCTCACAAAGCAGCTCGCCACCGACTCCAAGCTTGCGCGCCTGGCGATCGGTCAGCACCCCGCGAGAGGTGGAGAGGATCGAGACGCCCAGACCCGAACGCACACGCGGAATCGCGGTATGGCGAACGTAGATGCGCTGTCCAGGCCGCGAAACACGGCGCATGGATTGAATCGCGTGTTGGTTGTCCTGGCCGTAGCGCAGGCCCAAGGTCAGCGTACTGCCCTGGTCGTCAGCGCCACGCGCTACGGACTGGATGTAGCCTTCGTCACGCAGGATCTCTGCTACGCGCTCTTTGAGATTCGAGGCTGGCAGCGTGACATTCTCTTTCCGCGCCATCATGGCATTGCGGATTCTCGTCAGCATATCGCCAATGGGATCGGTCATTATTTCACCGTGGGTCCTGGCCGTGAGTCCTGGCTACCAGCTCGACTTGACGACGCCGGGGATCTCGCCCCGCGAAGCCATCTTGCGGAAGCAGATGCGGCAAAGCTGGAACTTACGCATAAAGCCACGCGGCCTACCGCAGAGATTGCAGCGGTTACGCTGGCGAACTGAGCTGACTTGGCCGTTCTTGTCGACCTTCTTGAACTTGAAGACGTTGTTATGCGCACGCCATTCTTTGGCAAGACGGGCCATGTTAGCTCCTGAACGGCATTCCGAGGTGGCGCAGTAGAGCGCGTCCCTCTTCATCGGTTCTCGCAGTCGAGACGATGGTGATGTTGAGACCCTTGATCTTGTCGATCTTGTCGTAATTGATCTCGGGGAAGATGATCTGTTCGCGGACACCCATCGAGAAGTTCCCGCGTCCATCGAACGAGCGCGGCGAGATGCCCTTGAAGTCGCGAACACGCGGCATTGCCAGCGAGACGAGACGATCCAGGAACTCCCACATACGCTCACGGCGCAGCGTCGTCATACAACCGATCTTCTGGCCCTCGCGCAGCTTGAACGTTGCGATCGACTTCTTGGCTTTGGTGACGACCGGCTGCTGCCCAGTCACAGAGCGCATCTCTTCAACCGCGTGGTCGATGATCTTGGGATTTCCAATCGCTTCGCCAAGGCCCATGTTCAAGGTGATCTTGACCAAACGGGGCACCTGGTTGCGGTTGCCATAGCCAAACTCCTTCATGAGCTTGGCAGCAACTTCTTTGTCATAGAGCTGACGCAAGCGCGGCGGCGCCGTCCGCTTGATCTGTTCACCAGCCCCAGCATTGGGCGTGCCGTCGATCTTGCCCTTGTCGCCCCTGCCCTTGGAACCAGCCGCAGCCTTGGCCGGAGCCTTCGCTGGCTTGGCCTCCTTGCCGCCATCCTTGGAGGCTTCCTTGGCAGGAGCAGCCTTCGGGGCAGCTTCCTTGCCTGCGCCAGCAGCTTCCTTTTTGGCGGGCTTCTCGTTCTTTGCGTCTGCCATAATCACTCCGTTCGCTTCCGTCGCTGGCGACTCTTGCTAAGCAGTCACCGTGTGGGCGGCGGGTCCCGAACCGTTCTGGGTCGCTACTTCTTCTCTGCCTCGATCGCCGTTCCAGATTTGCCGGCCCGCAACCGAACCCCATCCTTGACGATGGTCTTCACGCGCGTCGCCTTGTCCGTTCCGGGATCAATTGGCATGACATTGGACAGGTGAATCGTGCCCTCTTTTTCCAAAATACCGCCCTGGTTATTCTGGGTCGGCTTGGTGTGGCGCTTCACCATGGTCAGGCGCTCGAGCACTACGCGCTGGGTCTTCTGCAGAACCCGGAGCACGCGAGCTCGCTTGCCCTTCTCTTTTCCAGCAATGACCTCAACTAGGTCACCCTTGCGAATGCGCTGCATTAGAGCACCTCTGGCGCCAGCGAAATGATCTTCATGAACTTCTTGGCGCGAAGCTCGCGAGCGACTGGGCCGAAGATACGGGTCCCAAGCGGCTCGTTCTCTTTGTTGATAAGCACAGCCGAGTTGGTGTCGAAACGGATGTACGAACCATCCGGCCGAGCGACCTCCTTGGCCGTGCGGACGATGACCGCCTTGGCGACATCGCCCTTCTTCACCTTGGCGTTCGGAATGGCCTCTTTCACCGAGACAACGATGACATCGCCGAGAGAGGCATACTTTCGCTTCGACCCGCCCAGAACCTTGATGCAAAAAACCTTCTTTGCACCAGAGTTGTCAGCGACGTCGAGAATGGTGGTCATCTGAATCATGGCGAACCTAACACGCGAGCGGTCTGTTCAATCCGTCTCTTTTTAGCCACGGGCTTTTAGGGAGAGCACCGAACTTTGTGCTGGCGTTCTCCCTGCGATTTGCATGTCGAGCTACACAGAGCGACGGGCACGCTCTATGAGCTTCACAACACGCCAACGCTTGTCCTTCGACAGAGGCCGCGACTCCACAAGCTCTACCTTGTCGCCAACATGCACGCTGTTGTCCTCGGAGTGCGCCTTGTACTTGGCCTGATGCACCGTGTACTTGCCGAACTTCGCCTCGCGCACGCGGCGGGTAACCTGCACCACCACCGTCTTATTCATCTTGTCGGAAGTCACAACACCGACCAAGTGACGACGATTGCCACGAGTGTCCTCCGCCGTCACGGCAGGCGCAGCTTTAGCTGGAGCCTTGACTGGCTCCACCTTGGCTGGCTTCGCCGGAGCGGGAGCGGCGGGGGCAGGAGCGGCCTGCGTTGGCGCTGCGGTCTTTGCAGTCTTCGGCGCAGCAGAAGATGCGGCCTTGGTGGAGGCCTTGGTAGAGGTAGGGGCCGGGCTTTTCTGCGTACTCATTTTCGTTGCCTAAGGCCTATCGCTAGGACTGCTGGGCGTCGGGCTGCTTAGCGCGACGTCGCTCAGCCATAACCGTCATTACACGGGCGATCTCGCGACGCGTCGTGCGGATCTGGCTGATGTTTTCGATTTGGTTGGTGGAGTGCTTCAGGCGCAGCTTAAAGAGCTGCGTCTCAAGCCGGCTGAGTCGTCCGCGAAGCTCGTCCTCAGACGACTCGCGGATCTCACGAACGACCGCAGTCCGCTTCATAGGGCACCTCCCACGCGGGAGACAAAGCGCGTGGCAACGGGCAGCTTGTGGTGGGCGAGCCGGAAGGCCTCACGGGCCAAATCCTCAGGCACACCTTCGAGCTCGTACATGACTCGGCCCGGGCGAACCACCGCGACCCAATCCTCAGGAGCACCCTTGCCTTTACCCATGCGGGTTTCGGCCGGCTTCTTGGTCGTCGGCTTGTCTGGGAAGATGCGGATGTAGACCTTGCCGCCACGCTTGACGTGGCGACTGATCGCAATACGCGCTGCTTCGATCTGGCGTGAAGTGATGTAGCCACACTCCGCAGCCTGCAGACCGAAATCGCCGAAAGCCACCGATGAACCGCCTTTGGCGAGACCGCGGCGACGGCCTTTTTGCGCCTTGCGGAACTTTGTCCTTTTAGGAGAAAGCATGGATGCTTACCTGTGCCTAAGCCTTGGGAGCAGAGCGGGTGGGGAGTACCTCACCCTTGAAGATCCAGCACTTCACGCCGATGACGCCGTACGTGGTGTGGGCCTCTGCGAAACCGAAGTCAATGTCCGCGCGAAGCGTGTGCAGCGGCACACGACCTTCGCGATACCACTCATAACGAGCCATCTCAGCACCGCCGAGACGACCCGACGACGCGACGCGAATACCCTTCGCGCCAAACTTCATGGCGGTCTGGATTGCCTTCTTCATCGCGCGACGGAAAGCCACACGGCGCTCAAGCTGCGTGGCGATGTTCTCGGCAACCAGCTGCGCGTTCGTCTCCGCTTTGCGGACTTCCTGAATGTTCAGGAAGACCTCGTTCTCGGTCAGCGCCTGGATGTCCTTCTTTAGCTGCTCAACACCAGCGCCACGCTTGCCGATGACGATACCCGGACGTGCGGTATAGATGTTGATCTTGGCCTTGTTGGCCGCCCGCTCAATCTCAACGCCCGCGATGCCAGCATGTGCCAGCTTCTTGCGGATCTCATTACGGAGCTTGATGTCCTCATGGAGCCACTTAGCGTAGTTCTTTTCCTCGTACCACTTCGAGGTCCAGCTCTTGATTACGCCGAGACGGAATCCGATGGGATGCGTTTTCTGGCCCATTTCGCCTACTTTCCAGTCTGTCTGCTAAGGCTACTCAGCCTGCCCGACGATCACAGTGACATTGCTGGTGCGCCGCTGAATACGGTTGGCGCGTCCCATAGCGCGAGCCATCCAGCGCTTGATGATGGGTCCGTTGTCAATGCTGCAGCCCCGGACAATCAGGGAGTCAACATCGGTCTGGCCCTTGTGCTCCGCGTTAGCAACCGCGGAGAGTAGGAGCTTGCGGATCACTTCACCACTTCGCTTGGGCGTGCTCTTCAGCATCGCCATGGCGTCGTCTACACGGCGCCCTCGCACCAGATTGGCAATGATGCGCATCTTGCGAGGCGAGATTCGAACTTGTCTTAGAACGGCCTTGGCTTCCATGGCGTCCATTTACCCTGCACCTAAGGTGCTACTTCTTGGCCGGGGCCGCCGGCTTTGCAGGCGCCGCTGCAGTCTTGGCCTTACGATCACCAGAGTGACCGTGGAAAGTCCGCGTAGGCGCAAACTCGCCGAGCTTGTGCCCGACCATGTTCTCGGTCACAAAGACCGGGATGAACTTCTTACCCTGATGAACGGCGAACGTTATCCCGACCATCTCAGGCGTAACGGTAGAACGTCGCGACCAAGTCTTGATGACCTTCTTCGACTTGGTGCGGTTCGCATCGACCACCTTGACCTGCAGGTGTTTGTCGACGAACGGGCCTTTCTTAATCGAACGAGCCATCGAGCCTTACCCCTTGCTTCCGCGGCGACGGACGATGAATTTATCCGTGCTCTTGTTCTTACGAGTCTTGTAGCCCTTAGTCGGCATACCCCAAGGCGAGCAGGGATGACGACCACCGGAGGAGCGGCCCTCGCCACCACCCATCGGATGGTCCACCGGGTTCATGGTCACACCGCGGTTATGCGGCATCTGACCTTTCCAGCGCATGCGGCCAGCCTTGCCCCACTGCACATTGCCGTGGTCGAGATTGCCCACTTGGCCAACCGTCGCACGACAGCTCATGTGAACACGGCGGACTTCGCCGGACGGCAGACGGACCTGAGCCCAATCTCCATCCTTAGACATCAGCTGTGCTGCGCTGCCAGCGGAGCGCACAAGCTGCCCACCGCCACCAATCTTGAGCTCGATGTTGTGAATCGGAGTCCCAAGCGGAATGAAACGCAGGGGCAACGAGTTGCCCGGCTTGATGTCTGCACTATTGGCAGCGATAACCGTGTCACCCACGGTCAACTTGTCAGGACAGAGGATATAGCTCTTGTCACCGTCGACATAGTGCAGAAGAGCTATACGGCAGGTACGGTTCGGGTCGTACTCCACCGCAGCGACTTTGGCAGGGATGCCAGTCTTGCTGCGCTTGAAGTCGATGCTACGGTACCGCTGCTTGTGGCCACCACCATGAAAGCGCGTGGTTACGCGTCCCTGGTTATTGCGACCAGCCTGCTGCTTCGCGCCTTTGGTCAGGCGCTTCTCAGGATGGTCTTTGGTGACCTCAGCAAAATCAAACCCGGTCATCCCACGACGACCCGGCGACGTCGGCTTATAGACTTTGATGCCCATTACACACCCTCGAAGAACTCGATCTTGTGGCCGGCGTGCAAGGTGACGATGGCCTTCTTCCAGTTCGAGCGCTTGCCAATCCAGCGGCCGAGGCGCTTAACCTTGCCGCGGACAATCATCGTCCGCACATCCGCGATCTGCACTTCGGGGAAAAGTGCCTTGACCGCCTCGCGGATCTGCACCTTGTTGGCATCGCTATGCACCTCAAAAGCCACCTGCGGACGCAGACTGGCTTCATCGGCATTTTGCTGACCGCCGGACTCTTTCAGCCGGTTGCTCTTTTCGGTCAACAGCGGACGCTTGATGATCTGATGGGGCTTCATCGCGACACCACTACGACGCTGAGCGCAGGCTCAGCCGCGACTCGATAGCCTTCGCTGTCTTCTCGGTGAGAATCAGCGAGGGATGTTTGAGAATGTCGTAGGTGTTTAAACCTTCGACGGCCAGGTATTTGGCACTCTCCAGGTTACGCATCGACTTGGCTAGCGCCGTGCTCTCAGCGGAAGCAACCAAGAGTGCCTTGCTCCCTCCGAGGGCCCCAAGCAGAGCCACTGCCTGCTTGGTCTTGGGAGCCTCAAAGTTGACATCCTCTAGGATGATCAGCTTCTTCTCTTTGGCGCGGAGCGAGAGCGCAGAGCGCAGAGCGGCCTGCTTGACCTTCTTGGGAAGCGCGTATTCGTAATCTCGCGGCTTAGGAGAGAAGACCTTGGCACCGCCCGTATGATTTGGGGCCCGAGTCGAGCCCTGACGAGCTTGACCGGTACCTTTCTGGCGGAAGGGTTTCTTACCACCACCGCGAACTTCTCCACGGTGCAGTGTCGAGTGGGTACCCTGTCGTCGGGCAGCGAGCTGCTGCTTCACGACTTCCCAGAGCACGTGTTCTTTGATATCGGCAGAAAATACCGAGTCATCAAGTTCGATGGCTCGGATTTTCTGTCCCTGGGCATTCACTACGTCGAAAGTCGCCATGGGTCTCTTACGTCGGCACATCACGCGTAAACGCGCAGGCGCCCGACTACCCCGTATTGCGCGGGATCAGCCGGGCCGTGCCGGAATCAGTGCCTGTTACCCGGTAGGTACAGGCGTCCTCGGTTCAGGTCTTGATCTCGACATCCACTCCGGCCGAGAGATCCAACTTCATCAGCGCATCCAGCGTCTGCTGCGTCGGCTCCAAGATGTCGAGCAAGCGCTTGTGCGTGCGAATCTCGAACTGCTCACGCGACTTCTTGTCGATGTGGACAGAGCGGAGCACGCAGTACTTATTGATCTTCGTCGGCAGCGGAATCGGACCAGCCACCTTAGCGCCGGTACGCTTCGCGGTGTCAACGATCTCTCCAGCTGACTGATCAAGCAGCTTGTGATCGTAAGCCTTCAGCCGGATGCGGATCTTCGGGGTCGTCATGTCGAGCTTCTATCGATTTCGAGGGTTCGGGACTACTGCTTCTTCGTATGGTCAATGTCCGGCAGGATTTCGGTAACGACGCCGGCGCCGACCGTACGGCCACCCTCGCGGATAGCGAAGCGAAGCTGCCCTTCCACTGCAACAGACGTGATGAGCTCAATCGTCATCTGGATGTTGTCGCCGGGCATAACCATTTCTACGCCGTCAGGCAGACGAACCACACCCGTCACGTCCGTCGTGCGGAAGTAGAACTGCGGCCGATAGTTCGTGAAGAAGGGCGTATGACGACCGCCTTCTTCCTTCTTGAGAACGTAGACTTCGGCTTTGAAGTGGTTGTGCGGCTTGATGCTGTTAGGCTTGGCCAGAACCTGACCGCGCTCGATTTCCTCGCGTTTCACACCACGGAGCAGACAGCCGACGTTGTCACCAGCCTGGCCCTGATCGAGCAGTTTGCGGAACATTTCAACACCGGTGACGACTGTGTTGCGAGTCTCGGTGAATCCGATGATCTCGACGTTCTCGCCAACCTTGACAATGCCACGCTCGATGCGGCCCGTGACGACAGTACCACGACCCGAGATCGTGAACACGTCCTCCACTGGCATGAGGAAGTCCTTGTCGATATCGCGCTTCGGCTCTGGAATGAAGCTGTCGCAAGCTTCCATGAGCCTAAAGATGGACTGGTCAGCAATATCGTTATGCTCGCCTTTAAGAGCCTGCAGAGCAGAGCCGCGGACGATCGGGGCATCGTCGCCCTCGAATTTGTACTTATTCAGGAGCTCGCGAACCTCAAGCTCAACCAGATCAAGGAGTTCCTTATCCTCGACGGCATCAACCTTGTTCAAGAAGACGACCAACTTGGGCACGTTGACCTGGCGCGCAAGAAGCACGTGTTCACGCGTCTGCGGCATCGGACCGTCAAGCGCCGAGACAACCAGGATGGCGCCATCCATCTGCGCAGCGCCGGTAATCATGTTCTTGACGTAGTCGGCGTGCCCTGGGCAGTCAACGTGCGCGTAGTGGCGCTTCTCCGACTCGTACTCAACGTGCGAGACAGCGATGGTGAGGATCTTGGTATCGTCCCGGCGCCCCTGCGACTCCGAAGCCTTGGCGACTTCGTCATAGCTGATGGCCTTGATCTTGCCGCCCGACTTCTCGGACATCACCTTGGTGATCGCGGCGGTCAGCGTGGTCTTGCCGTGGTCCACGTGACCAATCGTGCCAATGTTCACGTGGGGCTTGGTGCGAACGAATTTTTCCTTAGCCATTGCGATGTCCTTATTTGCTCAGGCGCACACCGTATTCATGGCAGCGCCACATCTCGTCTTGTCGATCCGAACCTTGGGGCCCAGCGCGATTCCATCGAAATGGAACCACGCACCCGCACTAGCGCGGGTTACCAGCGGTAGTGAGCAAAGGCCTTGTTGGCCTCCGCCATCTTGTGCGTGTCTTCGCGCTTCTTCACGGCATTACCGCGATTGTTGGCGGCATCGAGAATCTCGGCCGCCAGCTTTTCCGTCATCGTCTTTTCGCCGCGCGAGCGGGAATAGGTGACTAGCCAGCGCATCCCCAGCGCCTGTGAACGCTCAGGGCGAACATCCACTGGCACCTGGTAGGTCGAGCCGCCAACACGACGCGACTTTACTTCTAGCTTGGGCTTCACATTGCCCAGTGCCTTCTCGAAGACCTTGATGGGATCTTCTTTCGCCCGATCACCAACCTTGTCGAGCGCGCCGTACACGATGCGTTCGGCAACAGCCTTCTTACCCGACACCATGACCGTGTTGATGAACTTGGTCAGACGGCGACGGACTTCATCTGCCTGATCTGTGAACTTCGGATCGGGCAAAACTTCGCGCTTGGGAACTTCACCTTTGCGGGGCATCGCTTTCCTCGCCTACTACTTGGGCCGCTTGGCGCCGTACTTCGAGCGACCCTGCCGCCGGTTAGCCACACCCGCGGTATCAAGAGTGCCGCGCACGATGTGATAACGAACACCAGGAAGATCTTTGACACGGCCGCCGCGGATCAGGACGACCGAGTGTTCCTGGAGATTGTGTCCTTCGCCGGGAATGTAGGTCGTGACCTCAATCTGATTGGTCAGACGAACACGGGCGACCTTGCGGAGCGCCGAGTTCGGCTTCTTGGGCGTCGTCGTGTAGACGCGCACGCAGACCCCGCGTTTTTGCGGGCACCCTTTGAGGGCAGGCGCAGTGGTCTTCCGCACCTGCTTCACTCGGCCTTTTCTTACGAGCTGGTTAATCGTGGGCATCTGACTGTTTCGTTTCTACTCGAAGCTCCAACTCCGCGAGAACACTCAACATCCACCCGTTCGCGAAGAGGAACGCAGTATACGGAGGTCGGACAGTGAGTCAAGCAAAAGATCGAACTTCTGCTTTTCTCGCATAATCTCTCTCGGAGATTGTCCTTTTAACCTCACAGTTTATGGCTCTTAGGCTTTGCTTGCGGACGCCGATTCTAGGTTGTCATGCGGGACTTCGATCGGCATTGGGGGCATTACCGCCCCGTCGCTGCGCGAGGTAATCGCCTGGCGATCGGGATCATCGATCACCATGGTGAGCCGCTTGTACGTCGGAATGCCGGTACCGGCAGGGATCAGGCGGCCCATGATGACGTTTTCTTTCAGGCCGCGCAGGTAGTCGACCTTGCCCTGAATCGCTGCCTCGGTGAGTACCTTGGTGGTCTCCTGGAACGACGACGCCGAGATGAACGACTCCGTCGATAGAGAGGCCTTGGTAATACCGAGCAGGAGGGGCTCGCCCTTGGCAGGCTGACCACCACTTGACATCACGCGCTCGTTCTGCTCTTCAAACAGATGGCGTTCGACCTGTTCATCGACGAGGAAGGTGGTGTCACCGACATCGACGACGCGCACACGACGCAGCATCTGGCGAACGATCACCTCGATGTGCTTGTCATTGATCTTGACGCCCTGCAGACGGTAGACCTCCTGCACTTCGTCGACGAGATACTTGGCTAGCGCCTTCTCGCCGAGCACGCGCAGAATGTCGTGCGGATTGGAACTGCCGTCCATCAGCGGCTCGCCGGCTCGCACACGATCGCCATCGCGCACCGAGAGGTGCTTGCCTTTGGAGATCAGGTACTCCTTCGGCTCGCCAATCTCCGGCGTGATGATGACCTTGCGCTTGCCCTTGGTGTCCTTGCCGAACGAGACAACGCCGTCAATCTCAGAGATGACCGCATGCTCCTTCGGCTTGCGCGCTTCGAAAAGCTCAGCGACGCGGGGCAGACCACCAGTGATGTCCTTGGTCTTGACCGTCTCGCGCGGGATACGAGCGATGATGTCGCCTGCATCGACGCGATCGCCTTCGTTGACACTGATGTTGGCGCCGATCGGCAGGAAGTAGCGCGCCTCCTGGTTGGTGCCGGAGACCTTGCGCGTCTTGCCACCGTCATCCTTGATCGTGATGCGAGGACGCGTATCGGCATCGCGCGACTCGATGATCACCTTGCGCGAAAGGCCAGTGTGCTCGTCGAGCTGTTCCTGCATCGTCACGCCGTCGATGATGTCGCCGTACTTCACGGCGCCGGCGACTTCAGTGAGGATCGGCAGCGAGAACGCGTCCCACTCGGAGAGCAGCTTCTTGGGCTCGACACGATCGCCGTGATTGACGAAGAGCTTGGCGCCGTAGGTCAGACCGTAGCGCTCGCGCTCATGGCCCGCCTCGTCGCGAATCACCAACTCGCCATGGCGATTCATGACGACGCGATACTTGCGCTGGTGTGGCTCGGCAGCGGCAGCGTTCGTCTTCTCGACGCTCTGCACGTTCTCGAAGTGCACGATACCCGTGCTGCGCGACTCCAGGTTCGACGACTGAATGCGGACCTGACCGACGCCACCGATGTGGAACGTTCGCATCGTCAGCTGGGTGCCAGGCTCGCCGATCGACTGCGCGGCGATAACGCCGACGGCTTCGCCGATGTTGACGACGTGGCCACGCGCCAGATCGCGACCGTAGCACTGCACGCAGATGCCTCGACGGGTCTGGCAGGTCAGCACGGAGCGAATCTTGACCTTGTCGATGCCAGCGTTCTCGATGAGCGCAACACGCTCTTCGTTGATCTCGCTGTTGGCGGGCACCAGCACTTCGCCACTGTATGGATCGACGACGTCTTCGAGCGATACGCGACCGAGGATGCGATCGCCGATGCGCTCGATGACCTCGCCACCTTCGACGAGCGGCGTCATCTCGATACCTTCGAGCGTGCCGCAGTCGTAGTCGGCGATGATTGCATCCTGTGCAACGTCGACGAGACGACGGGTCAAGTACCCGGAGTTGGCGGTCTTGAGTGCGGTATCGGCCAGACCCTTTCGCGCACCGTGCGTCGAGATGAAGTACTGGAGCACCGAGAGGCCTTCACGGAAGTTCGTGGTGATCGGCGTCTCGATAATTTCGCCCGAGGGCTTGGCCATAAGGCCGCGCATACCCGCGAGCTGACGAATCTGTTGCTGCGATCCACGCGCGCCAGAATCAGCCATGATGAAGATCGGGTTGAACGACGGCTGGCGCTTCTCTTCGTTGGAGCGCTCATCCTTGGCGATCGTCGTGCCGATCTCGCTCATCATTTCGCCGGCGACCTGCTCGGCAACCTGGGCCCAGATATCGACGACCTTGTTGTAGCGCTCGCCCGAGGTGATCAAGCCCTCGTTGTACTGGTCTTCGATCTCGGCAACTTCTTTTTCAGCGCGATCCAGGAAGACCTTCTTCTTCGCCGGAATACGCATGTCGTCGATGCAGATCGAGATGCCGGCCGCCGTTGCGTGCGTGTACCCAAGGGTACGCAGCTTGTCAGCCATGAGCACGGTCTCTTTCTGGCCGCCGGTGCGATAGCAGGCGTCGATCAGATCGGCGAGCTGCTTCTTGCCGAGCACGCGGTTCACCAGACGGAACGGCAGCTCCTTGGGCATGATCTCGTATAGCAGGATGCGGCCGCACGTGGTCTCTACCATCTGATACGTGTCAGGCGTGGTGCCCGTCGGGTTGAGCATGCGGACCTTGATGCGGGCCTGCAGCTCAAGCTCTCCGTGGTCAAACGCCATGCGCACTTCTTCGCGCGACGCATAGACGCCCTGGACGCTCTTTACTTTGCCATCCTTGCCCTTGACCTCGCGATACTCACCCCGCGCGAACAGTCGCTCGCGCGTCATGTAGTAAAGGCCAAGGACGATGTCCTGCGACGGAATGATGATCGGCTTGCCGTGTGCCGGGCTCAGGATGTTGTTGGTCGACATCATGAGCACGCGCGCTTCCATCTGCGCTTCGATGGATAGCGGCACGTGCACTGCCATCTGGTCACCGTCGAAGTCGGCGTTGAACGCCGCACAGACGAGCGGGTGCATCTGGATGGCCTTGCCTTCAATCAGCACCGGCTCAAATGCTTGGATGCCAAGGCGGTGCAGCGTCGGTGCACGGTTGAGCAGCACCGGGTGCTCTTTGATGACCTCTTCGAGGATGTCCCAGACCTCGGGACGCTCCTTGTCGACCATCTTCTTGGCGCTCTTGATCGTCGTGACCAGGCCGCGCTCTTCGAGCTTGTTGTAGATAAACGGCTTGAACAGCTCGATCGCCATCTTCTTCGGCAGACCGCACTGGTGGAGCCGAAGCTCAGGCCCGACGACGATGACGCTACGACCCGAGTAGTCGACACGCTTGCCGAGCAGGTTCTGACGGAACCGGCCCTGCTTGCCTTTGAGCATGTCGGACAGTGACTTCAGCGGCCGCTTGTTGGGGCCGGTGATCGTCTTGCCGCGGCGACCGTTGTCAAAGAGCGCATCGACCGCCTCTTGCAACATGCGCTTCTCGTTGCGGATGATGATTTCGGGGGCGTTCAGCTCTTGCAGACGCTTGAGACGATTGTTGCGGTTGATGACGCGGCGATACAGATCGTTCAGATCCGACGTCGCGAATCGACCACCGTCCAGTGGAACCAGCGGACGCAGGTCGGGCGGAATTACTGGAATCACTTCCAGCATCATCCACTCAGGGCGGTTGCCTGATTCCTTGAACGCCTCAACAACCTTGAGGCGCTTGGCGATCTTCTTGCGCTTGGCTTCGGATGTCGCTTCACGCATTTCGTTGCGCAGCTGATCCGAGAGCTGGCTGATGTTGATCTTGATCAGCAAATCCCGAATCGCATCAGCGCCCATCCGCGCTTCGAACGCTTCGTCGCCAAGTTCCTCGGCCAGCTTCTGATAGCGCTCTTCGCTAAGAAGCTCGCCAAGCTGCAGGCCACTGTTGCGCGGATCAACGACGACATACGACTCGCAGTAAAGAACCTTTTCCAGTTCCTTGAGCGTGATGTCGAGCAGGTTGCCAATTCGCGAGGGCAGCGACTTGAGGAACCAGATGTGCGCAACGGGCGTGGCCAGCGAGATGTGGCCAAGGCGCTCGCGACGCACCTTCGACTGAATGACTTCCACGCCGCACTTTTCGCAGACGACACCGCGGTGCTTCATGCGCTTGTACTTGCCGCAGTTGCACTCGTAGTCTTTGACTGGGCCAAAGATCTTGGCGCAGAAGAGGCCGTCGCGCTCGGGCTTGAAGGTGCGGTAGTTGATCGTCTCGGGCTTCTTGACCTCGCCGTGCGACCACTCGCGTATCTTGTCTGGCGACGCCAGACTGATACGGATGGCGCTGAACGAAAGCGGGTCTTTGGGCTTCTCGAAGAAGTTAAAAAGATCCTTCACGGAATCTCTCCTTATTTCGTTCAGGCGCCGATCTTCGCCGCGACTTCACGTGCCATCTGCTGCACTGTCGACGGAGCGTTGTCGCGGGCGGGCGTGCTGGGGTCTTCGATCAGCTCAACATTGAGGCAGAGCGACTGGAGTTCCTTGAGGAGCACGTTGAACGACTCCGGCAGGCCCGACTCCAGGTTGTGTTCGCCCTTGACGATCGACTCATACATCCGCGTGCGCCCGACGACGTCATCGGACTTCACGGTGAGGAACTCTTGCAGGGCATAGGCGGCGCCGTACGCCTCCATGGCCCACACTTCCATTTCGCCGAGGCGCTGACCGCCGAACTGCGCCTTGCCACCCAGCGGCTGCTGAGTGACCAGCGAGTACGGGCCAATCGAACGAGCGTGGATCTTGTCGTCGACCAAGTGATGCAGCTTCATGATGTACATGACGCCGACGGTGACATCGTGGTCGAAGGACTTGCCGGTCTTGCCATCGAACAGCAGCATCTGACCGGTCGTGGCCATGCCCGCCATGGTGAGCGCGGTCTTGATCTCTTCTTCTTTGGCACCGTCGAAGACCGGCGTCGCCATCTGCACACCGCGGCGCAGCTTGGCGGCAAACTGCCGCAGGTCTTCGGCATCAAGCGCGTCGATAAAGGCGTGCGCTTGCTCGGTCGTATAGATCTTCTTTAGGCGATCGCGCAGATCGTTCGGGCTGTACTTGCTGCTCAGCATCCGATCCAGCTGCCGGCCAAGCTGCAGCGCGGCGAGACCGAGGTGGGTCTCCAGGATCTGACCCACGTTCATGCGCGAAGGAACGCCGAGCGGGTTCAGCACGACATCGACGGGCGTCCCGTCTTCCTGGAAGGGCATGTCCTCTTCCGGCAAAACGCGGCTGACGACACCCTTGTTGCCGTGGCGACCGGCCATCTTGTCACCGACGGCTAGCTTGCGCTTGATGGCGACGTAGACCTTCACCATCTTGATCACGCCCGGAGGAAGCTCATCCCCCTTGGTGATCTTGGCCACCTTGTCGCGATAGAACGCTTCGATGTTATGGATGTCGTCTTCTAGCTGCTGGCTCAGCTGCTCCAGCTTCTGCTCGACGCGGCCATCGCCTTCAACGCGGATCTCGCGATACTGACGCGGCGGCACCTGCTCCAAACCCGCCTCGTCGAGGACTTGGCCCTTGGCGAGCAGCACCTTGCCTTTGTCGTCGATCAGACGCGATGCGGTAGTCTTGCCGACGAGCAAACGACGCATCCGCGCGTAGTAGGAATCGCAGACGATCTTGACCTCATCCCGCTGGTCGGTAATCAGCTTTTCCTTCTCGGCGTCTTCGATGTCCTTGGCGCGCTCGTCTTTTTCAGTGCCCTTGCGTGCAAAGACGCGAGCGCTGATGACGATGCCTTGCACACCGGGGGGCACACGCAGCGAGCTATCGCGCACGTCGCCGGCCTTCTCGCCGAAGATGGCACGCAGGAGCTTCTCTTCCGGAGAGAGCTGCGTCTCGCCCTTCGGTGTGATCTTGCCGACGAGGATATCGCCAGCCTTGACCTCGGCACCGATGCGCACGATGCCCGACTCGTCGAGGTCACGCAGTGCTTCATCGCCGACGTTCGGGATGTCGCGCGTGATCTCTTCCTTGCCGAGCTTGGTGTCGCGCGCGATGCACTCGAACTCTTCGATGTGGATGGACGTATAGACGTCTTCCTTCACCAAGCGCTCAGAGCACAGAATCGAGTCTTCGAAGTTGTAGCCGCCCCAGGGCATGAAGGCGACGACGACGTTTTGACCTAGGGCGAGCTCGCCCATTTCGCAGGCGGGGCCATCGGCAAGCACATCGCCAGGACGCACGCGATCGCCGCGCTGCACGATCGGCTTCTGGTTGAAGCAGGTGTTCTGGTTGCTGCGCTGGAACTTAATCAGTGTGTAGATGTCGGGCTTGACCGAGGCGAGGTCATGCTCGTCATGCTCCAACGGACGAACGACGATTCGGCTGGCATCGACGGACTCGACGATGCCTTCGCGCTTGGCGACGATGGTGACGCCGGAGTCGCGAGCCACGATGCCTTCGATACCGGTGCCAATCAGCGGCGCCGCGGTGCGAATCAGCGGCACAGCCTGACGCTGCATGTTGCTGCCCATGAGCGCGCGGTTGGCGTCGTCATGCTCAAGGAAGGGAATCAGCGAGGCCGCCACCGACACCAGCTGGTTCGGTGAGACGTCCATCAGCGTGACTTCTTCCGGCCGCGCATGCACGAAGTCGCCGTTGTGGCGGCACGACACCGTGTTGCCCAGGAACTTGCCCCTCTCGCCGACCGGCGCGTTGGCCTGGGCGATGAAGTGACCCTCTTCCTGGAGCGCCGAGTAGAACTCGACATCATCGCTGACGCGACCTTCGACAACGCGTCGATATGGCGTCTCGATAAAGCCGAACTCATTGACGCGGGCGTAGGTCGATAGCGAGGCAATAAGACCGATGTTCGGTCCTTCCGGCGTCTCGATCGGGCAGATACGACCGTAGTGCGTGGCGTGCACGTCGCGCACCTCGAAGCCGGCGCGCTCGCGCGTTAGACCACCGGGGCCGAGCGCCGAGAGGCGACGCTTGTGCGTCACTTCGGACAGCGGGTTCGTCTGGTCCATGAACTGCGACAGCTGCGACGACCCGAAGTACTCCTTGACAACGGCAGAGACGGGCTTCGCATTGACCAGATCGTGCGGCATGAGCGTCTCAATCTCTTGCGACATGCTCATGCGCTCTT
>CALFYE010000459.1 GCA_937952145.1 uncultured Myxococcales bacterium
GCCGGGGCACGCCGTCGGGATCGACGGGCATTCCGATCATCGGGGACACCGGAGGCTTCGCCGGACCGAAAGTATCCTCGAGCAGGCCGTCGAGGAGGCGCGTCTTCTGTCTCAGCTGCTCTTCGTAGGCGACGTGCTGGAAGACGAGGAGCTTCGGCATGGCGGGACGGTGCGCCGCGCGCACCGTGGGAAACTGTAGAGGGGCGGTCGCGGGTCCGGCAAGCGCGAAAGGCGGCCGGACCCGCGTTCCCGTCACCTCCGCAAATGCTCTGGCGTGAAGACGGAGTCCTTCAGGTCGACGTCGTACTTGATCTCGGGCGTCTCGAGCGTCGAGCTGGTCTTCGCCGGGCACGGCCGTCATCGCCGCCTTGCCTCCGAGACGCTCGCTGGGGTGCGGCGGGCTGGAGTCCAGAACGGCGACCAGGGTAGACGACGGCCCCGCCGCCCCGAGCTGGCCGCTCTCGTTGTTCTTGTAATCGAAGTGGAAGCGGACATTCTTGTTTGGGCCCGAGGCCGCCAGCACCGACGCGAGGACGTGGTGGCAGGTCAGGACCAGATCCGGGCCCACGAGGAAGCCCGTACCGACCGGAGCGCCGTTGATGTCGATCCGGCACACGGCCCGCTCGACATCCGCCGCGGCCGCGGACGCGATCACCGCCTGCACCTGTCCCGGTCGCGCACTCGCAAATGCCGCTGCCACCGCCACGCTGGTCTCATCGCCGACCAGCAGCACCGGCCCAGCTTCTAGCTCCAGCGACCGCTGCGGCCCCAGAAACGACAGCTCATCGCCGACCTGCACGCTCGAAAGCCAGCGCGCCCCCGGCCCGCCCGCGTGCTTCCAACCCAGGAGCGAAAGGCCCGCCGCATCGGGAATCGGCGTGTACGTCCGCATGTCATCCGACGGCAGGAGCAGCTGCAGCTTGGTGCCCGCAACGAAGTTCCCCACATCGCACTGCACAACCAGGCGCCGAAATCCGCCCAGGTCTTGCACCGTCGTGACCGTCCCCCGTCGCAGGCTTCCGCCGCCTAGCAAGCGGACCAGTCGCCCTTTCATCGATGACATCGCGCCCCTCCTCGCCCTGATATACCCGATCTGCCCCCGGCGCGTCGGCCGATTCACGACGCGTAAGCGATCGACGCGAGCCCATCAGAGCCGAGGTCGCAGCCGGCTGGCGCGCTCCGCCGCTTAGCGCCGCGTGACCGCGAAGTTGTGGCCGTCTTCCTGCGCCCAGATGACGCCGAGATTCGTGTCCAGGCCGATGGCGATGCCGTAGAGCGACAGCGTCGGCCAATCGACGCCCCAGAGCGAGTCGCTGTCGTGCAGGTCGATGACGATCTCGCCGTAGTAGCCGCGCCGGCTCTGGCCGCTGTAGCGCAGCGGCTGCGACTCCCAGGTGACGACGCCGCTCTTCAGCCTCGGCACTCGGACGAACACGCGCTCTAGGCCATCAAAGCTGGGGTAGGTGGCGCGCAGCGCAGCATCGCTGACCTCGACGTGAACCCGCAGCATCGGCGAGGTCGCCGGGTCGCCATAGGTCGGCGTGCCGGTGACCACCTCCTGATACGTCGCCGCCACCGTGATGCCCGTCGTGCTGACCAGACTCTGACTGCGCGTGCCCAGCGCCATCGCCGCCTCGTCAGACTCGGTCGCCGTCGGCTCAAGCCCGCAGCCCGCGCAAAGCGAAGCCGCAAAAACGAAGGAAGAAACCAGCAGGGTACGGAACGAGGTCGTCATGGCAATGAGCTCCCGAGGTCTGCGGCCTAGCCGCGCGGTGTGAACCCAAGCTACGCCGACGAGACCTGGCCGACTTTCCAGCAAAGGTCAGAAATTTGCTGCTTTCGGCCAAATCAGCGCCCAGCCTCGGACTGCCCGTCGCGAAACGACCGCAGGCTAACGCAGTCCCGACACCAGCCCACAACCCCAGCCGTGACCTAAGCTCTTCTCGCGTTCTTCCTGCGGGAAAGCCGCGGGGCGCCGTCGGCAGGCGCGATATGCTGGTCGGTATGGCTGAACATGGCGACAGCACGTTCCACGCTCCCCCCCGCAGGGAATGACTCGATCGGCCCCCCGGAGGATGCCGCGCTGTTCCTGCGCGAGGTGGCACGCGAAAAGTACGGCCTGCTTGCCGGCTGTCTGGCGGCGGCGGCGGCGGCCCTGATGTTCGGCATCGGCTGGCTGGCTGTACGCGATGACATCGCCGCCAATCGCAGCGTCGGATTGATCGTGTTTGAGCACTACCGCTTTCCCCTGCTCTTGGCGGGCATCGCGGGAGTGACGGTGTATGCGCTGAGTTCGCGGCTGCTCGATGGTCCCCAGGTTCGCCGCCACGGCTATGCGCTGTTCTTCCCCCCAGGCCACGCCGGCTGGCCACGCTTCTCCGAGCTGCAAGCCGACCTCGCCAGGCTGGGTTATCGCCTGTCGGCACGGCAGGCCGATCGCCTGCCCCCGGCGCCAGTTCCCGACGAGGCCACCGTCGCTGTAGGGATGCTGTGGATCTGCGAAGCGAACAGCTCAGCCCCGCGCGCCGGGCTGGTCTTGCAGCTCCACACGGCCCACGGCGAAGGCTGCATCGAGATCGCCGATAGCAGCCGTGGCCTGTACAGCGAGCTGGCGATGTTTCTGATCGTGTCGCTCGGCGAGCGCGTCCCCGATTTGACCTGCAAGGAAGCGACATCCTCGCTCAGCGCCGAGAGCTGGGAGTGGCTAAAGCCCCAGCTTCCCGAGCGCCCGCGCGCCCTGCCGCCCGCACGCGGCTAGCTGCGCCGAGCCCACGCCCTCACCGCTCGCGTGTTCCGCCGGCACCGCCGGGCTGCGGCTCAGGTGGGCGAGCGACTCGCCGAAAGCACGTCGCCCGGCTGCGCCGTGAAGTGATGCGGCGGGATGGACGTGGGCAGAGCGCGCAGCTGACGGGTCAGAAAGTCGTGCCAGGCGGGGTCGGCGTCGCTGCACAGGCTGTGGCGGCCTTCTTCGATGGCGACGCGGGGGGTGACGCCGCTGCCGGCGAAGGGATCGACGATGAGCGATCCGGGATAGGACAGGGCGCGCACCAGGCGGCGGATCAGGGCGGCGGGCTTCTGCGTCGGGTGGCCGACGCGCTCGCGGGCGTTGCCGTTGAGGCGCGGTAGCTGCCAGACGTTGGTCGGATTGCGACCACGCTTGACGCTGTCGGGGCGCAGGCGCTTGTCGCGCAGGTAGCGGGCGCAGGTGGCTTCGTCGTAGGGCTCACGCACAGCGTCGAGATCGAAGTAGTAGCGGGCGCTCTTGCCGAACCAGGCGATCTCTTCGTGGCGGTTGGCGAAGAAACGCTGGGCGCTGATGCCGCTCGGGTAGTTCCAGATGATGAGGTTCACCAGGCGCAGACCGCTGTGACCGCGCAGGTGGGAAAGCAGCGTCAGCAGATCGCCCGAGCCGGCTTCCGCCTGATACTGCAGGCCCCCGAACAACACCAGGCTGCCGCTGTCGGCAAGGACGCGCTCGCAATCGGCCAGCCAGCCAGCGGCCCACGACAGGTAGTCGGCGTGCCGATCCCAGTCAGCCAGCGCCAGATTGTACGGCGGGTCGCAGATGACGAGCTGCGCCGCTCCGTCGGGAATCTGCGAAAGGAGAGCACGACAATCCGCGGTCAACGCGCAGTGCTGCGTGACCCCCGCGCCTGGGCTGACGCGCTTTTCGGAAGCGTGGCGCCCACCGCGCTTGCGCAGCGCGTTCATGCCAAGGTGCGCCGGGTTGCGCTGTGAGCGATTGCCCATCGTTCGCCTGATTCGCTACGGCGCCCCGGCTGCGGCCGGCTCGCGCCGCAGGCCGTCCGACTGAATCGCCGAGCGCAGAAACGTGCGCAAGAGCGCGTTGCGCTTCACCTTGCCCAAGATCAGCTTCAGGTCTTCGTACACCGTCGGATCCTTGACCAAACCGCCCAGTGTGCCCTTGCCCTGCCCGGTCTCTTCGGCCAGCGTGCGCAGGGTGCGCGCCGTCGCTGCCAGATCAGCGATCAGGTTCTGCTGATCGTCGTAGATCAGCGTGTGCAGCGCACCGCGACCGCGCCGCACTTCCGAGACCATGGCGGCAAGATCAGTGCCTAGCTGCTTCAGCTCAGAGACGAGCTTGCTGCCCTCGTCGCGATAGATCAGATCGTGCAGGGTGCCGCTGCCGCTCTGCACCGCGGCCAGCATGGCATCGACGCGCGCAATCGTGCGATTCAGGTTCTGCGCGATCTGCCCCGCATCGCCGGTCAGCGCGGTGACGTTTTCGGCCAGGCGCGGCTTGTAGATGACTTCGTGCAACAGCCCACCGCCGTGCTCGACGCCTTCGAGGATGTTGGCCGTCGAGTGCACAACGCGACCAAGATCCTTGGCCACCTGATCGCTCAGCACCGTGCGCACCCGCTCATCGACATGGCCGACGAGGTTTCTGACCTGACCGATGCCCTCCTGCAGCGAGGACACCACCTCGCCCAGGCCCTCGCTCTCGGCCGCGCGCAGATCGTCGCCGCTCTTGAGCGCCGGGGCATCGGGACTGCCGACCGAGATATTGATGATCATGTCGCCGAGCAGACCCTTGCTGCTGAGCCGAGCCAGCGAGTCGCCGCGAATGCGATCGAGGTACTTGGCCTGGACGCCGAGCAGCACGTGGACTTTTTTGATCTTCGGATCGCGATCGAAGCTGATCTTCTGCACGATGCCGATATCGACGCCGGCCAGCCGCACCGGCGCGCCGACCACCAAGCCCGAGGTGTTGTCGAAGGCGGTGTGCAAGACCGCGCGACGCGTAAACAAGCTGCGCGAGCGACCGACCAGCGCGACGACCGCGACCAAAGAGACGATCGCGATCACGACAAAGGCGCCGACTTTGGCTAGGCGATAGGCGTCGTCATGACTTGAGCTCATCGGGGGACTCCAGGCGACGGCGGGGGGGACTCTCGGCCATGGACCTCGTCGCTCATCGCCGAGACGAAGTCGTGGATGGCCGGGGTGCGGCTGTGGCGAAACTCATCGCGAGGCAGCGTCGCGACGATGCGGCGATCGCTGAGCAGCGCCATGCGATCAGCGACCATAAACGCGCTCTGCATATCGTGTGTGACGACCAGCGAGGTGACGGACAGCTCGCGCTGGATCGATCGAATCAGCTCGTTGATGCGGCGGGTGTTGATGGGATCCAGGCCGGTCGTCGGTTCGTCGTACAGCAGCACCTCGGGATCGGCAGCGATGGCGCGGGCGATGGCGACGCGCTTGCGCATCCCGCCCGAGAGCTCGGCCGGGCGCTGATCTTCGGTGCCGGGCAGACCGACCAGGGCCAGCTTGTCGCGCACGCGATCGCGGATCTGCGCTTCCGACAGCTGATAGTGCTCGCGCAGCGGATAGGCGACGTTTTCGCCGACCGAGATCGAATCGAACAATGCCCCGCCCTGAAACAGCATCGAGATGCGCCTGCGCACCGGCAGAAGCTGCGTCTCCGACAGGCCGCAGATCTCGGTGCCGTCGAAGCGGATCGAGCCAGCATCGGCGGAAAGAAGGCCTATCAGGAGCTTGAGCATCACGCTCTTGCCCGTGCCCGAGCCGCCCAGGATGGTCAGCGTCTCGCCGCGCTGCACCGACAGCGTCAGGTCTTCATAGATGACCTTGGGGCCGAAGGCTTTTTTCACGCCGGCAAACTCGATGAACGGCGCGCTCATAGGCCAAACCCAAGGAGCAGATTGGTCAGCACAAAGTCGACGCACAGCGTGACCAGCGAGGTCACGACGACGGTCTCGGTGGTGGCGCGGCCGACGCCTTCGGTGCCGCCGGTGGTCGACAGCCCCTTGTGACAGGCGATGAGGCCCAAGAGGAAGCCGAAGAACACCGTCTTTACCAGCCCGTGCATGACATCTTCCAGCGCCACCGAGTGCAGCATCGACTCTAGAAACAGCGTCATGCCCACGCCTGAGCCAACGCGCGCGACGATCATGGCCCCCAGCACGCCCAGGATGTCGGCAAACACGGTCAAAAGCGGCAGGGCCAGCGTCGTCGCGGCGACGCGGGGCACGACGAGCTTGCGGATCGGATCCGCCCCCATGGCGCGAATCGCATCGACCTGCTCGGTGACGCGCATCGATCCCAGCTCAGCCGCGATGCCCGCGCCGACGCGCCCACCGACGAGGAGCGCCGTGAGCACGGGTCCCAGCTCGCGCACCAGCGACAGCGATACGACGCTAGAGACGTACTCTTTGACGCCGAAGCGCGACATCTGCACCGCGAACTGCACCGTCATCACCATGCTGGAAAACGCAGCTGTCAGGATGGCGATTGTCAGCGAACGAATCGCCACCGCTTCCAGCTGATAGACCAGCTCGCGCCGCTGCCACCGCGACGAGAACCCCCCGTTCAGCGCCGCCGCAAAGGTCTGCCCGGTCAGCTGTGCAAGCCCCCCCACCGCCTGCAGAAAACGCAGCATCCAGACAACCAGGGTGGGCGACGACGACGACATCAGCGCGAACCCCCACCTTCCGAGCACACTCAGCCCTTGTCAAAGAAACTGCACGGCGCCCGGTCTGCGCGACGTGAAGACTTTAACGGCCGGGCAGGGCCGAAAAAGCGCTTACAAAGTTCGTGAAGTCGGGCTGGCGTTGGCTGAGGGTGGCGGGGGCGGCGGCAAGCTGGAGGTCGTAGAGGCAGCCGTCTTTTTTTAAGACGACGAGGTCAAGGGCGATGGGGACGCCGTCGAGCTCGGCGGTGACTTCGGTGCGCAGGGCCTCGCGACCGTCGAGCGTCAGCGAGCGGCGGGCGACTTCCTTACGGGCGCTCAGACCAAACAGCAGGTGGTTGGTCAGGACATCAAGCGGCGCGTCGTCGGGCGGGGGGCACTCGGCGTTTACGATCAGCGTGCCGCCCTGGCGATGGCGGAAGGCCAGGCGAGCCCCGCGCGAGCCGATGCGCTGCCAGTCGGCGGGCAGCGGGCCAACCCGAAAGGCGACCTCGCCCTGACGGAAGATGCCGTCGGAATAGGTCGCACGCGGCGCGCACGACAGGCTGGGGAGCAGAAGCAGGAAGGCGCCCAGCGTCCCTGCCGCGCGTGTGAAAGACGGGCTCACAGGCATCGCGCTTACAGCCGGGTCAGCGCCCGCTGCGTGAAGTTGTCGTCGGATAGACCCTGATCCATCTGGCTTGAGACCAGGACCAGCTCGGTCTTATGGTTCTTGCGATGATCGGTGAAGACCATCCTGCCAGGCGACTTATGCGTGGCCCCGTCCTTGGTGTATTCGAGCCGCTCCTGCGTGCGCAGCTTGGTGCCCTTCCCATCCATGTATTCGATCTTGGTGATGAGCGCGTCCTTCGGCTCGATCCACAGCTTAAGCTGCGGAAACTCGACGGGCTTTCCGCCGCGCACTTTCAAGTGGAGGACGACCAGCCCGCCTTCGGTGCCGGCGGCGGTCGGTTCGTAAGTTGGCAGGAATTCGGTCAGCGACATGTCTTCGTTGCTGACGTCCGAGCCCATGAAGCTCTGCCCGGCCTGGTGCGTGCCGACGCGGCGCACGCGGTTGTTGAACTCGGGCAGGAGCACGTACATGGTGTCGGCGTTTTCGACCAGCACGCCCATGCCCTTGACGTTGGCTGGCGAGAGGAAACGCACGATGCGCTTTGCGCCCTTCTGCTGCGTCGTGAATTCGCTCTCGCGCACGCCGCCGGGATCGAGGATGCGCAGCTTGAAGCGGAAGGTCGCGTCCTTAAAGGCGTTGGCCTGGGTATCGACGCGCTTGAGCAGCTGCTCGGGCGTCTCGGCGGGAACGACAGGTGCCGCGGCGGCCGGAGCCGGAGTCGGAGCGGCCGGCGCTTGGGCCCACACCGACGGTGACAGCAGCGACAGCGCTGCGCCAAGAGCGGCGGTCGACAGCATGTATGGATAAGAACGGACATGGATACGCTTCATCGGGAAGACTCCTGTGCGTTGTTCAAGGCAGCGGGCAGCGGCAGGAGCGCTGGCACCAGCAAGAAGGTAAACAGCGCCGAGAGCAAGAGACCGGCGCAGGCCAGGCCGCCAAACAGGCGCAGCGCCGGGGCCGCGCCTAGCATCAGCACGCCCATGCCCAGGCCCAAAAGCGCCGCGGTGGTGAAGATGACCGGCCCGACGGTGGGCACGACATCGCGGGCCGGCCGCCGCAAGAGGTACCAGATGTAGTGCATGGCGAAGTCAGCGCCCGAGCTCGTGACAATCGAGCCGACGAGCGACGTGCCGAGATCAATCGGCCGCCCCGAAAAGCCCAGCGAGCCGAAGACCACCAAGAGCGACAGCAGCGCCGGGAGCAGCGACAGCACCGCCGGCCACAGCGCGCGCTGCGCAAACAAGAGGGCCACCAGCACGGCTGACAGCGCCACGCCTAGGCTCAGCCACTGGTTGCGTTCGACGGCGCGCGAAAATGCGCGATCCAAAAGCGGCTCGCCGGTCAGCTGACCGCGCAGCGTGACCTCCGGTCCGGGTTCGTCCTGGGGCGGCAAGAGCAGCTCGCCAGCGACTAGCTGCAGCGCCCCGCCGGCTGGGCGAGCGAGCGCCTGGCTGAGGCTTCCGACCGCCGCGGTCTGCGCCGCCTGCAGCGCGGCATCGTCACTCTGCGGCGTGATCTCGCGAGCGGCACGGGCCTGGATCTCGCTCACTGCGCTCGTGATCGCGGGAAGACGGGCGGCGCGCTCGGCGGCTGGCAAAAGAAAGCTCAGCTCGTCAGCCAGATCAGCGGCGGTGGCGCGACGCAGCCGAAACGGCCAGCGCCCACGCAGGTAGGTCGACAGGCCATCGAGCACCGGCGCCGCCTCGCCGAGTACGCGCACATGCAGCAGTGCGGCTTTGCGATCAGCGGTGAACAGCGTGCGCAGTGACGGCTCGCCTTCAAGGAAGAACAGCAGCTGCTCGACCTGGCTCTGGCGCTGCGGCAGGCCGGTGATCCCGACCATGCTGGCGCTCACCAGCGACAGTGGCTCGACGATCGACTGCACCTGCGTCACGCCCGGCAGGCTGCGGGCATAGCCAGCTAGGCGACGAAGCTCGGCCAGGGCACGCGGATCGGTCAGGTCGCCGCCGTCGGCGCGCTCGATCCAGATCTGCACGAACTGCGCGCCGCCGAACGCTTCGTCTAAGAAGCGCTGCGCCAGGGCGGGCTCGGACCCGGGACGGAAAAACGCGCGCGGCTCCATGCGCACCTGCACCCGCAGAATGCCGGCGCCGCACACTGCGACGACGATAAGCGAGGTCACAGCGACGGCAATGCGATGCCGACGGGCCCAGCCGAACAGCCGCAGCATCAGCGCGCCCATGCCGACAAACGGGGCGGCTTCACCCGCCGTCGTGCCCCGCTCGTAGCGCGCGACCACAGCGGGCAGCAGCGACACCGCAAACAGCAGACACAGCGTCACGCCCAGGCTGCAGGCATAGCCGAAGCTGCGCATCGCCGAGATGTTCATCACCGCAAACGACAGGAAGCCGAGCGCGCAGTTGGCGGCAGCGACGGCAACCGGTGGTCCGGCGATGGCGATGGCGCGCTGTGCTGACGCCAAGCGACTGGCGTAGCTATCGCTGCCGTCCCCGCCCTGCGCCGACTCACCGCGCAGCAGGTAATAGCGGCCAAGGATGTGGATGGCGTACTGACTGCCCGAGGCAAAAAGGATCAGCGGCAGCGTGCCGGTGACGACAGTAAAAGCCTCACCCATGGCGCCCATCAGGCCGAGCACTAGCACGCCCGACAGCGCCACCGTGACGACCGTGAGCACCACCGGCAGCACACCGCGGAAGGCCAAGAGCACGATGGCGAAGAACAGCGCCATCGCCATCGGCGTCAGGCGACGCACATCGCGCTGCGTGTCTTCATAGATCGCCGGCCCGGCAAACGGCGCCCCGCCATAGTAAAGCTGCGCCACACTGCCTAGCTCGACCTGGGCCAGGGTGCGCACCGCGCCGGCAAGGGCATTGGTCTTCGCCCCGTCCGAAAAGAACACCATCACCAGCGTCGAACGACCGTCGGCCGACAGCACGTTGCCGCGCACCTGAGACAGGCCCAGGCTGTACTCTTTCAGCTTGGCCAGCGCCGTGGTTTCCGTCGGCAGCGGGGTCGGAATCAGCGCCTGCACATCGACCCCGCCATCCGCCGTGCGCAGATCGGTCATCGTCGAAAGCGACACCACGCGATCGACTCCTGTGGTGTTTTTCAGTGCATCCGACAGCCGGGCCAGTCGATTCAGGAAGTCGCCCGAAAACACCTCGCCATCGCGCGGAGTCGCGCCAATCAGCGCCACGCGCAGCGCACCGAAGCGACGCGCCACGTCTTTGAACACCGTCACTTCGGGCTCGCCCTCGGGCAGGAAGACTAGGACGTCGTCTTCGTTGCGCAGCTTGCGCAACCCCAGGGCACTGACCAAAGCCAGGACCAGCGTCGCCAGAATCAAGAAACGCGGCGCCGAAAGCAGCCGCCCCAGGCCTCGGGTCGCAGGCTGGCCCGCGGGCTGGCGTCCAGGCGGCAGAGGGGGCTGGCCAGTCGGCCGATCAGTCGTCGAGTCGTGCGGGGTGGCCACGGGATGCGTACTCCTGTCTGTTCCACTCGGCGCTCACCAGCCCACCGACGAAACAGCGACGCAACCTAGCGCAGTCGCAAGCCGGCGAGCAAGCCACGTGCGATTTCGCTCATTGGCGCGCCACGCCGCTCCGGCTCCCGTCGCCCAAGCCCCCCGCCCTACTGCCCCCCGGTGTAGTAAAGCTCGGTCTCGATGACGGGGGGGACGGGGTTTGCGATGCGGACTTCGCCGCGGTAGATGGGGAGCTTGTTGAGGGTCTCGGCGCGCAGGAGGATGTGGGCCGAGGGGGCGACGGCGGGAAGCTGCAGGCGGTTGTTTTCGGGGCGCTGGCTGCAGCGGCTTTCGTAGATCGTCGGCGGGGTCTGGCCTTCGATCTCGGCGACGGTGCGGATGATGGCGGTATCGACGCAGGAGCGGCCGTCAACCAAGCGCCACAGCAAGGTCACGTCGGCCGGTGCGCCACCACCGCAGCCGAGCACCGAAAACAGCGGCAGCACGGCCATGACAGACAGGCGGACCGAGGCGCGGCGCAGTCGTTCCCACGGGCGCAACGGGCGACGGACGATTGCGGGGGGCGTGGGGGGAGAGGCGGAGGGTGGCGAGGCAGACGGGGCAGGCACCCGGGCATGCTACTTCCGCCGGGGGAAAAGTGGTCGGCAAAGTTCGACCATCAACCGAGCGGCCGCAGCAGAATTGGCCGTGCAACGGCAGGGCAGACCGAGAGACAATCGGGACCATGGCTGAGCGCCTGACGCGCCGCGATCTGTTCGGCATGTTTCGCAAGTCGCTCCGTGGAGCCGCCGCGGATGAGCTACCGCTGCGACCGCCGGGTGCGATTGCGGAAGACCTGATTGCTGATTCCTGCACGCGCTGCGGTGCCTGCATCGACATCTGTCCGCGTCGCGCGATTCGCGCCATTCCGCGCGGTCATGCGGCGGGCGTGGGGACGCCGTTTATCATCCCGCGCGAGGCGCCCTGCGTGATGTGCTCGGGCCTGCTGTGCACCACGGTCTGCCCGAGTGGCACGCTGCGACCGCTTGCCGATCCGCAGCAGATGCGCATCGGCCGCGCGATCATCAATAGGTCAAGTTGCTTGCCCTATCAGGGAACGGTCTGCAACGCCTGTCACAGCTTCTGTCCGGTGCCGGGTGCGATCCAAGTCGATGAGCGTGGTCGCCCCAGCATCACCGATGCGTGTACCGGCTGCGGCCTGTGCGAGCACTACTGTCCGCCGGAGCCGACGGCGATCCACATCCGGCCCAAGGGCCTATCGTGATCCCGGGCGAGCGCTCGATCGTCGTGCGCCGCGCCGATGCCCACGATGTCGCCGCACTGCACGAGCTGGCACAGGTGGTGGCGGGGCTGCCGCTCATGCAGCGCTATGGGGCGCGCGCCGAGCGCCTGGCGGGTGAGCTTACGCAGCTGGCGCAGGACGAGCGCACGGCGGCGGCCAGCGAAGAGCTGTGGGTGGCGAGTCCCGACGGAGAGCACCGGCCGACCCCGCTTCTGGGCTTTGCCCGTGTGCAGCTGGGGGGGAGCGCAGGCCTGGGACACTTTGGTCGCGGTGGCTACCTGCGCCTGATCGCGCTGCGACCGGATCAGCACGGCCGCGGTACGGGCCGGCGACTGCTCTCTGCCGTCGAGGAAACGGTGGGGACGCGCCATCCCGATCTGTTCCTTTTGACCTCGGACTTCAACACCGGGGCGCAGCGTTTTTATGAGCGGGCCGGCTATGCCCGCGTCGGCGCCCTGCCTGACTTCGTCAAGGCCGGCATCACCGAGATCATCTACTGGAAGCGACTTCACCCTCGTTAACTCCAAACTAGATCTTCGGGGTGTTTCGGAATCACCAGACGGATCCTCCTACCCACTCCCAAACGCGAACCAGCAAGGAACGCAGCGATGCAGTTAACGCCGAAGCAGCGCAGAGTCATCGACCAAGTGGTCAACGTCTTTGAGACCGGCACGCCGGCCGGTGACTACGCCAACATCTCGATCTTTGCCGACGGTCCCAGCGACGTGCGCCAGATCACCTACGGCCGCTCGCAGACCACCGAGTACAGCAAGCTGCGCGATCTTATCGAGCGCTACGTGCTGGCGGGTGGGCTTTACGGCAGCCAGCTTGCGCCCTACGTCACCCGCATCGGCAGCGAGCCTCTAGTCGATGACGAGGTCTTCAAAGATCTGCTGCGCCAGGCCGGCCGCGAAGATCCGCGCATGCGGAGCGTGCAGGATGGGTTCTTCGACGAGCGCTACTTCCAGCCAGCCATGGCCTGGGCCGACGAAAACCGCCTGACCCTGCCGCTGTCGGCGCTGGTCATCTACGACTCGTTCATCCACAGCGGATCGATCCTGTGGACGATTCGCGAGAAGTTCTGGGAAGAGCCGCCGGTGCTCGGCGGGAACGAAAAGGGCTGGGTGGAAGGCTACGTCAAGGCTCGGCAGCAGTGGCTGGCGACGCATCGCCGCGAGATCCTGCACCGCACCACCTACCGCACGACCTGCCTGCTGCACGAGATCGAGCGCAACAACTGGCACCTCGACAAGCTACCGATCATCGCCAACGGCCAAGAAGTCCACGGCGACGAGCTATAGCGGCCGACCGGCCCTGCCAGTTCGTTGCCCGCCGGCCGGCACCGACTCACCGCCGCTCGCCGACAAAAGCGCTTGCTTCCGACCGGCCGACCCACTAACACAGCGGGCCTCGGAGGCTGCTCGTGAAGAAAATCTTGGAAGTCGTTGTGGTCGCTGCCGTCGTCGCAGGTGGATACGCCGCAGTCCTCGGCTCGTGCGGGGGCGATGCGCCGCCTGACGATGGCGCGTCCTGTAGCACCTCGACTTCGACAAGCACCTCGACAAGCACCTCGACTTCGACGAGCACCTCGACTTCGACAAGCACCTCGACTTCGACAAGCACCTCGACTTCGACAAGCACCTCGACTTCGACGAGCACCTCGACGGGCTGCAGCACTTCGACGAGTAGCCCCTAGCCAGCTGGCCCATGCTGCTAGAGGACTGGCTGTCGCTGACGGTGGTGGCCCTTTTGGCCGTCCTGCACGTCAGCGGTATCCATCGTCTGCAACTACAGACCTGGTTCGTTCAAGAAGGTCTGCGTCTGTTTTGCTGGATGCTCGTCTGTTCGGGGCTGCTGACGGCGCTGCGCCGGGCGCGCGGTCCCGGGCTGCGTCCTTCGTGGTTCGGGCTGGCGCCGCTCGTTTTGGCCCCGCTTTCGCTGGCCCGTCACTTCCTGCCGTTTGTGACGCTGCTTGTCGGCTACGAAAACGTCCTTCATCTGGTCGGCCGCCTGCGCCCGGTGCTGTACGACGAGACGCTGATGCGGCTGGATTTGCTGGTCTTCCGGCAGCACCCGACGCAGTGGCTGGAAGCCTTCGTCACCCCGGGTCGCACCGCCTGGTTTTCGTTCTTCTACCTGTCGCTTTACATCTACCCGCTGCTCAGCGCGGGCGTGCTTTATCTGAGCGGCCGCCTGGCTGCTTGCCGGCAGTTCCTGCTGACGTTTACCGGGGTCGGGCTGGTCGGCTATCTGGGCTATCTCTGCGTGCCGGTGATCGGGCCGCGCTACTACTTCGAGCGCTACTACCACGTCGCGCTAACCACCGGACAGGCACTGCCGGCCCGCGCCGACTGGCAGGCCTGGCTGGCCGCGCCGCTGTCGGCGATTGCTGACCGCATCAGCTACGAAGAAGCGCTTGGCAGCGGCGAAGCGCGCAACTGTTTTCCGTCGCTGCACACCGCCTGGGGCTTGGTCGTGCTGATCCTGGCCTATCGCCAGCTGCGACCCCTTTTTTACGTCTATCTGTTTCCGATCAGCCAGCTCATCTTGTCGACGCTCTACCTGCGCTTTCACTACGTCGTCGATCTTGTGGCGGGGGCTGCCCTGGCGGTCTTTGGCTGCTATGCCATCCCGCGCATCGAGCGTCGCTTTGCGGCCTGGCAGGGCCGGCTCGACCCCGATCCAGATCCGGGCTCGGCGCCGCTGCCCTGGACCTGGCCGCCACTTGTCCGCTATGTCCGTTCGCGCTTAGAGCTGTGGCCGTACCTGGCGCTCATCGTCGCGGTGGCGCCGATCTACATCGCCTGCCTGCCCAGCGGCCTGACCGAAGCGCATCGCGGCGAAGACGGTGCCGAGCTAGTCGCGGCGGCGGTCACCGGCGGCGTGGCGCACCCAACGGGTTATCCGCTGTACCTTTTGGTGCTGCGCGGGCTGTGCGTGATCTATCACCGCGCCGATCCAATCGATGTCGCGCACCTGTTTAGCGCGACCTGCGCGATCCTGGCCGCGCTGGGGCTGCTGGCGACGCTGCGCTTGGTGCTGCGCCACTTCTTTTGCGGGCCGGCGGGCTGGTGGGTCGATGGGCCGGCGCTGACCGCCGCGGGCGCGTTCTGTTTTCTGGGCACGGTGTGGAACCAGGCAGTCATTGCCGAGGTCTATGCCCTGCACGCGCTGTTCGTTTCGGTGGTGCTGTACCAGATCAGTCGCCTGCTGTTCGAGCCCGAGGCGCGAGAGACGCGAGCCCGCCGGCTGGCCCTGACCTTCGGCTTGGGGCTGTGTCATCACGGAAGCCTGATCCAGCTTCTGCCGGCGGCGATCTTGACCCTGTTCTGGGTCGGGGGGCTGACGCGGCGTAGTCTGTTGCCGCTTATCGGCTATGGCTTGGCCGGGCTTGCGCCGTATCTGTGGCTGCTTGTGGCGGCGCGCCAACAGCCGGCCCTCAGCTGGGGCAACCCGGACACGCTCTCGCGTTGGTTTGCGACGATCTCGGGCGAGCAGTATCGCGATCGCTGGCATAGCAGCCTGCCGGCGGCGCTGCAGCGGATCGGCGAGCGCTGTGCCTTGGTCAGCGATGCCGGGCACCTGGCGATGATCGTGGGCTTGTTCGGCGCGGCGATTGCGATCTACTGGACGATCTCTTCCGGACGCGGCCAGTCGGGCGCCATGGGCAGATGGCTCCTCGTCGTTACGGTGGCGCTGCTGGGCAACCTGCTGGGCTCGGGCGGCTACGACATCGAAGACCTGCGCAGCTACTTCATCCCGACGGAGATGCTGTTTGCGATGGCGGTCGGCCTGGGCATCGCGGCACTCGCCTTTGCGCTGCGTGGTGAGCGTGGGCTGTCCCGGCCGGCCGGCGCTTTCGTGGCGCTGATTTCGTTCGTCACCGTCGCCAGTATCGTCGTGCGGGGGGCGCGAGAGGCCGACCTGCATGGTCGTCACGGGCTGGACCGGCAGGTGCGCCGGATCGTTGCCGAGGCCCCGCAAGGCGCGCTTTTGATCGGCCATGGCGACGGCCTGATGTTCGGGCTGTGGTACGAGCGCTTCGTGCGGGGGGGACGCCGCGACCTCGACATCCTCAACCGCGATCTGCTGGCGCAGGACTTTTACATCGGGCTTGCAAATCACTTCACGCCGCGCATGCGCTGGCCGCCGGACATCGATGCTCACGACGGTCGCCTAAACCCGGTTGCGCCGACGCTGCGCGCAACGGTGCGGGCCAACTATGGCCATCGTCCGATCATCGCGCTGCGCGACTACGATGCGCTGCTGGGTTGCCGCCGCGAGGCAAGTGGGCGCTTGCTCTGTCCAGCGCCGTAAACGGACGGCAGCAGGCCCCCTCCGACGGAGCGCCAGGGGGAAGCTGCGGTCTAGGGAGTTATGGAGGGGGAGCGAGGCGGGGCTTCAAGAACTACGTAGGCGGCGGCGCGGGCTTACTTCTTGCCCTTTTTGCCCTTGGGCGCGGCCTTGGCGGGAGCGGCCTTGGCGGGAGCAGCCTTGGCGCCCTTCTTGCCGCCCTTCTTGCCGTCGCTCTGGTCGGGCGAGTCGGGCACTTCAACCGACTTGGCATCCTGCACCTGGACGCCAGCAGGCTGCGGCGGATCGGTGATGAGGAAGTCGACGCGGCGGTTCTTGGCGCGGCCGGCTTCGGTCTTGTTTTCGGCCACCGGCTTCTTGGGACCAAAGCCCTGGGCTTCCAGGCGACCCTGCTCGATGCCGTGCTCGACGAGCCACTTCATGACCGACTTGGCGCGGCGATCCGACAGATCGACGTTGTAATCGACCTTGCCGCGATCGTCGGTGTGACCTTCGACGCGCACCTTCTTGATCTGCGGCGAGGCCTTGAGGGCATCAGCCACCGACTGCAGCACCGGGAAGCTCTTGGCCAGGATGACGTCCTTGTTGGTGGCGAAGAACACGGGCTTCACGATGACGATCTGACCGCCCTTCACTTCGACCAGGCCGGGGCAGCCGTTCTTCTTCGGATCGGGGTTCGGGGCACCGGGCTTGTCGGGGCAAGCATCGACCGGATCGACCACGGTGTCCTTGTCGCGATCTGGCGCCGGGCAGCCCTTGCGCGCCGGGTCGGGAACCTGACCCTGGTGCTCGTCGGGGCAGACGTCGTCGAAGTCGAGGACGCCGTCCTTGTCGCGGTCACCCGCCGGGCAGCCGAGGCGCTTGGGATCGGGCGTCGCACCCTTGTGCTCGTCGGGGCAGAGGTCATCGGGATCGAGGACGCCGTCCTTATCGCGGTCGCCAACTGGGCAGCCCAGGCGATCGGGATCGGGGCGGTTGCCCTTGTGCTCATCGGGACACTTATCGTCGGGATCAAGGACGCCGTCCTTGTCGCGATCGCCGACGGGACAGCCTAGACGCTCGGGGTCGGGCCGATTGCCCTTGTGCACGTCGGGGCAGAGATCTTCCTCGTCGATCACGCCGTCGCGATCGCGGTCGCGAGGACCTTCGGGCGCTTTTTTCTCGCCGGGCATCGGGGCGTAGGCCAAGCGCAGAAGGACGCGGCCGTCCGGCGTACCCGGCTGACGCAGCACGCCGATGCCGCCGCCGATGCCAAGCTGCAGGATGCGGGCGATGTTGTAGTGGATGCCGAGCAGCGCTTCAAAGCTGGTGTAGTCGAGCTTGAAGGCGTTGCCGTTGAGCAGCGCCGTCGAGACGATGAACTCGGGCCCGATGGCCAAGCGCTTTTCAAAGCTGGCGTAGGCAATCGCCGCGCCTAGCTGAAGCTCGGTGCCGGCGGTCTGGCCGGCCGGATCGTTGATGGTGCCGATGCGGGCATCGGGACGGATCATGACGCCGCCGCTAAACGACCACATGACGTGGCTGGCGAGACCGCCCAAGACGAGCTTAGGCATGCCGCGCATCACCTGATCGCTGCCCGTTGGTGGCAGCAGGCTGGAGTCGCTGCCGACCAGGCCGCGCAGCGGGATCCACAAGAGACCGCCAATGCTCATCGAGATGGCGCTGCGGTACGGCTGACCAAAGAGGCGAATCATCACGCCGACGCGCGGATCGCCGAACGAGATGTTGTCGTTGGCTTTGACACCGCCCGCCCCGTTGGGGTCGCCTTTTTCCAGGAAGGTGATGGGCAGAGACGCCGTGAGCAGCACGCGGTCGAGGAACGAGCCGGCGAGATCGACGTGGCCGATCAGCTGATGCTCGATGACCGCCGTGGTCTGGCTGAACACGCCGCTGGAGCTGACCCGACCGAAGACCAGCGGGTTGTGCGCGTAGTTCAGCGTGATGCCCGCTGCGAAGTAGCGCATCGACGAGTACCAGGGGTGGTCGACCCAGAACGACCACTCGCCGGCCGCCGTCGGCTCGTAGCGATTCACCTGAAAGCCTTGCTGCTGCGCTTGCGCTGGCTTCTCTGCCTGCGGCCCTATGCTGACGGCCAGCGCGGCGGCCAGCCCAAGAGCCAAACGAACTGACTTACCCATTGAGATCTCCAGAAGTAGTGGCCATCACCCCAGCGTGTCCGTGGTCGGGACACGGCGAGCGCTCCCCGGCGGGCCGGTCGACCCGCAGGGGGCGCTGTGCAGCTGAAGGAAACGAAGGCATGTTGGTGTTGGGTTTACTGCCGCGAGCCGCGACGACGACGACGCAGACCAACCAGCGAGAGGAGGGTTGCGAAGAGACCGGCCACCGCGCCCGGCTCAGCCCCGGTGGGCGCCGCGTTGCAGCCAAAGGCGAAGCCGCCGCCGGCGAGCTTGGTCTTCACCAAGTCCGTGGTGGTGTCGGTGGTGTTGTTGCCCTGGTTGGGGTCGAACGCGCCCTTGGGCGTCGCTGTGACACGCACCGGGACACTGTCGGCGTTGGCCGGCGGCACGACGGTGATCTGCACGGTGGGGGTGGTGCTATTGGCCGGCAGATCGCCGGTGTACCAGCACTCGACCTGCTGACCCTGCTGACCCTGCTGACTGCACGACCAGCCGGCCGGAGCATCGATCTTCTGGATGGTGCCGCCGGGCGGAACATCGTAGGTAAACGTCGCGCCGGTGGCCGTGCCGGGGCCGGCGTTGTTGACCACGATGTTGTAGACGATCGGCTGATCACGATCGGGCTGAGCCGGCGTGGTCGTCACCTGGACGCTGAGATCAGCGTCGGGAGCGGTGCCGATCGGCGTGACTTCCGAAGCCTGGTTGTTGGCCAGGTTGCTATCGGCGATGCCCTGCCCCAGCACCTGCGCCGTGGCGGTCAGCGACGTGGCGGCACCCACCGGCGTCACCACCACCTGCACATCCGGCAGCGCGCCCGGGGCGATCGTGCCGTTAAACGAGCAGTCGATCGTCGTGCCGTTCTGCAGGCACTGCCAGCCGCTTGGAGCATTGAAGCTCTTCACCGTGCCGTTGGTGGGGATGGTAAAGCGCATCACCGCGCCCGTCGCTGAAGTCGGTCCCTGGTTGATGGCGCGAACGGTGTAGGTGACGTCCTGGCCCGTCATCGCCGGGTTCGGCGAGCTATTCAGCGACACCAGCAGATCGGCAGGTGGGAAGTTGCCGATCGGCGTGTCATTGGTGGCCATGTTGTTGCCAGCGTTGGGATCCGTGGCGCCCTGCGCCGTGACCGTACCGCTGCTGCTGACGGTGGTGGCGCCGGCCGGGGGCAGCACGGTGATCTGCACGGTCGGCAGAACCCCCGGGGGAACCACAGCTCCGTAGGTACAGTCGACGGTGGTGCTGGGCTGCGTACAGGTCCATCCGCTGGGCGGAGTGATCGGCAGGACAGTGCCGCCCTGCGGAATGGTGTAGCTAAAGCTGGCCCCACCCGCCTGGCCCGGGCCACGGTTGGTGACCGTCAGGTTGTAGGTGATCGGCGTGCTGGGCGGCGCGGGGTTAGGGATGCTGGTGATGTCGAGCGCCAGGTCGGCCCGCGGCACCGCCCCCTGGGCCAGTGCCAGCATGGCGATGTTGTTCGTCAGGTTGGGATCGTTGTAGCCCGGCGGCGTATTGGCCGCGGTGGTGAAGTTGATGGTGTTGTTAAAGCCCGCCGGAATCGGTACCGACAGCACATAGGTCATGCTGCCCTGCGATGGGATGTCGCTGGTCGACTGGATGCTGCCGGTCCCGGTCGCCGCCGGACAGGTCGCGCCGCCAGCCGCCGTGCAGGACCAGTTGATGGTGCCCAGACCCGCGGTGATGGTATCGATGACTCGCGCCGCCGATGCTGGCTGCGGGCCGCTGTTGGTGATGGTGACCAAGAGCTCGATGGTGTTGCCGGGACCGACCGTCCCCTTGGTGTGCGTCGCCGTAACCGCCAGATCCGACGGCACGCAGACGACAGGTAGCCCGCCGCCATTGGCCGGCATGAACTGGAACGTGCTGCCAGTGGCGCCGTTGGTCGCGCCATTGACCTTGAACTCGGTCACCGCCGTCGAGTCGCTGGTTCCCGAGAGGCCACCGTTGACATTCATCGTCGGCTGCGTCACGCCGGGGACAAACGTGGCGATCACGCCGCCGCCGCCGCCGCCGCCTGGGCCTTCGCTCTCGTCGTTGTTGATGAACTGGCTACCGCCCGTGCCACCGTTGGCGTTGATGGCAAAGGCACTCGATCGTCGCACCGCCGACAGGATGACGATGCCGCCACCGCCGCCGCCACCTGGTGCGTCGTTGCCGGTCGTGCCCACCTTGGTCCGCACGCCATCGCCACCGTTGGCTTCAATGCTGCCGGTGCCTTCGACGCTGTCAGTGACCAGGAACACCAGGCCACCGCCGATGCCACCGGCGCCGGCGGCGCCGTTGTTGCCATCGCCGGCGCCACCGCCACCGCCGAGGAAGGCGCGGGTCGCCGGGCTGTAGTCCAGGCCGCGCCCGCCCAAGCCACCGACCTCGCGCCGGGTATCGCCTTTCCACTGCGTGGCACCAGGTGCCCGCATCGTGGCGTCTTCATTGGACGCCCCGAAGGTATAGCCACCGCGACCGCCGCCCGAGGAGTTGGTCAGTGCATTGCCGTTGGCCTTGTAGCCGGGATCCAGCGCCCAGGCGGCATCAAAGCCGGCTCCCATGACGCCCTGACCCGTCCAGGCACGCGCGTTAAGACCGTTGGCGCCGCCCCCACCGCCAGCGTTGTGGGCGTTGCCGCCACCGCCGCCGTTGGCCACCGCACCGCGGCCGTACTTGCCCGTCGCAGCATCGTATTCGACGCTGGATCCGGCGATGCTCTCGCCGTGCTCGGCGCCGTCGGGCGCATTCTTCGATGCGAAGTTGACGAAGGTGGCGACGGTTGCGGTGGTCATGTCATCGATCGCGCCACCGCGGAAACCCAGCGCGCTAGCGTCGATCTTGCCGGCCAGGCTGGTCTTGCCCTGGACGTACATGGCGACGACGCCACCCTTGCTGCCGTCCCAGGCATCGCCAGTGATCGAGGTGCCAGTCGGCACATCCAGCGTCGTGTACTGCGGTACGCGCACCACCTGGGCATGACCCGCGGCGGTGTAGTTATTCTTCAGGCCGCCGCAGCCATCCAGCGTGATGACGCCGGTGTTGTTGTCGACCGCGGCGACACCCGCGATCTCGTAAAGGCCAGCGTTGCGGTAGTTGCTGACCGCGCCGTACTTGGTGCCATCGGTGATGGTCGCGAAATCAACCTCGGCGCCCTGCATCTGGATGACCATGATCAGGTCGCCCTTGGCGAGCTTGAGGTTGCCGGCATTGGTCACCGTCACCATCGTGTCGCCGGTCTTGGCATTGACCGAGAGTGGGGCGTAGGTATTGACCTTCTCGCCGACCTTCGTCGCCTTGTAGGCGGCGTCCATGCCGACGAGCGACGCCGGACGACTGACCGCCTCTTTGCCTTGCGGGCCGGGTAGGGGCACCGCGTCGGGCGCGCCGCACTGCGTGCTCAGCAGGCCGCCAGCCAGGATAAACGGGGTCGCAAGGCGATGAATGGTGTGATTGCGGTCGTTGCTTCCCATTTTTGTCCCCTAATCGGTGTACTTAGTTCCGTCGCCAGGAGCGCCCCCTAAGCAAAGTAAATAACCGGGCAAACTCTCGACGGTTTCGAGCATTTTATCGCATATTAAATTGAGAAACTATCATGGTTCCTACTATGTAAGATTAAGACCCGCATAATTGATAAATAGTTGAAAAGACAGGGTTTTTGCCGTCGCCGGCCTCCCACCGGGGGGTTACGGATTCCGTCGCCTGGCTCCGACCGAAAACCCGGCTGACCGTGATATAACCGGGCGCATGACTTCTCATCATCCCCCGTCGTCAGGCGCAGCAGGTAGCTCGGCGCAGGTTCGCGCCGCTTTCTTGGACTTCTTCCGGGGGCGCGGACACGCCGTAGTGCGTAGCTCGCCGCTGGTCCCTTCGGATCCGACGCTGCTCTTTACCAACGCTGGCATGGTGCAGTTCAAGGATGTCTTTACCGGCCAGAAGCAGGTCGATTACCGCCGCGCCGCCACCTCGCAGAAATGTGTGCGGGCCGGTGGCAAGCACAACGATCTCGACAACGTCGGCTACACCGCCCGCCATCACACCTTCTTCGAGATGCTGGGCAACTTCAGCTTCGGCGACTACTTCAAGGCCGACGCCATCGACTTCGCCTGGAACCTGCTGACCCGCGACCTGGGCATCCCCAAAGAGCGGCTGATGTTCACCGTGTTCAAGGGCGAAGACGGCATCCCCGCCGACGATGAAGCGCGCGCGCTGTGGCTGAAGGTCACCGGCATGCCGGAAGCGCGCGTCGCGGGTCTCGGCAAAAAAGACAACTTCTGGATGATGGGCGACACCGGCCCGCAGGGTCCGTGCTCAGAGATCCACTTCTGGGTCGGCGAGGGCGAGCCCGATCCGTCGAAGATCGGCGACGACACCTGGCTTGAGATCTGGAACCTGGTGTTCATGCAGTTCGAGCGCCGCGAAAAAGACGGACCGCTCCTGCGCCTGCCCGCGCCTTCGATCGATACCGGTGCCGGTCTCGAACGCGTCTGTGCCGTGCTCGGTGGGCTCTCGACCGGCCACTTCAGCAACTACGACACTGACCTCTTCATGCCGCTTTTGTCGACGGTGGCCGAGGCGGTCGGCAAGCCCTACACCCGCAGCATGGGCGAGACCGACGTGGCGATGCGCGTGCTTGCCGATCACAGCCGCGCCAGCGCCAACCTGATCGCTGATGGCGTGCTGCCTTCGAACCTCGGTCGCGGCTATGTGCTGCGCAGCATCATGCGCCGCGCTATCCGCTTCGCCGTGCGCCTGGGCCTACCCGCCGGCTTCTTCGCCACGCTGTGCGAGCGCGTCTGCGACATGCTCAGCGACATCTATCCCGAGTTGAAAAAGGCGCGCAGCCTGATCCACAAAGCGGTGAATGCCGAAGACGAAGGCTTCCGCAGCACCATCCATCGCGGCCTGCGCATCATCGAAGACACCAGCGACTGGCAGACGGCGCAAGACGGCGGTCGCGTGCTACCCGGCACCGTCGCTTTCCAGCTTCACGACACCTTCGGCTTCCCCCTCGATCTAACGCAGGTGATCGGCCGCGAGCAGGGCTTCTCCGTCGATGAAACCGGCTTCCACGCCGAGATGAAGAAGCAGCGCGAGCGCAGCAAGTTCACCGGCTCGGGCGATCAGACAGTGGCTGCCGCTTATCACGCCGTGCGCTCGGTGCATGGACCGACGACGTTCCTCGGCTATGACAAAGCGGCGGGTCACGACAGCGCGGGTCGCGTACTGGCGCTGTTCGTCGCCGGCGAGAGCACCGCCCGCGTCGACTTCGGCCCCGGTCAGCCGGAAGAGGTCGAGGTCATCGTCGATAGCACGCCGTTTTATGGCCGCTCTGGCGGGCAGGTCGGCGACACCGGACACATTCGCCTGCCCGGTGGCGGCGAGCTAGAAGTCAGCGATACGCTGAAGCCGCTGTCGGATCTGATCGTGCATCGCGCACGCATGCGGGCCGGCAGCATCGCGGTCGGCGATGAGGTCACGCTGCACGTCGATCGCGAGCGCCGCAGCCGCACGCGACGCAACCACAGCGCCACCCATCTTCTGCATCACGCGCTGCGCGGTGTCCTGGGCGAGCACGTCACGCAGAAGGGCAGCTACGTCGGCCCCGACAAGCTGACCTTTGACTTCTCGCACTTCCAGCCGCTGACCGCGGAAGAGCTTCGCCGCGTCGAGCGCCTGGTCAACAGCGCGGTGCGCGAAAACGTCGCTGCCCACGATGAAGAGACCAGCTTCGACGAAGCGCAGCGCCGCGGCGCCATGGCCCTGTTCGGTGAAAAGTACGGCGACCGCGTGCGCATGATCCACATCGGCGCCTCGCTGGAGCTGTGCGGCGGCACCCACGTCAGCCGCAGCGGCGACATCGGTCTGTTCAAGCTCGTGTCCGAGACCGGCATTGCCAAAGGCATCCGCCGCATCGAAGCGTTAAGCGGCGATGGCGCCGAAGAATTCGTCGGCAAGCAGCAGGACGAGCTTGCCCGCACCGCCGAGTCGCTGCGCAGCGGCCCGCTAGAAGTCGCCGAACGCGTGGCCCGGCTGCAAGAGGATCTGAAAGCCCGCGAAAAAGAGCTGCAAGCCCTGCAGAAGAAGCTGGCCACCGCCGGTGGCAGCGGCCTGTTCGCCGAGGAGCGCGAGGTCACCGGCGTCAAAGTCACCGCCCGCCGCGTCGAAGGCGCCGACGCCAAAGCCCTGCGCGAAGTCGCCGAAGAGCTGTGCCAAAAGAACGGCGGCGTCGTCGCCATCGGCACCGTCATCGACGGCAAAGCCGCCCTCGTCGTCGCCCTCGACAAGACACTATCGACTGGCGGCAAGCTGCACGCCGGCAAGCTGGTCGGCACCCTAGCTAGCAAAGTCGGCGGCAAGGGCGGCGGCCGCCCCGACATCGCCCAAGCCGGCGGCAGCGAAGCCGACAAGCTAGAAGACGCCCTGCGCGAGACCTTCGCCGCGGTGGCGGCGGTGTTGGCGTAGCCCGTCCGCATCCCCGCTTCAAGAGCGCGCTCGGGGGGACGCGCTGGGGCAGACGGCCGCGCTACGGGTCGTGAAATTCCGCGACGATGAAGGTGATGAGGGAGAGGACGCCGAAGACGGCGCCGACAAGCTGCAGCTTGCTGAGGCGTTCGTGGAAGACGAAGAAGCCGAGGATGAGGAAGCTGCTCTGGGTCAGGATGTCGAAGATGATGCCAGCGACGAGCAGCTTTTCGCCCGACAGGCTGAGCATGAACAGCGTGCCGGTCACGGCGTAGAGCACGATGGCCAAAAGGAAAGGCGTAAAGGACGGCTGCATCGACCAGCGCTTTGCCGAGTACTCACCCGCGGTGGCCACGATGGCACTTACAGTGAGGATGAGCAGGGTCGGGACCTTGGCGCTGAGCGCGAGCAGACGTTCCATGGGTCCTGGGTGTAGGGCAGTTCGGCGGGCGTGTCGAACTTCTTTCTGGGGAGCGAGCGCTGGAAGGCGGCAGACGGGGCGGCAAAAACCGGGCGGGTTATTTGCGTTTAGAGAGCATGCCGGTTCCCAAGTTATAGGCAAATCCGCGCCCTATACAATAATGAACAACATCGTTTTTTATCGATTTATCACTAATTTTAGTAAGCGATAAATTTGCTTTATTGTCATCGCCAAGAGCGCAGGCGGCGCGGCCGATCATCGACCAGGCCTCGAACGGATCCTGGGCCAGGTTCTTTTCGGCAAGCTGCTGGGCCTGCAGGTAGTGACCTTGTTCAAAGTGGCGGCTGGCGCTGTTTAGCCACTCGCTCTTTTCGTCGCTGAGCCGCAGCGAGAAGCTGGTAGTGCTGGCTGCACTATCACCCCCCTCGACACTGCTGCAGGCTTCTTTGACCTCGCGCGAGAGAGCGCTTTTGCCGAGGGCGCTTAGGCGGCTCTGGGCCAGCTGACTGCCATTTCTGTTGCTGGCATTGCAGGCCGCCACGCCGAGGATCCACCAGCAGCGATGATTCTGCGGCTGCTTATCGACACAGCTCTGCGATAAGCGCAGGGCTTCGGCAAACTGCTTGCTCCGCAGCGCTGCCAGCGCCCCGGCCTGCGCTGGATCGGGACCGGATGCGCTCTTCTTCAGGTCGGCCTTGCCCTCACTGGCCGAACCCGGCGCGGGGGCGTCCGACGGATCGTTGCGGGGCGGGCTTGGCGGACTGGCCGGCGCGGAGCCCGGGGACTTGCCGGGGGGCTCGCCGGCTAGCACAGCGACCGCGCTCGCTGCTGGACCGGCGTCGACGGCAGCCGGTGGCGGGGGCAGCGGCGACACTGCGGATGGCGCGGGCGCAAGATCGGTGACTTTGCTCTCGCCGAGCGGGCCCGGCCCAAGGGCAGCCCCCCCACCAGAGCCGACCGGCGCGAGGGCGGGGACAGGCTTCTGACCTGTGGGCTGAGGTCCGCTGTTCGGGAACAGGGCGGGCCCCCGGACAAAAAGCCAGAGCAACCCGGCACCGGCCACGATCGCGCCCACCACCCAAGGCCAGGGCCGACGGCTGGACACCATGGGCATGGGCATGGTGCGAGCTGCCCGGTCTAGCGAGGTGCTCCCCGGCGGGACGGCGGGATCGCCGCTCCTGGGCGTGGTCGCGGAAGCCAGCGTGACCGGATTCACCGCGGCAATGGGTGGCGTGGCATCGGGGTCGGGAGCGGCCGGTGGCGGGACGGTGCTCGCGCTCCCCAAGGCAGCCGGCGACATCGCAGCAGCAGCAGAGAGCAGCGCGGCCGGCACATGGCGGCTGACCGCTTCCCCATCCCATGTCGAAGACAGCGCCGGATCGTCACGCCGACCCGGGCCCGGCTGGGCTCCCGTGGGTGGGATCGGATCCCCGGCCTTAGGAGCCGACGCGCCCGCCCCGACCGCCACGCCCCCGGCAGACGCGCGGTCAGCTGCCGATAGACGGGGATGCGGCCCGGAGTCGATGCCCCCGATGGTGGGTGGCGCGGTATTGCCCCGCACCAGATCCTGGGCCTCGGGCGAAAGCAGCGGCATGAGCGGGATCGCGGACTCCGAGACCAGGCGACGCACCTGCCCCGGCGACAGCCCCTCGACCTGCGAGACGTCAAGTAGGAGGCGCTTGAGCTCGGCCGCGACTTCCTCGACGCTCGGCCGCTCGGCGGGCTTCTTGCGAAGCATGGCGTGCACTAGCTGCGCGATCGCCGGATCTAAGCCGGGAATCAGCTCGGCTAGCTGCGGCTCGGTATCGGTGAGGTGCATGGCGATAAGCTCGCCCACCGTCTCGCCAGTAAACGGCGGCAGACCGGCGATGAGCTGATACAGGATGACCCCCAGCGAGTAGACATCGGAGCGATCGGTGACGTGCTTGGCGCCGCGGCACTGCTCGGGAGCCATATAGGTCGGGGTGCCCATCAGCATGTCGCTGCGCGTCAGCATCGGCTCGGCGTTCAGCGTCTCGGCGAGCTTAGCGACGCCAAAGTCGAGGAGCTTGACCCGCTCGCCCCCGGGAAGCTCGGGGTCGGAGACCAGCATGATGTTGTCGGGCTTGAGATCGCGGTGCACGACCTGCCGACTGTGCGCCGCCTGCAGTGCCGACGCGATCTGGCGGGCAATGCGCAGCGCATCGGGGATGGCCAGCGAGCGCTCGCGATCGATGCGGGTCCGCAGCGACTCGCCTTCGAGGTACTCCATGGCCAGGTAGGCGATGCCCTGGCTGGTGTAGCCGCAGTCGAAGATGCGGACGATGCCGGGATGCGAGATCGAGTTGGCGGCGCGCGCTTCGTTGAACAGGCGCGTGGTGGCGTCTTTCTTCTGGGCGACCTCGGGACGCAGGACCTTGATCGCGGCCTGTCCGCCGACCCCGTCGTGGACGGCTTGATACACCATGCCCATCCCGCCCTCTCCGAGCAGGCGTGTCAGGCGATAGTTGCCGATGTATTCGCCGATCATCAACGTCAACGGGCTAGGTCACTGGGAGAGACAACGGTCGCCGTCAACAATCCAGCTCAGCCACCGAGAAGAGATCTCGGGCGGGTCCTAGGATGGATCTCGACGAACGAAAGCGCTGGCGCTCCGCGAAGATTTTAGGCCAGCTTCGGGGGGTCTGTCTATCTCGCAGCGACGAGGGCCTCGGAGTAGCCCGGATCCGCTGTCGCGCAAAATGCGCGCCAAATCCGCCCATTCGATCGCCCGACCAGTGTCGGCTCGCTGCCCCCTTGCTGCGGAAGCGCCCGGATCAGGCAGTCGCAGCGACGGACCGCGGCCTAGGCGTACAGGCGAAAGTCGAGCTCGGGGAAGATGTTGTCGCGCCGCTCGAGCTCGGCCAGCCAGTCGGCATCGATGCTGACCGGGGGAGCGGCGGCGTCGCTGGGAGCGCTACGAGCCTGGATCTGCTGGATTTGGCGGGCCAGCTCTTGAAAGCGGGCGAGGTGGCTCTTGATGCGGTCGGTGGCGTACTTGACGGCGGTCCCGGTCTTCATGATGAAGGCCCAATCGGACGACTGTGCCAAGAGCAGCTCGCGGGCCAGCTGATTGAGCGCGCGCCGCAAGAGATCATCGCTGGCTCCGGCGTGTCGCGCGGCGAGCTCGTGCAGTAGGGCCTCGGCGCGATGGACGTGGCGATAGATCCAGTCGTTGCTGCTGTCGACCCACACCGCGGAGTAGCCGCCTTCGCCCCACGACGAGGGGGCCGGCTCGCAGACGGCGTTAATCGGGTAGTCCTGCAGATAGCCGGTGGCAGTGTTGAGGCGAATGCCGTCGTTGGTCGCGGGGGCAGCGGCGGTCGCGCCCTCGTCGGCCGGGGTGTGCAGGCCGCTCAGACGACGGAGCACGCCGCGCAGGAACTCGGGCCCTTCAAACCACCAGTGGCCGAAGAGCTCTGCGTCGTACGGCGACACCAGGATGGGACGACGATCCATGCGCTTGGCCAAGGCCAGGAGCTGCGCGCGGCGCTTCTCGACAAAGTCACGGGCGTGCTCCTGCGCGCGGGCGCGGGCGATGTCGGGGTCGTACAGCGCCTTGTCGGCGAGATCGACGCGCGATCCGGTGACGCGGTGGTACTTGTAGCCCGTGCTGACGCGGATGCCGTCGGGATGGATGTAGGGGGCAATCACCGACAGCGGACGATCGAAGCCGATATCGCGATAGAAGTCGCGGTAGACCGGATCGGCGGGATAGCCTTCCGTCGCTGACCATACCGAGCGGGACGATTCGAGATCGCGGGCAAACGCGGCGACCCCGGCCGGCGTAAAAATCGGCGCGTGCAACCCGAGAGGAGGCCGCGGTCGGGCATACAGCAGGCCGTGCGCGTCGGTGAAGAAGTAGCGCAGGTCGTGCTCGGCAAGCAGGCCATCAACGCCATCGGCGTAGCCACACTCGGGCAGCCACAGCCCGCGCGGGAAGCGGCCAAACCAGCCGCGATAGGCTCGCATCGCCACCGCGATCTGGGCCCGCCGCGCCGCGGGATCGCGAACCACAGGCAAGTAGCCATGGGTGGCGCAGGTGGTGATGACGTCCAGGCAGCCGGCCTCCTGCAGCGCCCCGAAGGCCCCCAGCACATCGCCATCGATGGTGCGGAACAGCGTGGCCAGCGCGGTGAAGCGCTCGACGTAAAAGCGGGCCAGCTTGCGCAGCGCCGGATCGCCTTCGCTCCGCGCGACCTCTTCTTCGCCCAGACGCAGCAGGCGCTCGCTGTAGGCGCGGTAGCGCGACAAGAGCAGGGGATCGCGCAGCATGGCGCAGAGCGGTGGCGACAGCGATAGCGTCAAGCGCAGCGGCAGACCCGCGCCGTGGCTGGCCCGCGCTTTTTCGGCTTGGACCTCGCGCAGCACCTGCAGGATGGGGAGATAGGTGGCGGTCAGCGCCTCGTACAGCCAGTTTTCTTCGAGGTGGTAGGCGTTCTCGGGATGGCGGACGAAGGGCAGGTGGGCGTGCAGAACGATCGCCAGATCACCGCCGCTGTCTCCCCCGCGTCGGCCTGGGCCATCGCTGCTTGGGCTACCCCCAGGGGGCTGCGGTCGGGTTCCGCTCATCCGCGCTCGCCTCGTCCGTCGTGGTCGGCCGCTCGGCTGGGTGCAAGGCCACTCGACCCCGAGGCCAGGTGGCTGGTCGCCTGCGGCTCGCCGGTCAAGGCTGCGCCCTTCGCCGCCGCCTCGGGGCTGCGGAAGGGAACGCTGCGCTCGCTGTGCGGCTGACTGGCAGCGACGATGCGCTCACGCGCTTTGCCGTCCCCGCGCAGAGGCAGAACGTGCAGCCACTCGATCGAGGTGTCCCCGCTGGCCTGATGCGGCGGCATGCGCACCGCCTGCGAGTGGGCAATGGGGGCGAACAGCCCCTCGGCGCTGAGCAGGCCGATGGCGACGCGAAACACCGAATGCTGACGCGGCGCTTCAAGGTACCGTCGGCCGTGGCGCTGGCTGATATCGACGGGGATGTCGCGGATGTCGCGGCCATCCCGCCCGCGCCGCTCGCCCGCCGCCGGGAGCACGCGCAGGACCAAGCGCGCCGGATCTTCTACCGTCCCCGATCCCAGACTTTGGCCCAGGCCCAGCTGCGCCCGAGCGGCATCAAGGCCGGCCGGCGTGACCTCCCAGTACACGAAGTACCAGGCGGGGTCTTTGCACAGAACGCCGACTTCGTCGACGCCATAGGTCTCGGGCAGCGGCGGCTCAACCCAGGGGGAGGCGACAGTCTGTCGGCTGGCCGGAATGGCTCGGGCCTCGACCTCAGCCGAATCGGCGGACGGCGCTGCTCCGCTCTCCATGTTGCCGTCACGCTGCTTCATGCGCCCCCGCTCCTACGAGGTGACGCCAAGCAGCGTCTTTGTGGTGTCGATGTCGCGCCCGATCTGCGCCACCAGATCCGCCACCGAATCGAAGCGCTCCTCGCTGCGTAGGCGTGCCAAAAGCGACAGGCGCAAGGTCTGACCATAGAGATCGAGCCAAGGCGCAGGAGCCGATTGAATCAGGTGTGCTTCGATGCTGAGCTGCGGCCATGTCGATCCCTGCATCCCCCCTTTGGCCTTTTGGCCGATGGCAGTGGGCTCTTTATCCCCAGTAGTCACGCTGGAGCCCGGACTGCCCGTCCCCGTGAAGGTTGCATTATAGCCGACGCTGACCGCTGCGGGATATCGACGAATGGTGGGTCGGGGATGGACCGGCTGCGCCACTTCTACTGTCGTCTGTGGGCTGGCTGCGGACTCGGGAAGAAGGACCTCGGCCCAGGCGGCGTAGATGCCGACCTGCGGCATCAGCTCGGCGTCGGGTTTTAGGTTGGCGGTGGGGAAGCCTAGCTCGCGCCCGCGGGCCGCGCCGTGGACTACGATCCCCTCGACCTCGACGGGGCGGCCGAGCAGGCTCTGCGCTTCGCCGAGCCGACCTTCGGCGATCGCCTTGCGAATGCGCGAAGACGAACAGACGATGGGCGTCTCGGCCGGGCTCTGCGCAGCGGTCGCGGTTGCAAGCGCCGGGGCGGGCACGGGCACCGAGAACGCCGGCACGACCAGTGTCGGGACGCCGGCCGCGGCGAGCAGGCCCTGCAGGATCTCGGCGTTGCCGCTGCGCCCCTTGCCGAAGTTGAAGTCGTAGCCGACGCAGACCGCATCGGCCTGCAGGCTGTCGAGCAGCAGCTCCGAGACGAACTCCGTCGGAGTCTGCGCGGCAAAGCGGTGATCAAAGGGCTGCTCGATCAGGACATCGACGCCGCAGGCCGAAAGGAGCTCTGCCTTGCGGCGACGCGAGGTGATGAGCGGGGGGGCCATGGCCGGCGCGACGACCCGCACCGGGTGCGGCCAGAACGACAGAACGACGACGAGCGGCGGGCCCCCGGCAAGCTGATCGGACTCGGGCTGCGGCGGCAGTAGCGCCCGCGCCCGACGGAACAGCTCCTGATGGCCTAGATGGACACCATCAAAGTTGCCGATGACCACCACGCGCCGTCGCCCGTGCCGCCCCGCGCCCCCCTGCCCTGCCCCCGATGGCACAGCCGTCTTGCCGCCGTCTGGCGGAGCCAAGAGCGTTCGCAGCGCCCGATGATCGAGGACTAGCAGCACGTCGGCGCGGACCTATACCCCCTTGAAAAGAGACTGTCAACCGCGACAACGCGGGCGAGGTCGGCGGAAGATGGAGCGGTGCAAGCCCTCGAGCTGAGCTGCGTTTTGATCGTGGTGCTCTACGTCGTGGTGCGCCTCCTGCGTCGCCCAGCGGGGGGCAGCTGGGCTTGGCTGGCGGGGCTGGCCTGGCTCTCGTGCGCCAGCGCGCTCGGCGAAGACTCGCTGATCCGGCTCTATGGCTTTTACGAATATGCCGCCAACTACAGCCTGTACGTCGATCGCGTGCCGCTACTCATCGTCCTTATCTGGCCGATCGTGATCGACTCGGCGCAGGGGCTGGCTGCTGGGCTGTGCCGGGCGCTGGGACGAGCGCCGACCGGACGCTGGCTGGCCGGGCTCACCGCCGCCGTCGTGTGGGTCGATGCCTGGCTGATCGAGCCCATCGCCAGTCAGTGCGGCCTGTGGCGCTGGCATGCCCCCGGCCTCTTCGCAGTGCCGCCGATTGGCGTGCTGGGCTGGGCGCTTTTCACTGGGCTCTCCGTCGCGGCCTATCGCGCCTGGCTGGCCGAGCCGCCATCGCTGCGCTGGCTTTTCCGGGCCGTCGCGGTGGCGGCTCTGGTCATCGCGGCGACGCACTTCGGCCTGATCCTCGCTTGGTGGGGGCTCCTGAGACCGCTCAGCACGCCCATTCCGACGCAGCTTGGCATCGCCCTGGCCTGGCTGTCGCTGCTGCCGCTGGCCGGGCTGTTCCTTCGCCATCGCGTCGGGCGCCACATCCCGCTCGCCGATCTTCTGGTGCGCGTACCGGCGGCTGGCTTTTTCTTCGTGCTGCTCGCGGTGCGCGGAGCCGAGCTAGCGACGCAGCGCGGGCCGCTCTTGCTGTATGCCTTGGCCTTCGCCGTGCCCTACTGGGTGCTGGTCTTGGCCCGCCGACCGCCGCCGCCCAAGACCGAGACGTCGCCCGCGCCCGCTCTGTGATGCTGTGATACCGTGCGCAAAACTCACCTTCTGAGGTCTCCATGCGCAAGCTCCTCCTGACCGCGTTCTGTCTCTCTGTTCTTCTGATTGCCTCGCGCGCGCTCTTGGCTGATCAGGCCAAGCGGGCCAGCCCGCATGAGCAAGTGACCGCGACCCTGGGCGGCAAGAAAGTCACCATCGACTACGGCCGACCGTTTAAAAAAGGCCGCGAGATCTTCGGCAGGCTGGTGCCCTTCGGCCAGGTCTGGCGCACCGGTGCCGACGAAGCCACCGTGCTGACCACCGAGGGCAACCTGACGCTGGGCGAGCTCAAGCTGCCCAAGGGCAGCTACACGCTGTTCACCATCCCCGGCGAAAAGGAATGGCAGCTTGTCGTCAACAAGGCGGGCAAGCAGTGGGGCGCGTACAGCTATGACGCCAAGCAGGATCTGGGGCGCGCCAAGATGACGGTGACGACGGCCGCGGCGCCAGTCGAGCAGTTCACCATCACCCTCGATGCCGATGGCAAGGGCAAGGCCGGCACGCTGAAGCTTGCCTGGGACAAAACCGTCGCCAGCATCGCGGTCAGCGCCGAGTAAGCACCCGGTCCCGGCGGCCCCGGCCGAGGTGATATCATGCGGCCATGCTCGACGAGCCGATGAAAAGCGGAGCCGTGGCGTGGCCCTAAGCAGCCCGACCTCCCCGGCCGCTGACGGCGAAGAGGCGGCATCGAGCCCGCGCGGTCTTAGTCTGCTGTGGCCCTGCTTTCTGGGGGCGAACCTGTGGCTGGTCGGTCTGATCGTGCCGCTCTGGCTGGCGGTCATCGGGGGGCAGCCGCTTTCGGCGCTGCGCTGGCCGCTGGCCCTTTCGCCGCTCTCGCCGCTCCTGCTGGGCCTTGGCCTGTGGCAGCGGGCGGGACGGCTGGGGCAGGCGCTCTTGCTTATCGCGGTGCCGCTGTTTGCGCTCGTGCCGGGGGCCGACACCACGCTCGGAAACCCCAGGCTGTGGCCGCGACCGGCGGTGCTGATCGAGCTTGTGCTCCTGCTTGGCTACCTGCTCATCGTGGGCCGTCTGCTCGCCGGAGAGACCTCGCCGGTCGGCCTGAGTGCAGTCCGGCATCCCGTCGCCCCGCGCTACTTTTCCTATGAGCCGCTGTCGGGAGTCGATCAGCTGCCGCCGACCTCGCGACGCCTGTCGCGACGCCTGTGGATGATTCGCCTGCTCATCGGCTACGCCATCGCGCTGCCGAGCCTATTGGTCTACGCCATCGACTTCCACGGCCCGCACCTGCAGGCCCTGCGCCGCAGCTTCCCCAGCCCCCTGCGGCAGAGCGCCATCCAGGCCTCGCTGACCGCCCTTGTCGCGCTGGTCTTCTGCATGGCGTTCTACTTCGCCATCGCCGCGCCGCTGCTCTCGCACCTCTTGCATCACCGCGACCTGCGCGAAGATCTGGCGCAGCTCCGTCGCCGCTCGCGCCGCGCCCGGCCCAGCCTGCGCCTGTGGCTCTCGATGTGGCTGGCCATCGTCGGCATGGGCATCCTGCTTTACTGGGCACTGAACGGAAAATGGAGTCCCTGACGTGTCACGCAAGCTGCCGTTCTTTCAGATCCTCAGCGTGCTCTTGTTTCTCGCCTGCCTGGCCTTCTTCTGGCAGTGCACGGTGCAGCTCTTCCGTCGCGACTACGTTGCCGCCGGCATGCTGATGCTGATCGGTCTATCGACGCTGTGGGTCGGGGGCGAGCTGGCGCGGCTGGCCCTCGCCGAGCGTGAGAACTAAGCCCCCATGCCTGCCTCGTGGCTTGTCCTGACCGCCCTGCTCGCAGCTAGCGATGTTTCCTTAGGTCGCGATTTTCACGTCGGCCACTCCGGCTGGAATGGGCTGTCGCGGCTGGCCGAGATGTCGCGCAGCCAGGGCTGTCCGCTGGAGGTCCCAGGCACCCTCGACTGGTCCAAGCTCGACGGGCAGGACATCCTACTGTTCGTCCACCCCGAGACGCCGATCGACGCCGATGCAGCGCTTTCCTACCTCGGCGCGGGCGGGCGGCTGATCGTCGCCGATGACTACGGACAATCCACCGGCCTGCTGAGTCGCCTCGGGATTGTCCGGCAGACCGGCGCGGCCCCGGCCGGCACGCCTTTTTATCGCCAGAACCCGGCCCTGCCCATCGCCAGCCGTCAGCGCGAGACCGCCATCGCCCGCGGCGCCAGCGAGCTTATCGCCAACCACAGCGCCTACTTTCGCAGCGCCCTGCCGTCGACCTATGAGTTCACCTCGGGCACCGGCCTGGTCATCGAGGGCCGCCTGCAGCGCGGTCGCTTCGTCGCCATCGCCGACGCCAGCCTGTTTATCAACAACATGCTGGAGCTGCCCGGCAATCGGGAATTCCTGGTCCAGCTGCTGCGCGAGAGCTGCCGCGTGCAGCGCGACCGCGTGCTGTTGTTTTCTGGGCGCTTCAGCCAGCAGGGCAGCCCGCCCGCGACGCTAGACGGCGCACCACTGGAAGGCGGCGGCGTGAACAGCGTCGACAACATCAACCGCGGAGCGGGCGGCGCCAACCTGCATGTCCACGAGCTCCTGGCCAAGCGCGGGCGCAGCGCGCTCAGCGACGCTGTGCTGGTCGGCGGGCTCTTGTTTTGTCTCGCGGCGTTGGCCCTGCTCCTGCGCTACCTGCCGACTGCCAGCCCCACCCAGGACGAGCGCTTCGCCCAGCCGCCGCGTCCGCCCGAGACCGGCCTGCACGCCAGCATCGTCCGCTACATGCTCGGCGCTGGTCAGGCGGTGCGCTGGGGCTATGTCTACCCGGCGACGCTGCTCCGCGAAGAGGTCCTGGCCCGCATCGAGCCTTTCCTGGGCAGCGACGCGGCGCGCTCGGCAGGCGGCGAGCCCGGCTTCACCATCGACGAGATCAGCCGTCGCCTAAGCCAGCGCGTCAGCGAGAAGGCCGGCGGGCTGTGCCAGAGCCTGCTCCTTGAGTTTCGCCCCCTCGATCGCGCCAGCAAGCCGACGAGCGGCGGCGGGCAGAGCGTCCATGTCTCGTCCAAGCAGCTGATCCGCTGGCATGACCTTGCACTGCAGCTCTTCGCCGAGCTGGCCAAGTCGCCCCAGCCGCCGTCGGGAACCCCGCCGCTGCGCGGCCGAACCTAACCTCCCCCGCCCCGATCCGCGGACCGGGCACGATTGGGCCTCGCTTTGCGGGGGCAGATCGCGGAAAGATCGACAGAGCATGGCGGAGAGCGTCGAAAACCTGTTGTCCCCCGAAAGGCTGATGCAAGCGCAGAAGCTGGGCCAAGCCGTGGTCAGCGAAGTCAGCCGCGTCTTTATCGGCAACCCCACGATCGTCGAGGCCCTGCTGCTGGGTCTGTTGTCGCGCGGCCACGTGCTCCTAGAAGGCGTGCCCGGCGTGGCCAAGACGACGCTGGTCAAGGCCTTTGCACAGGTGCTGGGCTGTCAGTTCCGGCGCATCCAGTTCACGCCCGACCTCTTGCCCTCGGACATCACCGGCACCTACATCCTCGATCCGGCGAGCAAGGACTTCGTGCTGCGCGAGGGACCGATCTTCGCGCAGATCATCCTCGGCGATGAGATCAACCGCGCCCCGCCCAAGACGCAGTCGGCGCTGCTTGAAGCGATGCAGGAAGGCCAGGTGACGCTCGAAGGCCAGACGCGGCCGCTGCCGCAGCCGTTTATGGTCCTCGCGACGCAGAATCCCATCGAGCACGAGGGCACCTATCCGCTGCCCGAGGCTCAGCTCGATCGCTTCCTGCTCAAGCTCTCGGTTGGCTATCCCGATGCCGCGGCGGAAAAGAACATGCTGCGCGCCTACGCCCGGCCGCCCGCCACCCCGCGCGAGCTGCTGTCGCCACCCGTTATTTTGGAGCTGCAGCGCCTCGCCGCCGCGGTCCACGTCGACGACGAGATCTACGACTATGTGCTAGAGCTCGTGCGCTTCACCCGCCAGCATCGCTTCGTGGCGCTCGGGGCTTCACCGCGCTCGTCGCTGGCCCTCTTGCACGCGGCGCGGGCGCGGGCCCTTCTATCCGGCCGCGACTTCGTGCTGCCCGATGATGTAAAGAGCCTGTCACCGTCGATCCTTTCGCACCGCTTGATGCTGATCTCGGAAGCCGAGATGGAAGGCCTCCGCCCCGACCGGGTGATTGCCGAAGCGCTGCAGGGCGTCGCCGTGCGGCCCTCTGAGCGGCGGCGCGGCGAGGCTGGTGCGGTCCCCGGTGCCCCGCGGCGGAGCGGGTAAGGGGAGCGCCACGCGTGAGCAGCAGTCGCGGACGCCTGCCGGCCCTCAGCACGCGCGGAGCCTATGTGCTCGCGCTATCGATCGTGCTGCTCATCCTCGGCGTCGGCTATGGCAGCTTCAGCCTGGCCCTGACTGGCCTGTGCTGCATCACGCTGCTCTTCTGCACCTATCTGTCGTTCGCTAGCCGCGTGGCCCTGCTGTGGCGTCGTTACCTGGAGCTCGTGTGGTGGCTGCCCCGCGCCGCCAGCAACGAGGGTCTGGTCGCGCATCGCTCGTTCTTCGTGCAGGTTGCGCTGCGCAATCTCGGGCCCATCGCGCTTGGTCATGCTGAGCTGCGCGTCTTCTGCTCGCGCTGCATCATTGTCGCGCGACCGCTGGCCCCGGTGCTGCTGCGGGCCCGCAGTCAAGCCACGGCGCGGCTAGAGCTGCGCGCGCTGCAGGCCGGACAGTGGATGATCCATGGCGCCGCAGTGCGGCTGTGGGATCGCTTCGGCCTGTTCGCCATCGAGGCCTACTATCCCTCGGCCTTGTCGCTCAAAGTCCTGCCGCGCCCGCAGCCCAAGCTGGCGCTTTTGCCGACGCGCAGCCGGGGCGGGGGCGGCGAAGATCGGCTGGGGGCGCACACCCTGCGACGACGCGGCCTGGGCGGCGAGCTGCGCGAGCTACGCGAGTACGTGCCCGGCGATCCCTTCAAGCTCATCGCCTGGAAAGCCTCGGCCCGCTCGCCGCTGGGTCGCCCGCTGGTGCGCGAGCTAGAGCGCGAGATGCTGCTGTCGCACTATCTGGTGATCGACATCGGCGTCACCATGCGCGAGGGACGGCCCGGGCAGTGGAAGCTCGATCACATGATCGAGCTGTGCCTGGGCTATGCCGCCGCTGCGCTGGCCGAGGGCGACCGCGTCGGACTCTTGGCTTTCGACGGCGCGGTGTACAGCCACCTCAAGCCCGGCGATGGCCCACCGCAGCGCCTGGCGATCACCGAGCGGCTGATCGCGCTCATGAACGTCGTGGAAGAAGGCTTCGTAGCGATGACCGATGGCGAGCTAGTGGCCGCCGTCGCCCGCTACCTGCGTCAGCAAGAGGGGCTCGATGCCCGCATCCGTCGCGCCCCGCCGATGGACGACCAAGCTGCCTGGGCCGGCATCGCCGTCGCGCCGAGCGGTGAGCTCTTCGAGATCGCCCCGCTGGTCGCTGCCGCCCGTCGCCTGCTGCCGACGCGCGAAGGCAGAAAGAGCGCGACCTCCGACCTGTTTACCAGCCTGCCGCCGAGCTCTAGCCCCGGCGAGCCGCCGCGCAAGCCGGTGCCGCAAAACCCGACCAGCGACCTGGCCCTGCTGCGTCGGCTCTGTCGCCATCGCGGCATCGAGCTGCCCTATGGCCAGCGCTCGTCGGGAAGTCGGGCTCTGGGGCTGGCCAGCGCACTGGAGCTAGCGGCGGCGCAGAACGGCACGCGCATCCTCCTGCTATCGGATCTTTTGGGCATGGACGAAAACGCGCCAGCCCTGCCGCGGGCCGCCGCCCTGTGTCGCAAGCGCGCCGTCGAAGTGCGCTGCCTGCAGCCGGTGGCCCGACGCTACGTGCCCAAGGAAGTATTTGATGATCCGGCCTCTGCCCGCGCCGCTGAGATCTTCTGCTGGGAGCAAGAACGGCAAGAGGCGCGCATGCACAGAATGCTTTCAAAAATCGGCTGTCCTGTGATAGCCGTAGGACCCGAGGACGGTCTAGCGCAGATCTTCGCCCGGGCGACATCGAAGCCCCAGCGACCCGCCGGCAGCGGCGATGCATCTGACCTCCCCAGTACGACGACGACGCAAGGCAACTCGCACCACCCTGTTCCAACCTAGCCCTTACTAACTATCGCCGGAGAGCCCCGCAGCCCGAACCCCAGGCCCCGGCCCGCAACTTTCGCCAGCCGACGCACGCCGTCGGCCAAGCAGACCAAGGAGTCCAGAAAATATGGCCACGATGATCACGGAGGAGTGCATCAACTGCGGTGCTTGCGAGCCCGAGTGCCCGAACGAAGCCATCTCCGAAGGCGAAGACATCTACGTCATCGATCCCAACCTGTGCACCGAGTGCGTCGGCTTCCACGACTACGAAGCCTGCCAGGCGGTCTGCCCGGTCGAGTGCTGCATCCCCGATCCCAACCGTCGTGAGTCGGAAGAAGTGCTGCTCAACCGAGCGATGAAGCTGCACCCCGACAAGCAGTTCCCGGCGCTCAACGTCCTGCCTGCCAACCTCTCCCGCTTCCGTAAGTAATCCTGTCCGACGAACCCCGCGATACCCCGCCGGCTGCCCCAGCCGGCACAGTCAGCGTCAGCGACTACCTCGCCGGCCAGAATGCCGCGCTGGTCACCGTTGAAGGCGCCTATGCCATCTCGGTCCATGGCGAGCTGCCGTTTGGCGATGGGCACCTGCCCTATCACCTCGTCCCCGACGACGGCTTCCTCGGCAAGATCAGCAAGTGGCAGCGCCTACCAGCCGCCGATCGCTTGGCCATGGTGCAGAGCCGCTGGAACGACGAGGCCCGGCAGCGCCTAGAAGCCCAGCTTCGCGACTGCGCCGACAACGTCGCGGCGATTGCTCAGTCGCAAGGTCTGCCGCCGGCTGTCGCGCTGTCGGCGCTGCAAGCCCTGCAGGCCAAGTACGAGCTCGCGCGCATGCGCTGCTCCGTCGCGGTCGAGCGCATCGCGGCGAGTCGCGGGCAGCGCGCCAATCAGCTGCAGGCCGAGCAGACGCGGCACGCCGTCAACCTGTCGCGCTATCCCGAATCGTTCACGCTGGCCCACTCGCTGAAGCGGCACTTCATCGCCGTGCTCGGTCCGACGAACTCGGGCAAGACCCACCTGGCGATGCAGCACCTTCTGCGCGCTGAGACCGGCGTGTACCTGGCCCCGCTGCGCCTGCTGGCGCTGGAAAACTACAACCGCCTGCACAGCGCCGGCCTCGCCGTCAGCCTCGTCACCGGCGAGCAGCGCAAGCTCCATCCCGCCGCCACACACATCGCCAGCACCGTCGAGATGCTCGACCCCCGACGACACGTGCAGGTGGCGGTCATCGACGAGATCCAGCTGCTTGACGACCCCGATCGCGGCGCCGCTTGGACGGCCGCGGTGTGCGGCGTCCCAGCCGACACCGTCTATCTGCTCGGTGCGCCGGAAGCCCAGGCCGCCATCGAGTCGCTCGTCGGGCGGGTCGGCGGCACGCTGGAGGTCCGGAAGCTGGAGCGCATGTCGCCGCTCTACATGGAAAAGCAGCCGCTCGGCTCGCTGAAGCACCTACAGCCCGGCGATATGTTGATTGCGTTTTCCCGCCGCGACGTCCTTTATTATCGTGACTTGGTTGTAAAACAGGGCCTGTCGGTCTCGACCATCTACGGCAATCTTTCCCCTGAAGTGCGGCAAGCCCAGGCCGAGCGTTTTCTGCAAGGCGAAACGCAAGTTGTCGTCGCCACAGATGCCGTAGGTATGGGCCTAAACACTCCCGCCCGCCGCGTCATCTTTACCACCGCCATCAAGTTCGATGGCGATGCCGAGTGCGAGATCTCGGCCGCCCTCGCCAAGCAGATCGCCGGGCGCGCCGGGCGCTACGGTGAACACGAGGCCGGTCTCGTCGCCGGCATCGATGCGATGACCCACCGCACGATCGCCGCGCTGATCCGCCAGCGCCCGGAAGAGCTGCCGACAAGCGGCTTCTTCGTCTCGCCCAACCTCGATTATCTGCAGCAAATTAGCGACGCTACGGGCCAGACGAAATTATATAATCTTCTGCAACTATTCGTGAAACATATCAATGTTCACGACGAATTCTTCCTGCCCTCGCATTTACAAGATCAGCTGGGCTATGCTCGTTGGCTAGATAATCTTGATTTGTCGCTGGCGGATCGCTTTACCCTCAGCCTCTGTCCGATCTCTAAGAAGGTCATTATGTTGGAACAGGCGCTGCGGGCCTGGGCGCAAGCACGAGCGCGCAACATGGTTGTCCGGCTGCCGCCGCCGCACCTCCTGCCGCGGTCCTCTGACTACGACGAGCTGCAGTTCCACGAAGACAGCTGCAAGCTCTACGCGGCCTACGCTTGGCTCAGCTACCGCTTGGCCGACACCTTCCCCGACGCCGAAGCGGCGCAGGAAGGCATGGCCAGCACCTCGGCCCGCATCGACCGCATCCTGCAGGCCGAGAGCTATCGCCCCCGTCGCCGTCGCTAACCGCTGGCGGCAGCAGCCCCCCCCCGCAGCCAAGATCCGATTTTTTGTATCTGGGGATCTCAGGGGGGCAGGCCGGCGCGATCTACAGCGCAGCGGCCCCCGGCCGGTCCGCGATATAGATGGCGCTGTTCTTCTCGTTTTCGATCGCCTCGACGGAAGCGACCCAGGCACGGCTCCCCGTCGCGTTGCGAATCCAGGGGTCCAGCCAGTCGTAGATGAACTTCGCCGTCCCCTCCATGCCGACGTCCGCGTAGGTCACCAGCCGGCAGGCACCGCGCCGCGCAAGCTCTTGGAACTGCTCCATCAGCGGGTCATCCGAGTCGATGAGCAGCGTGTGATCGAAGTGCTCAGTGAGCCAGGCTTTGACTGCTGCGAGAGCGCCGAAGTCGACGACAAAGCCGTTCTCGGTTCGCTCGTTGCTCTCGAACCAGATGCGAAAGCTGCGACTGTAGCCGTGGACGTGGGCGCAGTGTCCCTCGTGACGCCAGCGGCGGTGCGCACAGGGGTAGCCGATAAAAGTCTTGGACGAGCGATAGATTGCGGTCATGGGTTTGCGGACTTGCTCTGGCCTGGGACCTCAGCGGGCGATGGACGCACGGCTGAGACAGCGCCGAGATATCACCAAGCATCGCCAGGCTGCAAGACGACAAAGCGGAAGCCGGCTCGCCATCAAACGGGACCGGCGGCACGCAGCGATTTTCGGCTCTGCGCAAGGTTTGCTGCGAGCCCTGCAAATCGAGCATGGATTGCGCGCAGGGCATCGCACGGCCGACTTGCAAGCCGGCAAAGAGTGACAGATTTTCGTGCAGTCCCGCTGGGCGGCCCACGCCGCTTGGCATCCCGGGTGCATAGCTTGCTCACTGACATTCTGGACCTCCAGGTCAAAAAGTCTGGCTACCAAGAGACCAAGAGACCTTGAGGTCTTGAGATAGGAAACGTAGATCATGCTTAGCCAAACGGTCGGGTACGCGGTGCTGGCGCTGGGGTACTTGGCGAAAGTGCAAGAGCCGACCTTTGTCCGCGACATCGCCACGGCCACCGCCATCCCTGGCCCATATCTTGCGAAGCTCATCAATCAGTTGGCGAGGAAGGGCTTGGTCACCACCCAGCGCGGCTTGCGCGGTGGCGTGACCTTGGGCCGACCCGCTTCTGAAATCACGCTGATGGAGCTCTGTGAGGCCTTAGATGAACCCGTGGTCCAGAAACGCTGCCTGCTGGGCTTGGCGCAGTGCTCGACGGAGCAAGCCTGCCCAGCGCACAAGTTCTGGGCCAAGGAGCGAGCGACGATTCTCGACTTTTTTAGTCGGACCACGCTTACCGACATCGCTCGCTTCACCCGCACGCCTCGCGCGCCCAAGGGCCCCGGTTCCTTGGTCGCTCTGCGCACGCGGTCAGCCAAGTAGCCAGGCTTAGGCGACAGACTCCACCAACCAGAACAGGGCCCGCGCTGGGCGCGTGGCTGATCCATCGAGTGCCAAAGGGCACTCACGAATGTGGAGGTATGTCGTGTCGCAGAACAGACTGTCTCGTCGGTCGTTCCTGACGGTATTGGGAGCGGGTGCCGGGGCCGCAGTGGCCTCGCGCGGCTGGGCGTTCAACTTCCTAGAGCCGGTCACGGTCGAAAACCCGCTGCGCGCCTATCCCAACCGCGGCTGGGAGCGCATCTACCGCGATCTATACGCCTATGACTCGACGTTTACCTTCACCTGCGCGCCCAACGACACGCACAACTGCATCCTGCGCGCGTACGTGCGCAGTGGCACGGTGATCCGCATCGGCCCCACCTTTGGCTATGGCAAGGCGGTCGACGAGTCGGGGGCCAAGGCTTCGCATCGCTGGGATCCGCGCTGCTGTCAGAAGGGCCTGGCGCTGGTCCGCCGCTTCTATGGCGATCGGCGCTGCAAGTACCCGCTGGTCCGCAAGGGCTGGTTAGAGTGGGCCCGGGCGGGCTTCCCGCGTGATCCGGGCAGCGGCAAGGTAGACGCAAAATACTTGCAGCGCGGCAAGGACACCTTCGAGCGCGTCGGCTGGGATGAAGCCTTTGAGCTTGCGGCCAAGGGCTTCCAGAATGTGTCGTCGAGCTACAACGGCGACCAAGGGAAGAAGTGGCTGCTCTCGCAGGGCTTCGATCCCGAGATGGTCGAGACGACCCACGGCGTCGGCACGCAGGTGATCAAGATGCGCGGCGGCATGCCGCTTCTGGGCATCACCCGCATCTTTGGTCAGTACCGCTTCGCCAACACGCTGGCGCTTCTGGATGCGCACACGCGCAAGGTCGGTGCGGACGCTGCCCTGGGGGCGCGCGGCTGGGACAACTACACCTGGCACACCGACCTGCCGCCCGGTCACCCGATGGTGACGGGACAGCAGACGGTGGACTGGGATCTGGCGATGGCCGAGCGGGCCAAGCTGCTGGTGGTCTGGGGCATGAACTGGATCACCACCAAGATGCCGGACTCGCACTGGCTGACCGAGGCGCGCCTCAAGGGCACCAAGATCGCGGTGATCGCGGCCGAGTATTCCGCCACGATGAACAAGGCCGACCTGGCCTTGATCGTCCGACCGGGGACGACGCCGGCCCTGGCCCTGGGGCTGTCGCAAGTGATCTTGAGCGAGAAGCTCTACGACGCCGACTACATCAAGGCCTACACCGATCTGCCCTCGCTGGTCCGCATGGACACGCTGGAGCGCTTGGATGCGCGCGACCTGGCCGGGCTCAAGCTAGTCGGGGGGCTGGCCGCCAAGGTGCTGAAGAAAGGCGAGAAGGCACCGCCAGCGACGCAACAGACGACGACGCTGGTCCCCGAAGCGCTGGAAGCCAAGCTGCAGCCGTTTGTCATCTGGGATCAGAAGACTGGCAAGCCCGCGGCGGTGACGCGCGATGAAGTTGGAGCGCGCTTCCGCAAGCGCAAGCTGGACCCGCAGCTAAGCGGCCACGTCGAAGTTCAGCTGGCCGATGGCAAGACCGTGACCTGTCGCCCGGTCTTCGATCTGATCGAAGAGTACGTGAACAAGAACTTCACTCCCGCCCAAGTCGAGGCCATCACCTGGGCGCCGGCAGCGGGGGTGCAGGCTCTGGCGCGCGAGATCGCGAAGAACCCCGAAGGCACGCTGTTCGCCTGCGGCATGGGGCCGAATCAGTTCTTCAACAACGACCTCAAAGACCGCGCGATCTTCTACTTGGCGTCGCTTACCCGCAACGTCGGCTTCGTCGGGGGCAACGTCGGATCGTATGCCGGCAACTACCGCACCGCCTACTTCAACGGCCTGCCGCAGTACGCCTTCGAAGATCCGTTCGACATTGAGCTCGACGAGAACAAAGCCTCGCGCGTGAAGTCCTACGTGCGCTACGAGTCGGTGCACTACTGGAACCACGGCGATCACATCCTGCACATGGGCAAGGAGCGGATCACCGGCAAGGGGCATATTCCGACCCCCACCAAGGCGATCTGGGTCAGCAACTCGAACTCGCTGATCGGCAACGCCAAGGGGCACTACGAGACGGTCGCCAATACCCTGCCACGCGTCGATATGGTGATCGTCAACGAGTGGTGGTGGACGGCCTCGTGCGAGTACGCCGACATCGTCTTCCCGATCGACTCGTGGGCCGAGTTCAAGCACCCCGATGTCACGGCCAGCGTGACCAACCCGTTTATCTCGGTGTTTCCGCGCACGCCGATCGATCGCATCCACCGCACAAAGTCGGACATCGACTGCAGCGCTGGCGTGGCGCTGGCCCTGGGCAAGCTGACCGGCGATGAGCGCTTCGGAAAGATGTGGCAGTTCGTCAACCAAGGCCGCGTCGATGTCTATCTGCAGCGGATCTTCAACGCGTCGAACATGGCGCGCGGCATCAACTTCTTGGCTGCCGAAGAGAAAGCCAAGGAAGGCATCCCGACGCTGATTGCCTCGCGAACTTATCCCAAGGTGGTGGGCTGGGAGCAGGCCTACGAAGACCGCCCGTGGTACACGCGCACCGGCCGGCTGGAACTTTATCGCGATGAAAAAGAATTCCGCGAGAGCGGCGAAAACCTGCCGGTGCATCGCGAGCCGATCGACTCGACGGCCTACGAGCCGAACGTCATCGTCGCCCAGCCCCACCCGGCGATTCAGCCGAAGGGCCCCGAGCAGTACGGTGTCGGACGCGAAGATCTGAACAGCGAAGTGCGGCAGGCCCGACATGTCGTCAAGCCGTGGAGCGAAGTGCAAAAGACGCAGCATCCGCTGCGGCGGGCCGACCCGCAGTTCCGCTTCACCTTCCATACTCCGAAGTACCGACACGGTGCGCACACGACGCCGGTCGATACCGACATCGTCGCGGTGTGGTTTGGTCCGTTCGGCGATCTGCTGCGGCACGACAAGCGCACGCCATACGTGACCGAGGGCTACATCGAAGTCCACCCGGAAGATGCCAAAGAGCTGGGCTGTCAGGACGGCGACTATGTGTACGTCGATGCCGACCCCGCCGACCGTCCGTTCCGAGGCTGGCAGAGTCGCCCCGAAGACTACAAGATGTCGCGCTTGCTGGTCCGCCTGCGCTACTACCCCGGCACGCCGCGGGGGGTGACGCGCATGTGGCACAACATGTACGGCGCGACCTATGGCTCGGTGCGCGGACATGAGAGCGATCCGCAGGGCCTGGCGCGCAATCCCGACACCGGATATCAGGCGCTGTTCCGCTACGGCGGTCACCAAAGCTGCACGCGCGGCTTCCTGAAGCCGACGCACATGACCGACACGCTGGTGCGCAAAAACACGATGACGCAGCAGCTAGGGGCGGGCTTTGAACCCGATGTGCACTGCCCGACCGGCGCACCGCGCGAGGCCTATGTGAAAATCACGCGCGCCGAAGCCGGCGGCATGGGCGGACAGGGCGTCTGGCGGCCGGCACAGAAGGGCCTGACCCCGACGTACGAGTCCGAGGCGATGAAGCAGTACCTCGCGGGCGGTTTCATCGCGGTCGACAAGTAGCCGCGGACTCGGCCCGCCGCTTGCTTTACCTCAGGCCAGCCGGGCGCCCTCGCTGGGGCGCGCGCAAAGCAACAAGGAAGCAGCCATGAGCAAGGTTCACAACTGGCACCTCAATCGCGACATGGAGTACCCCTACGAGGGCTCGCGCCCGTCGCGTCAGATCGCCTACATCTTTGACACCAACAAGTGCATCGCCTGCCAGACCTGCACCGTCGCCTGCAAGACGACCTGGACATCCGGCAAGGGGCAAGAGCACGTCTTTTACAACAACGTCGAGACCAAGCCCTATGGCTTCTTCCCGCAGGCCTGGGACGTGAACGTGCAGCGCCTGCTGGGTCCGAACAAGTGGAAGAAGGACACCTACGAGGGCAAGACGGTGTTCGAGGCCGCCCCCCCGGGTGAGCGCGTGCTGGGCTACTTGCCGGAAGAAGAAGACTACGCCTCGCCCAACCTGGGCGAAGACGTCATCGCCGGCTCAGTGGAAAAGGGCGCGTTCTTCCAGGGCATGCACCAGACCTGGATGTTCTATCTGGCCCGCATCTGCAACCACTGCACCTATCCCGGGTGCCTGGCGGCCTGTCCGCGCAAAGCGATCTACAAGCGACCGGAAGACGGCATCGTGCTGGTCGATCAGTCGCGCTGCCGTGGCTATCGCGAGTGCGTGAAGGCCTGCCCGTACAAGAAGATTTTCTACAACATGATCACGCGGGTCTCCGAGAAGTGCATCGGCTGCTTCCCGCTGATCGAGCAAGGCGAGCAGCCGCAGTGCGTCAAGACCTGCATCGGCAAGATCCGACTGCAGGGCTTCCTGAGCAAGCCGGGGGAAGAGCGCGCCGACAACCCGCTCGACTATCTGATCCGCATCCGCAAGATCGCCCTGCCGCTGTATCCGCAGTACGGCACGGAGCCAAACGTCTATTACATCCCGCCCATCCACGTCCCGATCTCGTTTACACAGCAGATGTTCGGGCCGGGTGTCGAAGCGGCGATGCAGACCTATCGCAGTGTGCCGAACGATCCCGATCTGTTGTCGGCGCTGCTCTTGTTCGGTAACACGCCGCGCATCCTGCATCGCTTCCGCCGCGACGGTCAGGAAGCCGTCGGCTACGACGACAAAGATCAGGAAGTGGTGCGCGTGCCGTTTACCGAGCCGTTCTTTACGCGCGACTTCTTCGACAAGAAGAACGACGTGTACCGCCACAACATCACGTAGCGAAAGCGCTGCGTGTGGACATTTCGCCGAGGTGAATCATGTGGGCTAAGACGTTGTGGGGCGGGCTGGGACTGCTGCTGGCGGTATCCGGTTGCTGGGGAACCGATCATCCGCCGGCCGGCACCAGCACCGAGCTAAAAGCGCTGAAGGTCGGAAGCCTTCCCATCGAAGATCCGCTGTCGCCGGTCTGGGACACCGCGCCCGAGGCGACTGTGGTGTTGCTGCCGCAGTCGATCACGTATCCCATCCTGGGCCGCGGCACGATCGGTGAGCTCAAGGCCCGCGCTCTTTCCGACGACAAATTTTTGGGGCTGCGCCTGTCGTGGGCCGATAAGACGCACGACGAGACCTTGGAAGTCGACAAGTTCACCGATGCCGTGGCCGTTGAGCTGCCGTTGGGCGATCCGCAGAAGACCAACCCGATGATGGGCAGCAGCGAAAACCCGGTGTACATCCTGCACTGGAAAGCGGTCTGGCAGCGCGACGTCGACAAGGGACGCGCCGACGTTCAGGATCTGCACCCCGGGTACTATTCCGACCCGTATCCCTTTGTGTCTGGTCGCTTCCCGTACGAAGTGCAGGAGTCGTTTCAGACCGACAACGCGCGGCGCTACTTTCCGGGCTTGGCGGCCGGCAATCCGGTGAGCAAGCTGTATCGCCGCTGGCCAGTGGAGGAGCTGCACGCCGAAGGATTTGGCTCGCTGGCTGATCACAGCGCGCAGGATGCGCGCGGCAAGGGCGTGTGGCGAGACGGTCGCTGGTCGGTGGTGCTGGCGATTCCGCGCGAGGTTCCCGATCGCGCCAACCCGCACCTGCTTCCCGGGCAGAACTCGCTGATCGCGTTTGCACTGTGGGATGGCGGCTCGCAGAACGTCGGCGGTCGCAAGCACTGGGCACCCTTTTTGAAGCTGGTCCTGCCATGAACCCGATCACGCAAGACATGGGGAGTGCGCAGCAGCCCGCGGGGGCCGACAGGCTGCCCGATCCGCTGGTCCGCGCCGAGCACTATCGCGTGCTAGCCGCCGCCTTTGCCTATCCCGATGCCGAGGAGCTAGCCACGCTGCTGGCCGAGGCCGAGCAAGCGGCAACTGCCGCTGGGCAGAGCGAGCTTGCGAGCTTTTCCGCCGGACTCTTGACCGCGGTCGAGCCGGGCTTGGCGGGCGAGTACAACCGGCTGTTCGCGCAGTCGGTGGCCTGCAGCCCGTACGAGACCTCGTATGTTGCAGCCGACAAGGGCGTACAGCTAGGCCGCTTGGCCGCGCTGATGGAGGCCTTCTGCGTGCGCAGTCGCGGCGCGGAGCACGAGAGCCCCGATCACATCGGCAGCGAGCTGGAATTCATGGCCTTTCTGTGCCTGAAGGAAGCGACGCATCGCGACGAAACGAGCAGCGAGGGACAGGAAGCCTACGCCGCCGTACGACAAGCTCAGGCGCTGTTCCTGCAAGAGCATGTGGCCCGCTGGGCCGGCGTGTTTGCCGACGGTCTGCGGCGTGCGACTCGGCTGCCGTTTTATGCGCTGCTCGCCGAGCTTCTGCCGACCTGGCTAGCGCAAGATCTGACAAGAAACGGCTGGCCATATGAGCCGCTGATACCGCGCCGGCACCTGCCCCTTTTGCAGCCTGATGGCTCGCTGCAATCGACGATCGCAACCGGCGACGTAGAGGACGACGCGATGAGCTGCCCCATGGCCAGCCCGCAGTCCGAGCCGAGCGACGGCGAGCCGGTCTTCATCGGCTAGCGCCGCGGCATGAGCGCCGGCGGGACACGCTTGGCGCGAGCGATGCATGCGTGTGGTGAACAGGAGAACGGGGATGCGTCTTTCGCTTGGATGGGTCTTGGGGGTCTTGCTTGTAGGTCGCGCGTGGGCACAGGGGGTGCCGCCGGCCGAGCCGGTCGCACCGGGAGGGGCCACGAATCCACCGCGTAGCGAGTCGGCCGGGCCCACGGGGATAACGGGGGCGACCACGGCGACGCCGACGGGGGCAGCCACCGCAGGCGAGGCCATAACCCCGCCTGTGTCGCTCAGTCCGCCGGCCTCGGTGGTCAGCCCACCAGCGACCGCGACCCCGCCGTCCGCCAGCCCAGGAACGCCCGCCACAAGCGGTAGCGAGCCGAAAGCAGAGCCGCCTCGCGTCGAGCGTCCCGCCCCCTATTCGCTGCCCTTTGGCCTGCGCCCGATCATCCCCGTCACCGTCCTGCGACTGGATTCCGTCGTGGCCACCTATCGCAGCAACGACAACCTGGGGGTGACGACCACGATCCTGCCGCTAGTCGGGTATCGCTTTTCGCCGCACTTCATGGGCATCGCGCGCTGGGGCCTGATTGGCAACGCGGCTCCCGATGGCAGCGCGGGCGTCTCGGTGCCCAACGTAGCGCTGGGAGGAATCTGGGGGCTGAAGCTGCCTGCGAACCTGCGCCTGGGATTCTTCTTGGGCGCGACGGTGCCGCTGGGAACGGGCGGCGCCAAGGCGACGGACCCGCTTACGACGGCAGCGACGGCAGCGGGCCTGTATTCCCGCTCGGCGATGGACAATGCGATGTTCGCGGTGAACGACTTCACGCTGTTTCCTGGCGTCGACTTCGCCTACGTCGGCCACGGACTGACGGTGCAGATCGAAGCGACACTCCTGCAGCTATTGCGGGTCAAAAATGAAGCGACGCAGACCGATGCCTTCCGCACCAACTTCACCGCTGGCCTGCATACCGGCTTCTTCGTGACGCGCTGGCTGACGCTGACCGCCGAGCTGCGCTATCAGCGCTGGCTATCGACTCCCGATGCGGTGGCTGCCGATGAGACGCTGCGCGACAACCTGTCTTTGGCCGTCGGTCCCCGCTTTCATGTGAAGTGGGGCCGCGGCTTCCTGCGCCCCGGCATCGCCTACAACGCCGGACTCGCGGGCCGCTTGAGCAGCAACAGCTATCACATGGTCCTGATCGATATTCCGTATGTGATGTAGGCCGGGGCAGCGGAACGCGGGCAAGCGCAGAGGCGACGGGCCGAGGCAATCCCCTGCATCACGAGCACGATTAAGAGCGCCTAACAGAACCTGTTGCGGCCCCCGTCCACTGCGTCGTCGGTCCTCACGGCCGGTAGGCCGCTCCGGTCCTCCTCCTTGCGGTCGGGGGTCCTCACATACGGTTCTGTTAGGCGCTCTAAGTGATCGCGCATGGGACCGGGCAAGGTGATCGCGGTGGGACCGGGCAAGGTGATCGCGGTGGGCTCGGCCAAGGTGATCCTGCGCTGCGCTGGGTCGAAGTAATCGGGCTTACTGGGTAAGGCCGGTGCTTTGGGCTGGCGGGTGCGGGGTCGCCCTCGGGACAAATCGTCCCGAGGGAACCCATGAGCGCGGAGCGCACCGACATGCATCGTCTTCAAGAGTTGGTTCGACTACATCGGCTGGGCCACGGCTCGCGCACCGTCGCGCGCCTTTTGGCCATGAGCCCCAATACCGAGCGCCGTTATCGCGAGATCCTGCAGCGCGCGGAGCTTCTGTCTGGTGACGCCACGGCGCTGCCCGAGCTGTGGCTGCTGCAGGAAGCGGTGCGCGCGGCGATGCCGCCGTGTCCGCCGTCCCCGTCGTCGCTGGAGCCCTTCCGCGAGGCCATCACCGACCTGTACCGCGCGGGCAAGTCGCCCAAGGCCATCCACGACGCGCTGCGCCTTTTGCATCCCGAGCTGACGCAGAAGCGGTCGGCCATTAAGCGACTGCGCGCGCGCTTAATTTGTAGACACCTTCTAGGATCCCGCACATGGTCTTGGGCTGGTGCCTGGTTGCTCGGTGGCCTCGCGCTGCTCAGTGAGGGCTGCACGGAGTGGGTCGTGATGGCTGCGCAAGATGTCCCGCGCACGCAGACGACGTGGGAACAGAGCCGCGTCAGCTACACCACTGGCACCGTCATCGAGCTACGGAACGGACGCGTGCAGTACCCCATGCTGCACGGCGAGGTCGCGGAATTGCAGGATGCAGATATTCCAAATCCGCTGCGCTCGGTCGATGTGGGAATCCCGACTGCCATCGATCTTCGTCGAGTGACCAAGGTCGAAGTGATGCAGCCCGCCCCGGGGCGTACCGGCCTGTTGGTCACCGGCATCGTGCTTGGAGGGACCGGCATCATCACGGGTTTTGTCCTGCTTGGCGTTCTGTTTTCGCGTGGGGGAGCGCTTGGTTCTGTGTATTAGACTCACTCGCCCGACCGCACTCTCTACGCGCGGCTCTGGGCCGTAGCGCGGTGGGCCAGTCGCTGCCGCAGGGGGCCATCCCGCGCCGGGATGAAGGGATCCAGGGGGACAAGGAAGAAGTGGGTAGCCCTATTGTGATCAGGATGCAGGACAAGGAGAAATAGACGTGAATCCGTCCATCCGCATGCGTCTCCTGGAACTTTGGAACCTAGATCTTTACCGGTTCCCTCCTGACACCCAGCACCGACTGCGGCGCATCGTGAAAGTGGCAATGCTTCCGCTCGCACTCCTTTTTGTCGGCGCGATGCTGTTCACTCCGTTCCTTCCTATGTTTCCGCATCCCGATGCTAGCGGGCGGGTGACCACCGGCTTTGTGCTGTTCAGCACCACCCTCGCTGGCAGCACGCCTCAGGTGTCCTATGGCAGCGACAGTGCAGTGTATTGGCTCATCCTGGTCGTTAACACCTATCTGCTGGGTGTGGGCGGCGAAGTCTTACTGAGCCTGCTCGATGTCTGGGTCTACCAAAGAACCACGGGGCAGGAGTATCCGTGGGAGGACGTCCTTGTGTACAAGTTGGGGTCGGCGCTGGTCATCGCGTCTGGCGCGCTCGTTCTTTATCCCAACCTCGGGGAGGCTCTGGTCGCGCTGCTCCGGAATCTCTTCTCAACCTTGAGCTCTATCGGGCAAACATGGGGGCTTGGCCTTCGCCTCCCTTTTGTTCTGCTGGTGGCGTTCGCTCTTTTGCTTGATGATCTGTTTTTCTATGTCGGCCATCGGCTGTCACATCGCGTGCGCCTGATGTGGAAGCTGGGGCACGTGAATCACCACCGAACGCAGCGCCTGAATCGATTGACCGCGTCCCCCGACTTCCAGCTTTTCTTCCTAAACGGCAGCCGAGGTTCCTTTGTCACGCAAGTGATCGGACGCGCCTTCTTTTTCGCCCTGCTGGGTCACGTCACTCCCGAGCAGGCAGTCGGTGGAGCAACTTTGACCACGGTGATCCGCTTTCTGAGCGCCTCCACAGCGCACTCGCTGTCGTGCTACGTCTTGTTCGCTCGCCACCTTCGGCTGGCACTCCTAGAACATGTGCTGGTGATCGGGCGCGTGCACTACGTGCATCACTCGTCGCTGCCGCAGCATGACGTTGCGCATGGCTGCAACTTTGCCGCCACGTTCTCGTTTTGGGACAAGCTGTTTGGCACCTTTGTTCCTGCTCCGGTCGAGGTGCCACCTACTGGTCTGTTTCATGAACCGGAAACAGTTGGAAACCCCTGGAAGTTCGCCTTTGTCGAGTGGGTGACGATGTTCCTAGAGCTCAAGCGCAACCCACCGCGGCACTGGGGAATGATCCTGTTTGGTCCCGCAGAATACGAGCCACCGGTCGCAGGGACCCTGCACAGGGGCCTACTCAATGCCGCAAGGTCTAAGATAGATTCTTGAACACCGACATGCCGAGCGGCTGGCACAGCCCTTGGGGCCGCGATTGCGTTTGAGCTAGCGCGCAGCCTGCGCGGTCTGTGTGATGCCAAAAGTTACTCGGCATCGCTGATTCCCTCCATCGCTATCGGGAGGTGTACCCCTATGCCGGCGGCGCGACTCTCGGCCCCTCCGCTTACTTGGCATGGCGCCAACATCAGTCGCATGGCAGCTAGGAACTGCCGGGCCAGTCCTTCGATGGTTCCAAGATGGTGCTGGCGCTCGCTGAAGATCCACTCGACGCGGAGCCGTCCTCCCAGCACCCAGGCATTGATCTCCAGGGAATGCGTCCGACAGGCGCGCGGACTCTGGGCCGGCCCGCTGGACTCGGCTGCCGCGGCGAAGTGCGCAGAATGCGCCAGGCTAGCGTCAAGCTGTCCCAGATAGTTAAAGCTGACCTCGGCCTGCTTCACTGCCGCGAGCTCGGCCGCGTTCACATCATCGCGCAGATAGCGCAGCAAGCCATATCCCAGGCCAGAGCTTGGGATCTGCATCCTCTGCCTGTGCACTGCGCGCAGCGCGTCGGGAAGCGGCGCATCGGGGAGCTCCAGCACCGTGGGGTAAAGCGCGGTAAACCAGCCCACCGTGCGCGACAGATCCAGCCCCGGTGCCAGCTCGTGTCGCCCATGATGCTCTAAGTCGATGCGCAGCCGTCGCATTCCCACCCACGGTACAAGCGCCGAAAGTACGGCAGTGAGCAGCGCATCTGAGACCTCTGCGTCATACAGACTTGGGAGCCCGTGCAAGAGCAGGTTGGTCTCGGCTTCATCGAGACTGACCGCGAGGATGCGCGCTGACTGCACCGTATTGTCCCCGGAAGAGAGGTCGCGAGGCAGCGACCTTGTCGACGGCAACGAGAGCCAGTAGGGAAGCTCGCGCGACACGCTCTCTGATTGGGCGTGCTGCCGCAGGTACTGCGCCCACTGCTGATAGGACGTCGTCTTCGGCGGCAGTCGCAAGGCCACCCCAGCGCAGGCCTGACCGTAGGCCGTCTCAAGATCTTCGAGCAGGATGCGAAAGGACACGCCGTCCACGGCCAGGTGGTGAATGACCCACAGCAGCCGGCCGCGCGCCGCCGCACCGAGGTCGATCCACAGCACTCGCATCAGCGGCCCGTGCTCCAGATTCATGCTGGCCTGCGCCTCGGCGGCCGCAGCATCGATCCGCACCGTCTGCTGCGCCTGCGGTAGCGTCGACAGATCCAGTGCCTGCACGGTCACCGTGTCGTCGAAACCGGCGTTTTTCTGTCGCATCACGCCTCCCTCTTGTGCGAAACGCAGCCGCAGGGCGTCGTGATGCACAACCAGGTGGCGCACCGCGCGCCGCAGCGCCTCGATCTGCATCGGCTCGCGGGTCTGCAGCAGCAGCGCCTGATTGAAGTGCTGCGGCTCCGCCGGGGCGAGCTCAAAGAACCAGCGCTGTACCGGCGTCAGCTCCACCGGCCCGGTGACCACTTCTTGCGGCGCAAAGGCGGCCTGGCTAGCCGGGATGGCGCGGGCCAGAGCAGCCAGGGTTTTATGCTGGAACAGCAGTCGCAGCGATAGATGTAACCCTGCCTGCCGCGCCTGTCCGAGCACCTGGATGGCCAAGATCGAGTCGCCCCCCAGCGCAAAGAAATTGTCATCCGGGCCGATAGCGGCAACGCGCAGGACCCGCGACCAGCTGCGCGCCAGGATCTCTTCGACCGGGCTGAGTTGGAATGGCACCGCCGGGGGTGTCCGTGGGGGCAGGTCTGCTTCGGGTGGCGGCAGCGCCTGGCGGTCGACCTTGCCATTCGGTGACAGCGGCCACGAGGTCACAGGCACGTAGGTCGACGGGACCATGTGCTCTGGGAGCAGCTGCAGCAGGTGGGGCCGAAGCTCATCGAGGCACCGCGGCTCGCCGGTGCGCAGCAGCACATAGGCCACCAGCCGCTTGTTGCCGCTCGGCTCCTCGCGCATCAGCACAGCGGCTTCCTGGACGGCTGCATGCTGCAGCAGCGCCGCTTCGATCTCGCCCGGCTCGATGCGATGGCCGCGCAGCTTGATCTGCTGGTCCATTCGTCCGAGGAACTCCAGGTTTCCGTCTTCGCGCCAGCGGCACCGATCCCCGCTCTTGTACAGCAGTGCACCAGCCGTGGATGGGAATGGACTGGCCACGAAGCGCTCAGCGGTCAGCTCTGGACGGTGCAGATAGCCGCGTGCCAGTCCAGCGCCGCCGATGTAAAGCTCACCAGGGACACCGATAGGTAGCGGTCGCAGCGCTGCATCCAGCACATAGAGCTGCGTGTTGGCAATCGGGCGCCCGATCGGAACCGCTGCGTCGGCCGGCCCCTCGGCGGGTATCTCATACACGCAGCAACCGACAGTGGCTTCTGTGGGCCCGTACTCATTGAACAGGCGCGTTGGGGGCGCGTGGGCGCGGAACCAAGCAAGCTGTTCCCACGAAAGGGCCTCGCCCCCGATCACGAGCGCGCGCGTATGTTCGGCCGCGGCAGTCGGCAGTGCGTGCGGCAGCAGGCGTAGATGAGAAGGGGTCAGCTTGACCAGACTCAGGTCGGTATGCGCCGTCATCACCTGCGCCAGCGCCCCCACACCCGGCTGTTCGCGCACAGCGATCACCGCCCGCCCGACCAGCAGTGGCGCCCATAGCGCCGTAACCGTCAGATCAAAGCTCAGCGAGGAGTGGACAGGGGCCCCGCAGCCGCCAGCAACATCGTAGGTCCGCGTGCAATAGGTCAGATAGTTGACCAGGCTGCGCTGCGCAATCAGCGTCCCTTTGGGCCTGCCGGTCGAGCCGGATGTGTAGATGACATAGGCAAGGCTGTCAGGCCCGGTGAGGCTTGCGGGGTTGTCACTGGCGGCGGCGGCCACGGTCGGCCACTCCGCATCGAGCACGAGCATGGTGGCCTGTCCCTTGGGCAGGCGAGCGCGCAGTCGTTCTTCGGTCACCACCAGCGCCAGAGCTGAGTCCTGCAGCACGAAGGCCAGACGCTGTTCGGGATAGCTCGGATCCAGCGGTACATAGGCGCCACCGGCCTTAAGAATTCCCAGCAGCGCGACCCACAACGCAGGCGAGCGATCCATGCACAAGCCAACCAGCACATCGGGTCCGACGCCCAGCCCACGCAGGTGATGGGCAAGCTGATTGGCGCGGCGGTTTAATTCACCATACGTGAGCTGCTCGTCATCCCCAATCACGGCGGTCGCATCCGGTGATCTGGCGACCTGGGCCTCGATCAGTACATGCAGTGGGCAGTCCTCGGGATATTCCGTTTTGGTGGCGTTCCACTCCACCAGCAGTTGCTGTCGCTCGGCTGGCGTCAACAGCTCCAGCGTGGAGACGCGATCCGTGGGTCGCGATGCCAGGCCATCGAGCAGGGTCACATAGTGCCCCTGCATACGTCGAATCATCGCCGCATCCAATCGCTGCGGGTCATAGCTGAAGCGAAGTCCGACGCTCCTCGCCAAGGCGACGGTCAGCGTAAGCGGGTAGCTGGTCTGCTCGGCAATGCGCAGCTGGCTGATCGGCAGCACGGAAGACTGCGGCACGGCCGCAAGCGGATAGTTCTCGAACACCAGCAGCGTCTCGAACAGCGCCTGCCCACGCGGAATCTCACTCCATCGCTGCACGTCGGCCAGGGCAACAAAGGAATGGGGCAGCTGCGCGACCTGTCGGGCTTGCAGATCGCGCAGCCAATCGGTGACTGATGGATTCGCGGACAGGCTTGCGCGTACCGGCAGCGTATTGATGAACAGTCCCACCATGTCATCCTGTCCAGCCAACCCCGTCGAGCGCCCCGACTGAGTCAGACCGAACACGACATCCTGATCGCCGCTGTAGCGGCTGAGCAGCAGTGCCCAGGCCCCTTGCAGAATCGTCGTGATCGTAAGGCCTTGGGTTCGCGCTAGGTCCTCGACTACCCGGTGAGTTGCGACGGGTAGCTCGGCCTCATGCTCCGCGAAGAGGGCTGGTCCTGGCTTCAGACCTTCGGCCCGCAGAGGCAGTCTGGTGGGGGCAAGGAAACCGCGCAGTGCCTCCCGCCAGAAGGACTCGGCTCGCCCCCGGTCCTGGGCTTGCAACCACGCAATGTAATCGCGGAATGGGCGCGCCGGACCCAGATGCGCCCCCTGACCTTGGCTAGCCGCCTCGTAGAGGATGGCCAGATCCCGCAAGAGCAGCGGCAGTGACCAGCCATCGAGCAGCAGATGATGGAAAGTCCACACGATCTGATATGCGTGTTCATTCAGACGGAACAGCGTCATCCGCAAGAGCGGTGGCGTCGTCAGATCGAAGCCCCGCAGCCGGTCGGCGCGCAAGAACGTCGACAGGCGCTGCTGCGGATCGGTGCAGGCTGCCTCCCGCAGATCGTACTCGGCCCACGGGGTTGCGGCCTCCCGCTGCACGCGCTGCAGCGGTTCATCCAGACCTTCCCAAATGAATCCGCCCCGCAAGATCGGGTGGCGCTGCACAAGCTGCTGCCAGGCTGCGGCGAAGGTCGCGGGACAAAGCCCGTCCTCAACTCGGAATGTCAGCTGTTCGACATAGACGCCGCTGCCCTCTTCGCGCAAAGCGTGGAACAGAATTCCCTGCTGCATGGGTGACAGCGGATATAGATCTTCGACATCCCGGCCCGACCCAGCCAGGCGATCGACCCCACTCTGCGTCAATGTCGTCAGGGGAAAATCGGAAGGAGTCCGTCCTCCAGCGTCCGGCCGACCACAGTGCGTAATGAGAGCGCGCAGCGCCGTGATAAATCCCCCCGCCAGTGACTCGATCGTAGTGTGGGCATGATGATGCGCGCTGAAAGTCCACTGCATGTGCAGCTGACCTCCCAACACATAGCCACTTATGTCCAGCAGGTGGCTGCGCCGAGCGCGTGGACTCTGCGCGGCTCCGCTTCCCGCGGGCAGCGGTCGAAACAGGGTCGATTCCGGACTGCCGCGATCGAGCTGCCCCAGGTAGTTGAAGCGCACCTGGCTTGATTCCGCGCCAGCCAATGCTGCACCAGCTTCGGTGTCCGATGCGAGATAGCGCAGCAGGCCATATCCCAGTCCATCTCCGGGAATCGCCCGCAGCTGCTCTTTAACCGACTTGATGACGTCTCCCAAAGAGCCCGTGGGCAGCTTCAGGACGACGGGGAACAGCGTCGTGAACCAGCCAACTGTGCGTGACAGGTCCAGACCGGGTTCAATGTCTTGCCGCCCGTGTCCTTCCAGATCGAAGCGCAGGGTCGTTTGTCCTGTCCACGCGGCAAACGCCTGCACCAAGGCCGAAAGCAGCAGGTCGTTGATCTCGGTGCGATACACTGCGGGAACGTCGTTTAGTAATGCCTGCGTCTCCCCCTGAGCCAGCGTCACGCTGATCGTCTGCATGGCTGCCACGGTATTTGGACCGCCAGGCGAGTCGCAGGGCAGAGGGGTCGCGGCGGGCAGTGATCGCCAGAACGGTAGCTGACGCAGCACCGCTTCCGACTTGGCGTATGTGGCGAGTCGCTCGGCCCAGGTCTGAAAGGAAGTCGTCTTGTGGGGCAGCAGCAGCTGATCGCCACGCACAGCTTGGCGATACGTCGTCTCCAGATCTGCGAGCAGAATCCGCCACGACACACCATCCACGACCAAGTGGTGAATCACCCAAAGCAGGACTCCGGAGTCCTCGGGTCCGCGATCGAAAAAGACGATTCGCAGCAGCGGCCCGTGTTCAATACACAGGCTCGCATGCGTCTCGGCGATCGCGGCGTCTAGCGCGCGCGTCCGCTCGCTGCGCGGGAGCTTTGAGAGGTCCCGCGCGGTCACGGTGACTGATTCGTCGCACGCCAGGCAGGACTGTTGGGGTGCGGCGCTGCCGCCGACAAAGCGCAAGCGCAGCGCGTCGTGATGCCGCACTAGCTGCTGCACCGCGTGCCGTAGGGCATCCAGATCGATACCCGCACCAACCTCAAGGAGTACGGCCTGGTTGAAGTGATGTGGATCGGCGGCGTTCTGTTGGAAAAACCAGTGCTGAATCGGCGTCAGCAGAACGGGGCCACACACTGCTCCTTGTTCCGTCAGGGGCGTGACGCTCTCCTCGGCGACTCGGGCCAAGGAAGCGATGGTCTGCTGTTCAAAGATCTGACGCACTGAAATCGAGAGACCGGCCTGCTGGGCTTTGCTGATCACCTGAATCGCCAGAATCGAGTCGCCACCGAGTGCGAAGAAGTTGTCGTGTACCCCGACGTGTTCGATGTGCAAGACGTCGCGCCAGATCGCTGCTAGCCGCGTCTCGGTCGACGATCGTGGCGGCACCGGCGGGCCATCCTCCAGACGGCGGCCAGCATCCGGTGGCGGCAGCGCGCGCCGATCGATCTTGCCGCTTGATGTCAACGGCATCGTCGGCAGCTGCATCCAAGCCGCTGGTAGCATGTAGCTGGGCAGCTTGCTCTGCAGATAGCTGCGCAGATCAGCTTGGCTTACCTGCGCTCCTGAACGCAGGACCCAGTAGACAACGACTCGCGGCTCGCCGGGCTGATCCTCCCGCAGCACCGCCGTGACATCGCCAATCGCGGGGTGCTGCGCCAGCGTGGCTTCGATCTCCCCTAGCTCGATGCGGAAGCCGTGCAGCTTGATCTGCTGGTCGGCCCGCCCCAAAAATTCCAGGTTTCCATCTGGCCGCCAGCGACACAGGTCGCCAGTCCTGTACATCCGTCCGTCCCCCTGGCCGAAGAACGGATCGATAAGGAAGCGCTCGGCGGTTAGCTCGGGCCGGTTCAGATAACCTCGGGCCACGCCACAGCCACCGATGTATAGCTCGCCGGGAACCCCAATCGGCACTGGCTGCAGCGCTGCATCCAGCACATACACCTGCGTGTTGGCGATGGGACGCCCGATGTGGGGGACGCTGCCCGCGGTCGCCTCGGCATAGGTGGAATAGGTCGTGCACTCACTGGGGCCGTACAGGTTCAGGACCCGCCCCATATGCCCGCGCTGACGCAGCGTCTCGACAAGGGTCTGTCGCAGCGGCTCACCAGCCAGGTTTACCGTCACAACGCTGGCCGGCAGCCTGCTTTCCGGCAGCAGCGCCGCCAGCACCGATGGCACCGTGTTGATCAGCGTCACCGGGGGGGAATCCGGCAGGGTAGGAATGGCCAGCGCACTCGGGACTAGCACGACGCTGCCCCCCCAGCACAGCGGTACGAACAGCTCAAACACCGATAGGTCGAAGCAGATCGAAGTCGCGGCCAAGACGCCTGATAGCTCTTTCGCGCTGAACACGCTGCGCGCCCAGCAGCAGAAGGCGACAACGTTGCGGTGCTCGATCACGACCCCCTTGGGGCGGCCCGTGGATCCCGATGTGTAGATGATATAGGCCGGGGCGCGAGAGTCTCCCGCGGCCTGCTGGGGCGTCGCATCGGCCGCTTCCTGCGATGCTGGCCAGTGGTCCAGACAGACGATGTGCGCCGGCCCCGCGGACAGCTGATCGCGCAGAGCGGAGTGCGTCAGCACCACCTCTGCGCCACTGTCCTGCAAGATAAAATCGAGACGCTCTTTGGGATAGCTGGGGTCGAGTGGCACATAGGCTCCGCCCGCCATCAGGATTCCCAGCATCGCGACCAGCATGTCGAGGGAACGCTCGATGCACAGCCCGACGCACTGCTCGGGTTTGACTCCGAGCATGCGCAGTCGTGACGCCAGCACCTGAGCACGCTGATGAAGCTCGCGATAGCTCAAGTGCTGATCTTGAAAGCGCACCGCACACGCATCCGGAGTTCGCTGGACCTGCATCGCGAAGAGATCTTCGATGCGGAGGTCTTGCGGATACTCGGCCTGGGTCGCATTCCAGGTCGCAAGGATCTGCCCCCGCTCGGCCTCCGTCAGAAGCGGCAGCTCGGCGATGCACTGGTTGGGCTGCGCCACCAGGCCGGCTAGCAGCGACTCGTAGTGTCCCAGCATGCGTTTGATCGTGGGCGCGTCAAACAGATCGGTGCTGTACTCCAGCGAGCCACGCAGACCGTCTGCGGTTTCGCTCAACGACAGGGTCAGGTCGAACTTGGCGGTGGTGGTCTCGACCTCGACCGGCTGCAGGGTGAGCTCACCCAACCGCTGTAACGAGATCGGCGCCGGTTGCATGGCCAGCATCACTTGGAACAGCGGTGACCGGGCCAGGTCGCGCGCCGGCGCGAGCGCATCGACCAGCTTCTCGAAAGGCAGATCTTGGTGCGCGTAGGCTCCCAACGTTACGCCACGCACGCGGGCTAGCAGGTCGCGCACCGACAGATCACCGGACAGTCGGGTGCGCAAAGGCAGGGTGTTGACGAACAACCCAATCAGCCCCTCGGTAGACGTCTGCGTCCGCCCCGCCATGGGCGTTCCGACAACGATGTCCCCCTGCCCGCTGTAGCGAAATAGCAGCGCCTGCAGCGCTGCGAGCATCGTCATGAACAGCGTCACGCCTTCACGACGACCCAGCTCAGCCAGCGCAGCGGACAGGGCCGGCGACAGAGCCCAGGGGATTGCAGCCCCGCGACCGCTCGCCACACCCGTCCGGGGCCGGTCGGTGGGCAGCGCCAGCGTCGGAGTCACGTCTCTGAGCTGAGCCTCCCAATACGCCAGCAGGGAAGCGAGCCGTTCGCCATCAAGCCAAGTGCGCTGCCAGGCTGCATAGTCCGCATACTGGATGGATGGCGCTGGCAGAGTTGATGGCAGCCCCGCGCAAAGCGAGCGATAGAGGACTGCTAGCTCGCGCAGCAGTACACCGCTGGACCAGCCATCAGCGATGATGTGATGCATGGTGACGGCGAGCAGGTGATCTTGGTCGGACAGCCGCGCCAGGGTCACCCGCAGCAGGGGCCCACGCGTCAGATCAAAAGGTCGCGCCGCCTCGTCTTTCAACCACTGGCTCGACTCCGATTCGGAGACATGGCGGGGGTGCAGCTGAACGGCCAGCTGCGGGGCGATCACTTGCTGGGGCACACCCGCACGATCTGGGAAGGTCGTTCGCAGGGACTCGTGCCGCGCGATGACGGCGTTCACGCTGCGCTCCAGTGCGTCGACAGACAACGGTCCCAATAAGCGTACGGCGGCTGCCCCGTTGTACTGCACACCCTCCGGATTTAGGCGCTGTAGGAACCACAGTCGTCCCTGGGCAAAGGACAGGGGTAGGTCGCTCGCTCGCGGAACCGCGACGATGTCCGCAGGCTTGCTCGGGGACTGGTCAGCGCGCGCTCCCACAACCGCCGCCGCCAGGGCGCGGACGGTGGGGGCATCGAACAGCGCTCGCAGCGGAAGTTCTACCCTCAGGGTCGCCCGAATCCGCGACATGACTTGCGTGGCCAGCAGGGAATGTCCCCCCAGATCAAAAAAGGAGTCATCCACCCCGACTCGCTCGGCCCCCAAGACCTCGCTCCAGATCCCCGCCAGGACTTCCTCCACAGGTGTCTGTGGAGCCACATAAGCGGCGCGCTGCCCAGTGTTAACGCTGGATCCTGAGCGGAAGGCCCGCACGCCGGCCAGCAGTGTTGAAACGAGATCCCGATCTGTGTACGCATACTCAGGAACGACGAATGTGCGACGGGCGGCGCTCACCTCCTCGGGGGGCCGCTCAGATTCCCCGGCTACCGGCTCAGCCCGCGCAAGATACTGCTCCAGATCCAACTGTGCCGCCGCGGCAGCCGAGAGCGCAAAGCAGTCTCCTGACAGAACATCGGAACAGAGTGTGGTACGTCGCAACAACAAAATGCCCACCTCGTCGCTGCCCGGTGTTGTCAAATCTCCCTCCCCGCCACCCGGATCGTTGGATCTGATGTGTCAGGTAGGCGCCGCATGAAGGTCGATCGGGGTGCGGTTCCTATGTCCTGCGAGACTCCCAAGTCGGGCCATGTGGGGCGCTGGAGGGGCGACGGAGTCGACTTTTTATCGCGCTATCAGCGGGCGGACTGGCGCGATATGCGGCCTGGCTATATGCCAATAGGGAACGCGGGGCCGGTGGTCGCTTAACAGAAGGGACCGGATCGCCTTGCAACGCTGGCGGGATGGGCCGAAGCGTACCTCTTCAGCGCACCCCTTCGCTCCCCGACAACGTCAGAGCCATTTCGATGGGCAACAGAAAACGGCAGCACCCACCCATATCCGATTCGTGCCCTGAGCTCGTTCCCAACGACGACAACACCAGCGACGGCGACATCAGCGCCGTACGCGCTCGTCGCTGTCGGGGTGCGTGGGATTGACGGGCGGCGTATTGGGCAGGCCAAGCCATTTGCAAGGGGGAATCAGGAATGCCCCATTTAGGACTCCTATGCGTATTCGGCGGAGACGTACTCGTCTGCACCGCGCCGATTGGAGCGCTCGAAGCAATCGATCACACCGACACGGATCCGCCCTTTGTTCGCCTACGCCCCTCGCACATTGCGCCGAGGCCCGCCGTATCGTGGCAGTTTCCGGGGAGGTCATCGTCGATCCTTGGATGCTCTATCCTGAGATCATCGACATGCAGTTCCATCACAAGTTGTCTTGTCGCCTCCCCATCGAACACATGCTGCCATGAGCTCCAAGCCTCCTTCCCCGGACGCGAAGACACAGCAAGTAGGCACGGAAAACAACATCCTGCCCGACGAATTCGGGGAGACCATCGCCGCGCCCAGCAATGCGATGCCGGGTTCGACAATGGTCACGCGGGTTACGCTCGCGCCTGGCGCGCGCATCAAGCATTACGAGCTTATTCGCCAGCTCGGTGCGAGTGGGATGGGCATGGTGTTTTTGGCCCGTGACGTTCGCCTTGCTCGGCGCGTGGCCATCAAGTTTCTGCTCGACCATCGGTGCCTGGCCGCAGAGCGCTTCCTGGCCGAGGCACGGATGACCGCGCAATGCAGGCACGAAAAGATCACGCGGATGGGATTCGACCGCGCGCTCGAATCCCATGGAGTCGATGTTCTGGCATCCGCACCGGGCCCTGTTCACAGCGGCATGGGTCGGGTCATGGCCCGAATGAAGATTCAAAATGGACTGCTCTCGTTGGCGTCACGACCGCCTGGGCATTGTTCCCCATCTGAACTCTGATTCAGGCGATTTCCGGGCGGGCGCTGGCGGGTTCAGGCGGTGTGGGTTCAAGCAGGCAATGGTCCCGCTACCGCGGCGCGCGGAATCCTGCTGTCGGCCTACACCGCGATCTGGGCGGTTTTGATCGGGCTCCTCCTCCTGCGGGAGCCAAATTCTGTCGCCGCGCTGCTGTTCATACAGGTCATCTGCAAGCTCACCACAGCGCTAACCGTGGCGACGCTGGCGAACCCAGTTGTCATCAGCAACCTGGGCAGCGCTGCGAACGCCGCCGACGCTCGTATGATCGTGGCGGCGCCGTCGCCCTGCGCACGCCAAGCTCAAGCAGCGGTCGCTACCCGGGAACGCCGAGGGCCCGGGCCACGTTCTCGCTGGCGTAGTCGAGAAACTGCCTGACGAGCGGCGACATCGACCGTCTCTCGACGACGAGAGCGCGCATGGGATATTCGGGCAGCGGATGCTTGGGTAGTGGCTCGACGAGTCGTCCCTTCGCGAAACCTCGCGCAGCCAGGAAGGGTGGCACCTCGGTGACGACATCGCCGGCCTCGGCAAGCCTTAACAGGTGCGCGTAGTCGTTCGTCATGAGCACGGGCTCGAGTTCCACGTCGGTGTCGCCGACCCGCCAGACGGTTGATCCAGAACTTCGCCAGCACGCGCATGGGACGCGGGTCAGATCCCGAGGGACCCTGAGTGGGTGCCTAGTCAGGAACTTCGGGGAGGCGACGATTCGATGCCGATAGCGCGTCAGCGTGCGTCCGACGTAGCCGGCGCTGCCCCGCTCACCGACCCGGAGTGCGATGTCGATCCCGTCGACGACTAGGTCGACGCGTCGGTCCGTGACGAACACCTCAAACGTCACCGCAGGATACCGACGACCGAAGGCACGGAAGACCGGCCACAGCGCCTCGAGGTGGGGCGGAATGGAGATGCGCAGTCGCCCGGCGACACCGGACGCATCGTGGAGCCGTTGTTCAGCCTGCGCTAGGGAAGTCAGCGCAGGCTGAGCATCCGACGCGAGCTGGTTGCCAGCCGGAGTCAGCGCCAGGCCCTTGGGACCGCGCTCGAGTAAACGCATCCCCAGGTCGTCTTCGAGCTTTCGCAGCTGGCGGCTCAGGGTCGGCAGAGGGACGCCGGTCCGTCGAGCCGCCTCCGAGATGCTGCCCGCCTCAGCCGCCTGTACGAAGAGCTTGACTGCGTTGAGGTCCATGTGGCCGCCAGCATCCTCTCGTTTTTGAGAGGGTATATCTCTTTCTTGCCGATATCGAGCCGAATTCGAGAGGTCTATATTTTTCCAATACTCGCGGAAAGTGGAAAAAGGACCGAGGTTCAGCGCAACTCGCTGCCAGAACTGGGGGAATACGATGAGCGAACAAAAGACGATTCTAGTAACCGGCGCGACGGGGAAGCAGGGCGGAGCGGTGCTGCGGCACCTTGTTGGGAGCGCGTTCAAGCTGCGAGCCCTGACGCGAAAGCCCGCGAGCAAGGCAGCGCAGGCACTGGCTGCAAAGGGCATCGAAGTCGTTCAGGGAGACATTGACGACGTGGAGTCGCTGAAGCCGGCGCTTAAAGATGTCTGGGGCCTATTCGCCGTACAGAACACTTGGGAAGCAGGAGTCCAGCGTGAGGAGGAACAGGGCAAGCGCATCGCAAGGCTGGCCCGTGAGGCCGGGGTGCAGCACTTCGTCTACTCCTCGGTAGGGTCGGCGGAGCGCGAAACGGGTGTGCCGCACTTCGACAACAAGTGGCGGGTCGAAAACGAAGTGCGGGCGCTTGGCTTCCCATCCCATGTGATCCTGCGCCCGGTCTTCTTCATGGAGAACCTGCCTTCCCCCGGGTTCTTGAACGGCGATGTGTTGGGGACCGCGATGAAGCCGCAGACCAAGCTGCAGATGGTGGCGGTCGACGACATCGGCCGGGTCGGCGCGCGCGCGTTCACGGACGCTGCCAAGCTAAATGGTCGCGCAATCGAGATCGCTGGCGACGAGGCCACGATGGCACAAGCTGCCGCGGTGCTGAGCAAGTCGCTCGGACGCGACATCCAGTTCGTCGAGTACCCCATCACCGCTGTTCGCGAACAGAGCGAAGACATGGCGCTCATGCTCGAGTGGTTCGAACGCGTCGGATATGGCGCCGACATCGCCGCGCTCGATGATGAGTTCGGGCCGATGACGCGCCTTGGGGATTGGGCTGCCAAGACGCTGTCGAGCTGAGGCCTGCATCGACCAAGACGCTCGACGCATCCAGGACAAGACCATCTCGACACGCAAGTCACGAGGGTGAGGCGATGAAAGCTTGGAGACTCCATCAACCTGGCGGCCCCGACGCATTCGTCCTCGAAGATATTCCGAGGCCTGAGCCAGCAGCAGGGGAGGTGCTGATCGAGGTTCGCGCTTTCGGCCTGAACCGCTCTGAGTGGTTCACGCGCATCGGCGAGTCGCCTACCGTGAAGCTGCCGCGAGTGCTAGGCATCGAGTGCGTCGGGACCGTCGTCCGCGATCCGAGCGGTGAGCTCGCCGCCGGACAGCGCGTCGCTGCCATGATGGGTGGCATGGGGCGGCAGTTCGACGGCTCGTACGCCGAGTACACGAGCGTCCCCTCGGCCAGCGTCTTCCCAGTCGATTCGGAGCTTCCTTGGGAAATGCTCGGCGCACTGCCCGAGATGCTGCAGACGTGCCACGGCTCGCTTCATATCGGTCTCGGAGTGCAGGCGGGCGAGACGCTGCTCATTCGCGGCGGCACGTCATCGATTGGATTTGCGATCCTCGCGATGGCCAAGCACGCCGGGCTGAAGGTGATCTCGACCTCTCGAAGCGAAGCGAAGGCGGACGTGCTCAGAGCGGCCGGTGCCGACGAAGTCGTCATCGACACTGGCACCGTCTCGGAGCAAGTCGGTGCGTCGCATCCCAAAGGGGTCGACTGTGTCCTCGAGCTCATCGGCACTACTACACTGCTCGACTCCCTGAAGTGTGCGCGTCCGGGCGGCGTCGTCTGCATGACGGGCATGCTCGGAGGGCAGTGGGTGCTGCCGTCGTTTCAACCGATGGGCCACATTCCGACGGCCGTACGCTTGACCTCGTACTCGGGCGGAGCCGGCGACATCTCCCGCGAGCAGCTGCAGCAATACGTCTCGATGGTGGAGAGCGGGCAGCTTGAGATCCGGCGGGGACCCATGTGGCGCTTCGATCAGCTTCCCGCGGCTCATCAGGCCATGGACGAGAATCGAGCGAACGGCAAGATGGTCGTCGTGATCCGCTGACCCGTCTGCCTGCCAACCCTGAGGTTCTCGACACACAGCTCGATGCCAAGTTTTGTTATCGCCTCCGCCTAGGCACAATTTGGCCATGAGTTCCAGGCCGCCTTCCCCCTTTGCGACCACACAGCAGGTAAGCTCGGGGGGCAATGTCCTCCCCGACGAATTCGGGGAGACCATCGCCGCGCCCAGCAATGCGATGCCGGAATCGGCCATGGCCACGCGGCTTACGCTCGAGCCTGGCACGCGCATCAAGCATTACGAGCTTATTCGCCAGCTCGGTGCGGGTGGGATGGGCATGGTGTTTTTGGCCCGTGACGTTCGCCTTGCTCGGCGTGTGGCCATCAAGTTTCTGCTCGACCATCGGGGCCCAGCCGCAGAGCGCTTCCTAACCGAGGCCCGGATGACCGCGCAATGCAGGCACGAAAATATTGTCGTCATCCACGATGTCGACGAGATCGACGGCCGCCCGTATATGGTGCTCGAATACGTCGAAGGTCGCACGCTGCGCGATGCCATGACGGAGAGTCATCCCGCCGCCGCCGCTATCGAGCTGATGCTGCCGGTTGTCAAAGCGCTCATCTCTGCGCACGGGATGGGCATCGTTCACCGAGATCTCAAGCCAGAGAACATCCTGCTTGCCGATTCCGGCCAGGTAAAAGTGCTCGATTTTGGAATCGCCAAGCAGGTCAGCACAGGGTTCGCTAGGACGTTGCCAGCCGAGAGCACGAGCCTGACGGCGGATATGCACCACACGCAGAGTGGCTCGCTAGTCGGGACCATGCCCTACATGTCGCCCGAGCAATGGTTGGCGCTGCCGATCGATGAGCGCACGGATATCTGGGCCGCAGGCGTCATTCTCTTCGAGCTTGCCACGGGCGCGCATCCGCTAGCCCCGCTAGCCGTCGGGAAATTTGCGAGCGTAGCGGAGCTCGACTTGCCCATGCCGAGCGCTCGAGAAAAGCTGCCTCTTTCGCCTGAGTTTGCAGAAATCATCGATCGCTGCTTGAGAAAACGCAGAGAAGAGCGCCTGGGCTCGGCGAAGGCCCTGATGGAAGCGCTCGAAAGGCTCGGTGCAGACAGACGCAGCACGAGCGTGCTTGCCGAGGGCACGAACCCCTTCACTGGACTTTCGGCATTTCAAGAATCGGATGCTGCGCGTTTTTTTGGTCGTGATGACGATGTGACCGCTGTGGTTGGGCGGCTCCGCCAGCAGCAGCTCCTGACGATTGTCGGCGCCTCGGGAGCAGGGAAATCATCGTTCGTGCGCGCAGGCGTGATTCCCGCCTTGAAGCGCGGCGGTCGCGACGTGGAGACATTCATCCTACGCCCAGGTCGACGGCCCATTGCGGCGCTCGCGGACGTGCTCGCGTTTCTGTCCGACACCTCGGGTAGCGCGGAAGAGGCCAACCCGGCCGCCCTTGCCAAGACGTTGCGCACGGAACCGGGATATCTCGGTGCACGCTTGCGGGCTCGCTGCCGAAAACGAGGCGCCAACCATCGGGCTCTTTTGTTCGTCGATCAATTGGAAGAGTTGTATACGCAAGGAATTGATCTCGCGGAGCAAGCCGCGTTCTGTGCATGCATCGAAGGTGTGGCAGACGATGCCTCATCACCGCTGCGGGTCATTATGACGATACGAGCGGACTATCTGGATCGCGCATCCGAGGATCGAGCATTTTCGACCGCGATGACGCGGGGGCTCTTCGTCTTGCCGGCTATGACGCAGCTTGGCTTACGTGCGGCCCTTGAGAGACCGCTCGCGGCCGTGGGGTATCGATTCGAGGACGAGACCCTGTGCAACGAAATGCTCGGTGCGCTCGAAGGCACGAAGAACCCTCTGCCTGTTTTGCAATTCACGGCCAACCAATTGTGGGAGGCTCGGGATCGGGAAGGAAAAAGGCTCACGCGGGCGGCCTATGAAGCGCTGGGCGGCGTGGTCGGAGCGCTCTCGACGCACGCGGACGCGGTTGTTTCGGGCATGAGCCCCTCGGAGCAGCGAATGGCGAAGGCCATTCTGATGCAGCTCGTAAGCCCCGAGAGGACGCGCGCGGTCGTGCGCTTGGACGAGCTTTTTGCCCTTTCCGACGATCGGCAGAGACTCGATCACGTCGTGCGGCTCCTGGCCGATGCGCGGCTCCTGTCCATCGAGGCGGGGAGCGAGAGAGAGGGAAAGACCGTCGAGCTGACGCATGAGTCGTTGATTCAAAGATGGTCCAAGCTCCGGCAGTGGCTGGACGAGAACGAAAAAGACGCCGTGTTCGTAGCAGAGCTGCGCAGTGCCGCAGCGCAGTGGGAGAAAAACGACCGAGCGGAAGGTCTATTGTGGCGTGATCGGGCAGCGGACCAGGCGGGGCAGTGGCTCGAGCGGAACAAAGAGAAGGCCGGAGTCGAAGGATCCCTGGGCATCTCAAAGCGGGAGCTTTCGTATTTGGAGACGGTGGCCCGCCTTTCGCAGCGGACGAAATGGCGGCGAAGGCAGGCATTAGGTGCAGCCTTTGCGTTTCTGAGCCTTATTGCGCTCGTGGTCTCGGTGCTCGGTCTCAAGGCAAGAAAGGAGGCCCGGCGCGCCGATGCCAAGGCCGAAGAAGCTGAAAAGAGCGCCGAAGAAGCCCATAAGCGAGCCAAAGAGGCGCGCAACGCCAGTCGCATGGCCAGCGTGCGAGAGCATCTCTCGGACCCGACCCTGGTTCTTTCTCTCCTGCGCGAGCTGGAATCTGCGGATTCGTTGCCTCCTAGGTGGAGCGAGCTTGCCCGTTGGGCCACCTTCCAGCGCGTCGCCAAGGTGGTCCTGAACCACCAGCATCGCGTCTCTTCCGCGTCGTTTAGTCCGGATGGAGCGCGTATTGTCATCGCTTCCTGGGACAAGACAGCTCGGGTGTGGAACGCCGATGGCACAGGCGTGCCCATCGTCCTAAAGGGTCACCAGGATGTCATCAATTCCGCATCGTTTAGCCCGGATGGAACGCGCATTGTCACCGCTTCGGCAGACAAGACGGCGCGGGTGTGGAACGCCGATGGCAAGGGCGTGCCCATCGTCCTAAAGGGTCACCAGGGTAGCGTCAATTTCGCATCGTTTAGCCCAGACGGAGCGCGCATTGTTACCGCGTCAGGGGACAAGACTGCACGGGTGTGGAACGCCGATGGCCGAGGCATGCCCATCCGCCTCGAAGGGCATCAGAACATAGTCAGTTCTGCATCGTTTAGCCCGAACGGCGCGCGCATCGTCACCGCTTCCTGGGACAAGACTGCACGGGTGTGGAATGCCGACGGCAGAGGCGTGCCCATCGTCCTTGAAGGGCACCTGGATCTCGTCAATTTCGCATCGTTTAGCTCGGACGGCACGCGCATCGTGACCGCTTCCAGCGACAAGACAGCGCGGGTGTGGAACGCCGATGGCAAAGGCGTGCCCATCCTCCTTCAGGGGCACCAGGATATCGTCAATTCCGCGTCGTTTAGCCCGGATGGAGCGCGCATTGTCACCGCTTCCTTCGACAAGACAGCGCGGGTCTGGAACGCCGACGGCAAAGGCGTGCCCATCGTCCTTCTGGGGCACCAAGATCGCGTCTTTTCCGCGTCGTTTAGCCCGGACGGAGCGCGCATTGTCACCGCTTCCTTCGATAAGACTGTGCGGGTCTGGAACGCCGATGGCCAAGGCGTGCCCCTCATCCTCGAGGGGCACACTGCAGCCGTGGGCGCGGGGAGTCCCGGGGGGGCAGGGGCGTTCAGCCCGGACGGAGCGCGCATTGTCACCATCTCTGACGACACGACCTTGCGCGTGTGGAGCGCTGACGGCAGGGGCGAGCCTGCGATTTTGCGCATGCCCGACGTCGATGCCTGGTCCGCCGCCTTCAGCCCCGACGGCAAGCACATCGTTACGAGCTCCCACAGCCGGGGCGACCCGGCGACGGGCAAGGTCACTCACTGGGCCACGGTCTGGCCCACGTTCGAGCCCTTGAAAAGCCCGAACGATGCCGAGCTCTGGCTTGCCACCCGCTTCTGTCCACCGGTGGACCTGCGGATGGAGTTGCTCGGTTCGAGCAAGGAAGAAGCCGCGGAGCAGCTCAAAGCCTGCCAGGACCGCGTGGATGCGGCCTTGCAGCACGAATCGGGGCGGCGTTGACGTTCACATTTCGCAATGCGCTGAATTCGGCGCTAGTGAGAACGTTGCCGCTCGTCTCGTCCACGTTGAGCAGCAGCTTGCTGCCAGCCGAGCGCGTGTCGATCGAGTCGCTGACCGAGAGCAGCGAGAACGGCTGCCCCTCGCGAAAATAGGTGTCTCAGAGGTAGCCGAGATCCTTGACGCTGCGGGTCAGGCGGTCGAGCTTGAGTCGATCTTCTCAGCGACCGCTACCAATGCGGCGACGCCCGACGGAGGACAGAAGCAATGCCCGAGCATCGGCCCCAGTCCGCCGAACGCCGCGCCAGCTGCGCCAAGCTCGGCACGACCAGCACGAAAGCCCGCTCCATGACCAGGAGGTCCAGCCCCCGCCCCGCCTGGCCACCGATATCAATAATCATATGCGTTAATTTTAAACCCGAATCCAGACAATGACTAATGATGGTATGCTTGTGTCGTTCAGTCTGGGCCCCGTTCTGAAGTTCTGTCCCGTCGCTAAACACACGCACAAGGTCGCTTGTTGTTGCCGTTCTGTGGACATGTACGACCTCCGCGGGAAGGTCGTTGTATTGATTTATAGTGTACCGATCTTTTCCAGAAAGTCGCGAGCTGGCTGGTTTTTTTGGCTGCGCCGGTAAGCAATGTGGATCTGACGAAGCCCGCGCTCCTGCGCCAACGTGCCCAGGCGGGCCAGCATCTGGATCTCAACGCCGCGCCCCAGCGCGCGACAGCTCAAAAGCAAGGTGTCGACCCGCAGCGCCGTGGGAGTCGCCACGAACAGCATGCAGCCGACTAGACCATAGTCCCCGAAGCGGTCCTGAACATGGACCACCAGCCCCTCTAGCTCGGCTGTGGCGAGCAGCTTGCGAAGCTCGCTTTCTGTCCGTCGCGTCGTGCTGCAGTTGAACTGATTGGTGCGCAGGGTTAGCTGCGACGCCCGTGCCAAGTCGTTCTCTGTCAGCGGCTGCATCTGCACCGCCAGACCCAGGCTGGCCACGAACTCATGCAGGGTTGGTGCCGCGGCCCGCACCTTCTCTCGCTGTACATTCTTTCGGTACAGGGCCGTGCGCTGCTGATCTTCTGGACTGCCAGCCCCACGATCAAAGGCCCACACGCGCCGTAGCCAGCTCGGAATGACCTCCGCATCCGCCGGCAGCTGCAGCGTCAGCACCTGCGGGCAGCGAGCCCGCATCTCAGCGCACTCGACAGGGTCATCATCGAGGAAGATGAAGCTGTCCAAGCCGAGCTGAAGCTCGCGTGCGAGGGACGCTACGTTCTCTGCCTTTGAGCGCCAGTTGATGCGCTGCGCCAAGATGTGCTCGCGGCGCAGCGGCATCTCAGGATGGTGCTCGAAGACCTCGACCACGTCGGCTTCGTTATTCTTGCTGCACAGGCACAGCAGCATCCCGGCCTGGTGCTGGGCCACCAGGAACTCTTGCAGACATCGCCGCGGTGCATCGACCTCAATGCCATCGGCGCCGACTTCGCCCACGATTCCCTTCCACAGCGTCTGATCGCAGTCGATGACAATGACCTTGTAGGGTGCGGCCAGAAGCGCAGTCAGCCGGCGGGCCAGGACGGTGCCGAGCGCAGCAAAGTAGGCAGGTGAATAGGGAACCTGTCCCAGTCGGTCGGCGTACTCATCATGGATCTCTGTCACGGGGTAGAGCGCACTGACCTCATCCTCCGTGATCACAGAGACGCCCTGTACATGGGAGGCATCCGATACCAGCTGCGCCGCGATCCGACGGCAGCGATCGCTGCTGCGTGGGTCAGTTAGCAGCGCGGGAGGCAGCGGACACAAGACGACGATCAGCGGCACCAGACAGCGCTGCGCCGCACTCTGTAGCGCCCGCCCGAAGTCGGCGGCGCTGCGCTCCAGCTCATCGTCAGCCCCGGCGCCTAGCCAGTCGCTGAGGCGAACCAGCACCACATTCCCCCCCCGCCGGTTCTGAGCAAGCCCACTTAGCGGATCCAAGAGCGGCTGAAAGACTTGGCCGGCTGGCGCAGTCCGAATGCGACTTAGGACTCCAAGCTCTGCCATCCACAGGGCCAGGATGTCCACCAGCGGGTCTGCCGTGAAGCTAGAGACCAGCTGTAGGTCAATCATGTTGGGAGTGAGCTGCGCGGCCACGCGGTCAATCCGCTGGTTGGGATCTGCGACAAACTGACGAAGCAGGATCTCCCAGTCGGCCAGCATCCTCTCAACGGTGGCGCCGTCGAACAGATCGCGACTGTAGGTAAGCCAGCAGGACAGTCCGTCGGCGGTCGGCATCACCGACATATGCAGGTCGAAGCTGGTGCTCGGCAAGAGCGGGGTCACGGTCAAAGACGCCCCCGGCCAGGTGTCTGTGGCAACGGCGGGATGCAGCACGAACATCGCCTGGAACAGAGGATTGCGCCGCAGGTCACCTGCCACCCCCAGCGCTTCAACCAGCCGCTCCAGGGGGGCATCCTGGTGAGCATCGGCATCGAGCGTCGTCTCGCGCACCTGCGACAACAGCTCGCGAAGCGTGGGGTTTTTCTGGAAGCGCGTGCGCAGCACCAGCGTGTTGGCAAAAAAGCCTACGAGCTCCTCGGTCTGTGGCTGCGCCCTGCCCCCCGCCGGTGAGCCAACGACGATATCATCCTGGCCGGCATAGCGTCGCAGCAGCAGTTGAAACGCTGCCAGCAAGGTCATGTACAGCGTCACGCCCTCGCGGCGTCCGAGCGCGCTAAGAGCAGACACAAGATCGATCCCAAGCCGCGCCGCCACAGTCCCTGCGCGCTCGCTGCGTCGCACTGGTCGCGGTCGATCGGTGGGCAACTCCAGCCGTGCGGGAATGCCAGCCAGCTGTCCGCGCCAGAAGGCGAGCTGGGGTTCCAGGCGACCGGCGGTCAGCCACTGTCGCAGCCAGCTGGCGAAGTCGACAAACTGGATCGGCAGCTCAGGAAGAGGGGACTCCTGTCCGGTGATAAAGGCCGCATGCAGCGCTCCGAGTTCGCGCAAAAGGAGCCCTACGGACAAGCCATCGGCAATGATGTGGTGCAGCGTGAGCACCAGCACCTGTTGCTGCGCCGAGACGCGCAGCAGCACAGCGCGGATGAGCGGACCTTGGCTCAGGTCAAACGGTCGACTCGCTTCCTCACTGACCCGCGCCTCGACCTCGTCGGCACCGACCTCCCTGGTCGACAGCGAGGCGTTTACAGTCGGAAGGATCGCTGGTGCGGCTTGTCCATCCTGTGCCGGAAACACCATGCGCAGCACCTCATGGCGTCGGATGGTTTCGGCGAAGGCGCGAGTCAGCGCCGCGGTGTCGACCGGGCCCGCGATGTGCACCGCTGCCGCGACGTTGTAAAGGGCGCTGTGTGGCTGCAGCTGTTCCAAAAACCACAGACGCTGCTGTCCCGGCGTCAGCAGGGGCGGCGAGGTTCTAGGAACCGGAAGCAGCGGCGGCAGCGTCGAGATGGCACCCCGCTGGCGCGCCTGGTGGATGTGGCGCGAAAGCCCGGCCACGGTGGGGGCCACAAACAGCGCGCGCATCGGCACATCTACGCCGCATGCCATCCGCAGGCGCCCCAGGAGCTGCGTCGCTAGCAGGGAGTGCCCTCCCAGCTCGAAGAAGTTGTCATACAGATCGACTTGGCTCACGTTCAGCAGGTCCGCCCAGACCGCGGCGACGGTGTCTTCCAGCGGTGTTCGCGTACGCCGAACATGTGCACTGCTGCCGCCCCCTGCCGAGCCATCTGCAAGAACCTCCAGCTCCCCAGCCAGGAATCCCGCCTTGCAGGCCGAGCGCTGAATCTTGCCGCTCGAAGTCTTGGGAATGGCTCCGGGAGGCAGAAGCAGAACGATTTGGGGTACCACTTCGTGCTCGGCCGCCACGGCTTCGACAATCGCGGCGATGACCGCCTGTAGCTCCTCTGGCTCCGTCGTGCTGTCGCCGCGGCGGCGCTGGATCTCGGCGGCCACTGCCAGCTGTTCCTCTCCTTGGCGCTCGACCGAGAACGCCGCGGTGCATCCCAGCCGCACAGCGCTGTGACTGCGTTCGATAGTCTGCTCGATGTCCTGCGGATACAGATTCCGGCCGTGCAGGATGATCAGGTCCTTCCGACGTCCGGTCACAAACAGCTGGCCTTCCCGCAGAAACCCCAGATCGCCCGTCCGCAAGAACGGTCCTTGGTGCGAACCGGCGAGGTGCGCGGCGAACACCTCTGCGGTCTCCTGGCTGCGGTTCCAGTACCCCTGCGCCACGCTGGCTCCCGCGACCCAGATCTCCCCCACGCGCCCGTCTTCGCAGCGGGTCAGGTCCTCGGGATGGGCAATGACGACTTCCATGCTCGGCACAATCCGGCCACAGCTCTGGACCTCGCGCCCCAGCGGGCTGCCGGCTGGCTCCTCCTGAAACCGTCCCTGCGCCAGCGCATCGCCATTCGCAAGGAGCGTGCAGGCATCGGTTCCAAGTCGGCCACCGCTAACAAACAGCGTCGCCTCGGCCAAGCCATAGCAGGGGAATAGCGCCTCACGACGAAAGCCACACTCGCGGAAGGTCTGCGCAAAGCGCTCCAGAGTCTCACGGCGAACCGGCTCGGCGCCGACTGGGGCGATCTGCCAGCAGCTCAGGTCAAGCGCGGCGCGCTCAGCTGCGGTGATCTTCCGCGCGCACAGCTCATAGGCGAAGTTGGGACCGCCGCTGGTCGTGGCCCGAAAGCGCGTCATCGCCTGCAGCCAGCGCAGAGGTTTCTTCAGGAAGTCGAGCGGCGAGAGCAGCGTGCACGGCCCCCCAGCATAGAGCGGCTGCAGCACGCCTCCGATCAATCCCATGTCGTGGTACAGCGGTAGCCAGGTGACTCCCGAAGACTGCTCGTCATGCCCGAATCCCCTCTGGATGCAGCGCGAGTTATGCAGCAGGTGAGCATGACTCAGCATCACGCCCTTGGGAGTCCCGGTGGAGCCCGATGTGTACTGCAGCAACGCCAGCGTTGTGGTCTCGATGGCCGGCCGCCGCCAGTCCGCCGCAGCATCCGCCAGCGTATCGGTCGCCAGCCAGTGCATCGTCCCAAACTCTGGCGCAATGTCGAATAGCGCGCCGGCCAGCCCATGCACCATCGCAGTGGTGAGGACAATGCGGGTCTGGGAATCGGCCGCGATGGCTTGCAGCCGCGGTAGCGATCGCGCCAAGCGCATGGGGTCGGGGGGATAGGCGGGGACGGCAACGGCGCCGGCATACAGACACCCGAGAAATGCCGGAATGAATTCGAGCCCCGGAGGATACAGGAGGAGCACCCGCTGTCCCTCGGCTCCCAGCCGCAGCAGCGTGGCAGCGATGCTGCGTGCGCTGCGATTTAGCTCGGCGTAGCTGAGCTTCTCCTCGTCTCCTTCGCCGTCTCTCAGATAGCCAAAGGCTTTTTTGTCCGGTCGCTCAGCGGCCAAGGACTGCAGGATATCGACCCATGTGTCGCAGTGCTGACCAGGGATTGTGTTGCGCGTCATCTCGTCATTCCTATGCAAAAAACAAAGACAGCTGTGGCCAGCCCGGCTCGGATTGGCGACGCCTTCGATGCCGACTGACTCAGTGGCCCTCTACATCGCGACCGGAGGATGGGCTGTGCACGCTCGCGGACAGCGACCGCTCCAGTGCCGCGAGGCCCAGCGCGCCGCCGATCCAGATCGGGGTACACAGCGCGATGATCCAGAGGTTGTCTTGCCGCATCCACGGCAGGACCTTCCAGATCCCGCCAAACAGGGCCGAGACCGCAGCACACGCCAAAAGTACGCGGGTGCGCGCAAGCGCGATCCGGTCAAGTCGCGCGGCCCCCGGGCAGAGTCCTAAAAGGACAACCCCCAGAGGCATCAGCTGAAGAATATTTTCGTTGCGGTGGCAGGCCTCGTGGTCTGTCATGCCCCAAAGGAAGATCAGAAAGATGCCGCCGGCCGATAGCAACGCACACACCACCAAGAGGGCGGCCAAGCCCATGCGGGCGGCCCCACTGTGTGCCGCCGACCGAGCGATCCCAAAGAACATCGCGCCTGCCAGCCCGCCGATCGCTAGCATGTGGAACAGCCATGAAGGTGCGCGTGTGCGGACGAGCACCGGATGTGCTGCCTCAACCAGCGTTCGCTCGCTCGACACCAGCGAGCGGGACTCCCCATTGGGTCCCGGTATTCGTACGCGGCGGACTCCCAATTGGATATAGGGAGCCAAGAACATCTCTTCCCACTGGCTGATCGGCCGATCGGTAAAACCGGCAAGGACAGCGGTCAGCGCCAGCGATAAGAGAGGGTCCTCTGCCGTCAGCCGCAGCGTGTGGGCTCGCCAGGTCATTTTCGCCGGGCCCTGTGACACGGCGCGGAGCTTGCCCTGAAGCACCCCATCGATAGCGTCCCGAACCCGCGTGGCGCAGTTATCGCGATAGTAGTCGTATTTGTAGTACCGGTTCTCCTCCCGCAGGTTCTCTTCCAGTGCGTCGAGCAGCGCCCGCTTCTCTGCGCCGGTCAGGTTCAGTTCCTGCGCATCCAAGCTGCGACCAAGCCTTCGTGCGTACTGCAGGCGCTGAGCCAGAGATTCCTTTCCCAGCCAGTAGACAAATCTTCCCAGAAGAAACTTGGGAATGAGCGCTGGGTCGTCGAATCGGAAGTTGCCGAAGTTGTACACAGGATCGCGCAACAGCGCGTCCTCTGCAGGCGCGGCTGCGTTGTGGATCCAGATCTCGATGTGGCCGAATCTGGCGAACGGATGCTGCCCCGGGCTCAGGGTTAGCAGCGAGACGGTCAGCTCATCCCCGGCGGCAGCTTCGGCCAGTCCAGGGCTGCTCAGCGCCAGCGTGACGAGGACACAGATGCTGCGCCAGACGGTCGGCCAGTCTGTCCTGGCCAGCGTCCGCCAGCGCACTGAGCGTCCCTGCGAAGCCCCCTTTTCGGTGAAGGTGTTGCGCTGTGCCGTGCACCACAGTCTGAAACAAAAAGGACTGAACATACCCATCAGATTCCCCCTGCCCGAAATGCGATGGCTGCTGCTGCGAACTTAGGTGGACTGTCGTTCGGCCACCCTCCAGGCCACGCTCTTGGGCTTTACTTGGCCCGCTCTACCTTTCGAACGGCGCTTCAAACCCCCTCGAAAGCCCGCTTGCCACAAGGATGCGGCGTTCGTCGGGCAAGAGCTCGGGGTGCCACAGATCGACGATGAGAACTACGCGGCGCTTGGTTCCCCGATGCTCGACCCGATGACAAAAGGAGTCATCAAAGACCATGCAGCGGCCGTTTTCCCATGGCCGGCGCTGCCCCGCGACCTCGATCCAGGCGAGATCATCTGCGACCTCAATACCCAGGTGGTAGCGGATGCGGCCATTGGTGAGTCCGCAGTGCGGCTTGATGGATGTGCCGGGCTGCAGGACGGAAAAATAGACCATGCCCAGCCAAGCTCCGCAGTGCGGAAGCTGATCAACGATCTGCATCGTGGTAGGAGCGAGCGCACACTGCCGATCCTGCCGCAGACCCCCGCGGTACAGCTTGAATATGTCCCAGCGTCCGGCACCCACCAACCACGACTCGGGATGTCCGTGGAGCTGTGCTTCGATCTGCCGGAATTCATGGCGGATGGCGACCACTTGGGACTCCAGGATCCGTGCGGGGTCATCGCTGGGCAGAAACGGACTGGCGGATAGGAACGGGAAATAAACTGCGGGGCGCTGCTGCGGGTGACGGAAGCGCCTCTGGTGTCGACGCAGCATCAGATCGGCGGCGCTAGCCCCGCCGGTTCGTAGCGACGCGATCTGTACCGGACCGATGTAGCCCGTCGAAAGTCGTGCAAAGTGTGGATCGTCTAGATGCGCCCGAAATGACTGCACGGCATGCGAGCCGTAGCGCAGCCACTGCACTGCGCCCCGCCCCAGATTGTAAAGATTCATGTCAAACGTCCTACTTGGTGAAAGCTCAGTGCAAGGCACCACCAGACTCTCCCTGGGTATCGGAGTGATCCCGGGCAGGCGATGCCGAATCGTGAACCAGGTTTCCGCGGTCGAGCTTGAGGACCCGACTCGCGCTGGCGATGACCGCGCTGTCGTGGGTGGCAACCAGGACCATCCGCCCTCGCCGCGCGATGTCCTTGAGTACCGAGATAATGTGGCGGCCGTGATCGGCGTCTAGGCTGGCGGTGGGTTCATCGGCCAAGATGACCATCGGGTCGCAAGCCAGCGCACGCGCCACAGCAGCCCGCTGCATCTCTCCTACCGAAAGCTGGTGTGGTCGCTGCTTCAGACGGTGGCCGATGCCTAGCGCTTCCGCTAGCTCGCCCGCTCGGGCTTCCGCCGTCCGGCGATTGCCGCGCAGGCGCCAGAGCGGCAGGGCGATATTCTCCTGCACCGTGAGCGCATCCAAGAGCTGAAAGGTCTGAAACACAAAACCAATCTTGGCCAGTCGCAGCGCCGCGCGCTCCCTGGCGTTGAGCGCAGCCAGATCCTGATCATCCAGCAGAAGCTGCCCGCTGTACTCGGGATCGATCGCACCCAAGATGTGCAGCAGCGTGGTCTTGCCGCAGCCGCTGGGCCCCACGACGGCGACATATTCCCCCGCATCCACGCGCAGCGTCACGCGGTCGAGCGCGCAGCTGGCGCTGCCCCCGCGATAAAAATGTCGCGACAATGCGCGTAGCTCGTACGGCATGACTAGGGACCCCGCATCGTCATCGTAGGATTGGAAAAAGCCGCGTGCAGCGCCGGCGCGACCCCCCCTAATGTGGTGATGAACAGCGTTCCCAACATCAATTCCAGCACCGTGCGGGTATGCAAAACAGGCACGATGGCGAAGCCATGCTGTTGGTAGATCGGGTGGGCGCGGAAGTACCAGCACAGCACGACTCCCGTGACCAGCCCGAGCAGGGAACCGAGAACTCCCAGCAAGCTGCCGCGCAGCAGATACACCACAAAGAGGGCCTGCCGCGTAAAGCCGATGGCCTGCATCGCTGCGATCTGACGTTGCTCGCGAATGACGTTAATCCACAGCAGCGCCAGCGTCGGTAAGAGGATGGCCAGGACCACCATCGCCTGCGAGATGCGGTTGACGCTGTGACTGCTCTCTAAGAGGCCCACGATCCCGGCGGCCGCTTGCGGCCAGGCCCGCACGCGCACGGGGGGCCCTAGCGACTGCTGCAGACTCTGCGCAGCCCGCTCGGCAGCCGATACCGCTGGCAGATAAAGGTGCAAGCTGGTCAGCGATTGCCCCTCCTGCAGCAGCGCGCAGAGCTCATCGATGTGCAGAAAAGCGGCGTGCTCGATGCTGGTAAATCCGCCGAGCGGGGCCAACACGCCGACCACGGTGAAGCGCTCTTTGGCGTAGCGCACACCATCTAGGTCCTCAAACGGTAGGACCAGCGTGGCGGCGTCACCCACCCCGATGTGCAGATCGCTGGCCAGAACATTCCCAAGTACAAGTTCATGCGACCCCGGTGAGGATGGGCAGCGCCCCGCGAGCATGCGGCCGCAGAAGCGGTTGGCCCGCTCTTCGAGCGCAGGAATCACCCCCATGGCGCTAATCGGCTGACGACTGCCCCCAAAGAAAAGCACCGCGGGGTGCGCAAAGCGCGGGACTGCAATCACTCCCGGTACGGCGGCTTCCGCCCGTGCAATGAGTGCGGCGCGACTGCGGATCGGCTCGCGATCACTGGCCGTAATCAGGATATGGCCGGTGCTGGGCAGGATTCCTTTGTTGAAGATCTCCGCCGAATATCCCGCGATGTTGGCCGAGTTTGAGATCTGCAGGCCCAGCGCCCCGGTAATCGCCAAAAGCAGCAGCACAAAGGACCCCCGACGAAAGATCAGAGTCCGGGCGGCCAGAAAGAAGAGATGCATCATCAGAACGGTTCCCAGGGGATGTCTACCGTCGAGCCCGGCGAGTACATCATCGCGCTGTGAGCATTGCAAATAGGAACTGCGGCTCGGCCTCCTCGTTGACGTTTGCAACGCGCAACAAAGGGGGGACCTGACGTATGTGCCACCTTTCCCTCTGCTGTGGACAGGCGCGTTCGCGTGGATTCCAGCTGCATATCGACGTGTCTAGGCTGGTGCTGAAAGCAATTTCTGCGCCGCGATGGGCAGCCGGGGGAAGGTCGCTTAATGGAGGTGTCCTCGCAATTGTTGCTGGCTGACCCGCAGGACACGCCAAGGTTGCGGCGTCCAGAGCTGGCGATTCCGGCCCGGCCCGGTGAGGACACAAGCGCCACCGCCATCCTCCTTGCTGGCATACAATCTGCTGTCTTAGCGACGCAGAATCCCAGCCCCAGGCTGAGGATGCGCGCTCCTGGGGCGGGGCCTCGGTTTGCCTACCTCGCCTGGGATTCACGGAGTGCTCGCAGTGGAAAGCGCACCGAGGAGGATGGAGATGCCCTACCCGCATGCAGATGAAGTCCTTTCGGGCTTGGCCGGCGGCGATGGGGGGCGGCGCGATATGCAGCGCGCGGACCTGACGATTCACGGCCGCAGCCGGGCTCCGGAACGGACGCGGTGTGCTTCCGGGCGCCGCCGCTCATGACGGCACTGCCCGATGCTCAGGGAACCCCCGGCACGGCGACCGCTCTGCGCTGGCTGCAGTGGCCGCGCGGTCTGCTGCTCGCTCTGGCTCTGATCCTATTTTTCTGCCTACCCAGCGCGTCTTCCGGATGGTTGGGCGATGATCTCATCCACCACGAGATGCTGGTCGGGGGGGAATCCAGCGCCGCGCGAACCGCGGACCTGGCCTACTGTTTTAGTGGGGGTCCCAAGCAGCTACCCGCGCTCACCGCGAATCCCTGGTGGACAAATCCCAGCCTCCGACTTTGTTATTTCCGGCCGCTGTCCAGTCTGACCTTGGCCTTGGATCACCGGCTGTTCTTTCGATTCCCAGCGCTTGCGCACATACATAGCTGGCTGTGGTTCCTGCTCGCTTGCGGCGGGGTGTATGGCCTGGCGAGAGTCCTTTTGGATGCGCCCGCCGCGACCATCGCCAGCTTGATCTACGGAACCTCCTCTTTCGCGTTTACCGCCAGAGTCTGGATTGCCGCCCGTCATGCCTGCGTGTCCGCCGCGCTGACCGCACTGGCGCTGACGCTGTACATCGGAGCCCGTCAGCGCCAAAAAACCTGGCTGGCGATCTTGGGACTTTCGCTGCTGACCGCGGGCCTGCTGGGTGGGGAAGGAGCCTTGGGCGGCTTCGGATTTGTGTTTGCTTATGAGCTGTTCCGGGCGCCCGACGCACTTCGCCGGCGGCTTGCTTACTTGGCGACTGCGGCCACGCTCGCTCTTGGGTATGTGGTTTGGTATGCGCGGTCGGGGTATGGGGCGGTGGGCTGCGGGGCCTATCTTGACCCCATGCGCCAGCCTGGTGAATTCCTATTCGGACTCCCAAGTCGCCTGCTGACCCTCCTTGCTCAGGCCATCTTTGGCATTCGAGAGCACGCTGGTGATGATGCCTTTGAGCGAGTTCTTCTGCGCTTCCGACAGGCGGGTGCGCTTGGCCGCGGCCTTGCCCGGCTTGCTTTCCGTCGGACGCTTGCCACCGATCGCTTCCACAAAGTCAATGATGCCCATGGTCGACACTGCCGCCCAGACATCCTTGTGCTGCTTGAGGCTGGTGATGAACTCCTCGACCGTCGTCTTGTTGGTCGGGTGCAGTTTGAAGAACATCGTCATCGCAGCTTGGCGACGCAGATCCTCGTTACGCGCCTGAAGCTCTTGCTCAAACAGGGCGGTAATGTCAAAAGCGGTTCCAGTCTTTTTTCCAGCCATTGTGATCTCCTATGTGATTGCCAGATGTCCTGGCCTGGTTTGACCAAGGTTTTCTTCTACTAGTACAACTTGATACGCAATTTGCAACCGGTTTGTGGTCTGCGAAACGCGGGCGCATTCAAAAACTGATGTGACTTGCTGTCAAGCGCCAAAATCTGACCCTCCAGTCGATGCCATCTGCTGGAAGCAGACTGTGGTAGGATGCCTCCTCCTATGAAGATTCG
>CALFYE010000460.1 GCA_937952145.1 uncultured Myxococcales bacterium
TTGACCCCACAGCCAACGACGTTGTACGCATGGCGCTGTCGAGACCGAAGGGATCCCCTTTGGGGGCGGGGGGATGCGTATTTGGTAGATGCAGTTCCAGGGGAGTTCTTGCATGTGCTGCAGTGCTTGCCGGCGCAGCTACCGGAGGCGCTGGGGGAGCAGGCAGAGCACTGAAGGTGGCTCCCCTCTCTATGCGCTTCGAGGCAAGAGTCCCTCGCGTGGTGTCCTTTGCTTCGCGGGTGGTTGCTCACGGTTCTTTCCGGCGAGGTGGCCACGCCACAAGAGTCGTTCCGATGCCAACCAGGATCCCGCCACCGGCTAGGAGCCCTGCTCCAAGTGGGCCGCTCTGGTAACCAGGACACGCAAGGGAACTCGAATCCAGAGCACCGCAGCCCCCGTTGACGTAGTGCATATAGAGGCCAGAGATCCCAAAGGCCCCGAGCACAAGACCGGAAGCTAGAAGTGATCCGCCGAGTGCCACGCGCCACAGCGGGCGTCCTCCCAAGGTGCGCCAGGGAGCCCTTTGCAGAGTGACTTGTACAGCCACCTCGCGGTCACGCTCGACTTCAACATCCACCGTTTGTGGAACATAGCCGCTGCGGACCAGGCGAAGCTGCTGGGATCCGACGAATAAGTCCATACGGCTTGGCGTAGAGCTAATCCAGCGAGCCCCCTGAAAAATCTGGGCCCCAACTGGCTCACTGGATACCGCAACCTGCCCGATCCCCCTGCTCTGCATGGCGGCCAACGACAGCTTAATGAGTCTAAGTGTATTCTTGGCGAGCTCTCGTCGGTCACTTGATGCGTGAAAAGGTCCTACCTCCGAACGGGTTTTTACATCCAAGATCTTCAATTCAATCATATAGCGACTATCGACCTCGGTCACAAGGGACACCAAAAACGCCACTTGAAGTTCAGAATGGCTGACAAATGGTTGTCGGCAGTCTTTATTTTCGATACATCGCCAGAGTCCTATCTGTGATTTTGCGAATGCAATTGCCCGCTCAGCGCTTATCAATATTTTTCGTTCTTCCGCTGCGTATTGGGAAACCGATGTATGCATAATTGCCGCAACTTGCGCATCAATTCCAGGAGGTAGCAGCAGGAGCCAGCGATCATCCGACTTGGAGAAATATATTAGCTTCCCATTCTCTGCTGGTTCCAGTTCTAGCACCGATGCACGACCCCCCGTGAACTCTAGCGGGGCAGGCGTGGTGTATCTGGACTTGCTTAGCTCCAATGAAAATATGTATTCCCCTGGAGTTAGATACACAGAGCCCGGTAATGGCAAAACGCCAATTAATCGTTTACCGGCATATAAAAATGCATCGGCTGGCCCTCGGACCTGCAACTCAGCAACGGTTTCTGAAAAATTGCTCAAATACTGAGATGCCTCATCAAACTGAGCGCGGTCCGTATTCTCAAGATCAGCACTGTCACGAAACCGCCGATAGTAGTCAGCTGCCTCGGTCCGTTGATTGTAGCTGGCATACTGGCGAGCCATCTCCAGCAATGCCGCTGGAGAGCGCGTCGCACGAAAAGATTGTTCTGCCGACAACCTGTCAGCGTGTGACGAACCGACCCCAAACAGCGTCAATATGACAATCCAGGCGACACAAACTACTGGTTCTATAAGGGTATGTGCTGGCTGGCTGGCTCTCACCAACATGGCATTAGTTCTGCTCGCCCCGCGACGAGGTCCTTGGTAACTGGGCGCCCGTTGGAGCCGGGCACGGTGATGGGCCCAGGACGCTGGAGTGACTCGTGCGATACAAGGCACGCTCCATTCGGGCCGCGTTTCTGATACTGGACCCGAGCTACCAGCGGCGTGATGCGCCTCATAAGCTTTCCGATCATCTCCTGCGTGGCCGCTCGACGCTCCCGTTCTGGCACTCTCAGCGTCTCGTTGAAGTAGTCAAGCGCGGCGAAAAGGCCAAGCGACGCCTCTCGCTGCAGTCCGCACAAGAGCTTTACATCGGCCTTGCGGGTAGAACTAGCGAAGGTCGTTTGTTTACACTCATGGCCGATTAGCGACTCGACACGCTGCCAGTCTTGACGATTGGCAGCCTGCCAGGCATCGATCAGCACTTGGTCTGCCAAGCGAACTGGCAAGCGCACCGTCTGGCTTTGGCCTGGAGCCAGGGCTAGCTCCTGCGCTCCGTTCACGTAGCTCAGGCGGTGCTTGCCAGGCGACAGGCGATGAACCGACGGTTGCTCCAATGCGATACGGGACGCGGTGCCATCAAGCTGGTAGCGGAGCCCTGGATCACCAACCACGGTCAGCATCGCCCACGCCCCAGGGAGGGGGGGGGCCATGTCGGGAGCAGCTGACGCTATTGCCCCCCTTCGGGTATCCTCGGCGCGCAGAGGCGAAGACAACGATTCAGCCGCTTTTTGGCCCAGTGCTTCCATTTGAGCGAGCGCTTGAGTGGCTTGACCACGCACATACGCATCCGGGTCTTTGTGCAGCGTCCGCACGAGGTCTAGCGCTGCCAGAATCCTATGGCGCTGGTAGATCGCAGCCGCGATGCGGACGGCACGACTACGCAGCACGGCTGCAGGGTCTAGGGCGGCAATCTTGAGCAGGGGGATAGCCTGTGCCATATCCAGCGACGGAATAACATCCAGAACAGCGGCACGCGTCAATAAGGCACTGCCCTGCAACAGCGTAGCCAGTCCCTCAGGTGGTGGCGAAGCCTCACCTGCTTGGCGAAGGTAGGCGTACGCCATGAGGCCGTCCTCACCGCCCGCTTGGACGGACGAGCGTAGATACTGCAGCCCCCGAGCGTCGTGCAGACCGACTAGCCTACGCGCAGCCGTCATGCGAATGGCGCCATCGGCGTCTCTCAACTGCTTTGCCAAGAGATCCATGCTCACGTCGGCAAATGCTGTCGCAATCTGTCGGACACGTCGGTCCGCTGAGTTCAATCCTGCGGCCAGCAGCACACGGCCAGAGACATCTCCAAGCTGTTTCAAAAGCGCGCTCGCAGCGATGCGATCAAATTCCCTGCCACTTCGTTGCATCTGGGCCAGTCGCGTGCGCAACGGCTCATCTGCGGTAGAGCCGCGCTTCTTGAGGTCAGCGAGGACTTGTTCCAGAGCCGTAACAGCCGCTAGGCGCACATCGTCGTCGGGGTCTGCGAGCGATTCGGCAAGTACGCGAAGGGACTCTGGGACAGACCGTTTACCCAGTGCGAGAACGGCCCGTTCCCTTACCGCCTTCACGCGATCCTTGCCCGCCTCGACCAAGCGCTGGAACGACTGCGGATCGGTCAGAGCATCGACCATGGCATCAATCGCTAACAGGCGCAGATCGATGTTGCCACTGCTGAACGCGGCGTGTGCCCACGTGAGTTCCTGCTCCGCGCTCGCGGCATGCACGCCCATCGTGATGTGCGCGATGGTCGCGGCAGCCGTCAGTCTCAATCTCTGGCCAAAGGCGTCGTTTGGAGGGACCATAAA
>CALFYE010000461.1 GCA_937952145.1 uncultured Myxococcales bacterium
GACGACTGACGCAGCGGCCGGGGTCCGCAGTAGGTTTTGATAGGCGCTCTAAGCGACCCGGCAACTAAACCCAGCGCCCGCTGCCTGGCAGACGCGCCAGCCTAGTCGGAAGCGTTGGGGCGATTGAGCTCGGGCCGGATGAGGGCGCCGTACTGGCCGTTGAACCAGTCGATATGGTGGCGTGCGGCCCAGTTGGCGGCGATCAAGCAGGCATAAGCCGGCGTGGTGTCCTTTTGCGACCAGTACTGGGCGCGGACACGACGGACGATGCTGTACTCCGTGTTCTTGTTCGCGATGTACGTCCCGCCAAGGCCAAGCTTGGTCTCCCGCTGGGCAAAGGCCGCCTCACCCGCCTCGCCGATCCGGACCATCTCGCAGAGGTTGTGGAAGCTGCCTTTCTTCCTGGAATATCTCAGGACCTCGTTAATCCGCGCGATCAGATTTTTGCTGCGTAGCTCTAGCGAAGCATCGGCTTTGTCGGCGTTGTACTCCCACATGTTCGAGCCCCAGAACCAGCTTGTGATGTGGCGACCGGCGTAGCCCGTCTTGCGATCGCTCTTGTGTGGGAACTGAAAATCCTCGTCGGTCAAGAAGATGGGCGGACCATTGATGTGGTGAGCGCTGTCCCGGCCGATGATGGTCTCCAGCAGCTTGTTGGCATCAGCCTTCTCGGCTCGCTCCGAGTCATCGGCGAACCCGTTTACCTGGGCGACGTAATCCGGCTCATCGAGGTCGAGTCGGCGCGGCGAGACGTGCTGCCGCATCGTAGTGAGGAAGTCCTTGACCGCGATGACCGCGTATTTGTAGGCCATCGGATTGTCTTTGTAGATGCGCACGTCCAGCTTGGGACTCTTGAAGCTGTAACGGGCCCCAGGCATGTCGGGCAGCGCCCCGGCCATGGCGTGGCCGACCGCCATCCACTTGGCGACGCCGTGCGAGCCGACCGCGTAGTTGATCTCGACTTCCTTCTGGTCGGTCTGGGTCGGATCGACGAGCAACCAAGAGCCATCCTCTTTGTTGATCGACGAGGTCATGCCAGCAAAGCCGGCGTGCGAGAACGAGTCGGCCAGGACATGCAGGCGTACGCCGATCAGCGCGAGCGCCTTTTCACGCATCTCACGGGCGGTCTTCTTCGCCAGCTCCTTCGCGACCGGATTCGCCTGCGGCGTGATCTTCAGGCGCTGGTGGAGGCGCGACGAATCCAGACTGTTCAACTCCTGGATGGTGTCCTTCGTCATCGCCTCAATCGTTCGCGAGTTGGGGAAGCAGCGCATCGCGAGCTTGTAGGCCCGGGGCGTGGCGAACTTGGCCTTGGGCTTCACGGCCTGGCTATAGACCCAGCCGCTCTGCGTAACGTCTGACGGCTCTCGTCGATCGACGCCCGTGCCGGACATCAGGCTCCAAGGACGATCGTCGTAAGCGTAGTCGTAGCGAGAGTTGGGGTGGCTATCGAAGCCCGGCAGGAAGTGGAAGGCCGACCAGACAAACTGGTTTTCTGCCGACATCGTCCGCATGTTCTCGACGGCTACCGACAGCTGGGCGACGCAGGTGATGGTCTTTTGCAAGGTCTCGCTGTTCTTCCACGGGGCCTTGAGTTCGTCCGGGTCGCCAGAGCAGTCCACATAGTGTGCGGCCAGCGCGATCTCGGCAGCATCTTCGTGACACCAGCCCGCCGCGCGCGCCGCAATGAACGTGACGTAGTAGTGCAGATCAGCCTGCATCAGGGGGCCGTCCTGTGGAGATTGACGAGAGTGCGCACAGGTTTACACGTTACCACGGCACGACACGGGTCCGTTCTTAGCTGCTGCCGAGGCGGCTGCGGGCGGCTTGGCAGATGGCGGCGACCGCGGGGTTGCGGATGCGGCGATCGACGGTGATGGCGTAGAAGCGCTCTTGTACGCCGGAGAGCTCGCCGATCAGCTCACAGTCATACTTGGCGCGCAGCTCGTCGGCGAGGATCAGGGGGGCGGCGAACAGTCCGATGCCGGAGCTGGCAAAGACTTTCAGAAGCGCGCTGTCTTCGAACTCGCCGACGATGTTGGGGCGTAGTTGATGCGCCGACAACCACTCGTCCAGCGAGCGGCGCAGCATCGTGTGCTCTAACGGCAAGAGGAGCGGTGCCCCTTCCAGCGAGGTCGGAAAGCGCGAGCGATAACGCCGGGCCAGCGCCGCCGGGGCAAACATGGCCACGGCACTCTCGCCCAGCAGGTGATTGAAGGCCCGCACATTGCTTCCCGGTGCCAGCGGCGCGTCGCTCAGCACAACGTCCAGCTCATGCACGGCAAGCTGCGCCACCAGGCGCTCGGGTCGATCTTGGCGGCACACCAGGCGCACGGGCTCGCCGAGCTTGTAGGCCGGTGACAACAGCTGAAAGGCGGTCAGTTTTGGCAGCGCATCGGCGATGCCGGCGACCAGGCGGAGCTGTCGCAGGCTGCGCTCTTTAAGCGTCTGCTGCAGATCGCGGCCCAGCGAAAAGATCTCGTCGGCGAACTGAAAAGCGAGGCGTCCGGCTTCGGTCAGCACCACTTTGCGACCGGCCCGCTCAAGCAGCGGCTCGCCCAGGCTGTCCTGCAGCTGTCGTAGCTGCGTGCTGATCGTCGGCTGCGTCAAGTGCAGGACCTTCGATGCCGCGGTGATGCTGCCCTCGCGGGCCACGGTCCAGAAGTAGAACAGGTGCTGAAAATTGAGCCAATCCATGCGTTATCTATACAGAAAAGCTATGGATGGAGGTACAGGAAATCCCACCCGGCTGATGCTGCACCAGGATGGGGAGGCGCAGGCGGGGGGCTACAGCGAGGGCTTGGTCGGCAGGGCGACCGCAGTCGGCTGGGCCGCGGTCTCAACGATCGCCAGCGCCTGGAACGAGGGAGGCGTCGAGCCGACGAGGCCGGTGGCAAAGACGGTGACGTTCTGACCGCGGGTGGCATCGGCGACACCCGACTCGATGACGATGTCGAACAGATCCTTGGGCTGGCCGCTGGCCCGCACCTTCAGCGTTGTGACCGGCAGACCGGTCGCGAAGTCGAGGTAGCCCGTCGCGCGCGGGAAGGCGAGGTTGGTCAGCAGGGCCTTGCCACCGGCGAGGACATCGACGGCCGGAGCATCTGGCGCAGCGTGCACCACGCGCAGTCGCGTCGCTCCGCCGGCATCCTTGGTGCCGAGCGGCAGTGCGGACAGCGCCAGCTTGCGATCCGGCGCGACGCCGCCACCCACCTGGCCGTGCGCAAACACGCTCCACGACAGCACCGGCAAGAGCTTGACGTTGGCGCTCAGCACGGCGGTCGGCTGACCGGCCGGGCGCACCTCGATGGGATAGACCCCACCCGGCACTTCCAGGCGCGACGAGACGGCGCGATAGGCCAGGCCGCGGATCAGCGGATCGCCGGTCTTGGTGACGATATCGACGGCCGGCGCATCGGGCGAGGTGTGCACGACATAGAACGAAGCCTTGGGCGCCTTGTCGTTGATCTGCACGCCCAGATCGATCAGCTGACCGCTGTCTTCCTGCACCGCCGAGACCGCGAGGAAGCGGTTGTCAGCGACGAGCGGATTGATCTCGCCAAAGGCAATCGCGGTCAGCACGGTGCCACGTGGGATGGCGGCATCGGGGGTCGCCACGAACGCCAGATCAACGGCAGCATCGCCGGGCCGCACGCCGAGCGCGGTCTTGGGCGCGAGGTCGGCGTTGATCTTGGCGAAGGCCGAGGCCTCGCCAAACTTCACGTCATTGATCAGCGTTGATCCGCCGGCCGCGATGTCGACCATCGGCGCGCTGGGCGAGCCGTGCAGCAGGCGAACCTGCACGCTGCCCGGGTCCTTGGTGCCAAATGGCACGGCCTGCAAGCGGAAAGCGGTCGCGCTGCCCGCGGCATCTCCCAGGCGACCCTCGGCGACGACCAAGGTCTTGGAGGCGGCCGCCAGGCTGATGTTCTGGGTGTAGACGGCAGCACTTCCGGCCGCGGCCCCGGCGGCGCGTAGCTCGACCTTATAGTCGCCAGCCGCCAGCTCGACGTTGCCGGTGCCCTTGCGATAGTCGAGTGCCTTGATCGCCAGCTGACCGTTTAGATAGACATCGACCGCCGGGGCATCGGTGGCGGCGTGCACGACGTTAATCGTCGCCTTCTGACTGATCGCCGGATCGCCGGGCAGCGGGCTGGGAGCCGGCTTCTCGCTCTCCATGCCGCAGGCCAGAAGGGACAGTGAGGACAGACACAGGACACGCGTAAGGTTCATAAGACGCCTCCAGGTTAGGTGGGGACGCGGGGCTGCCGGCCGACCCGGGGTGGGGGCCAAGAGCCTCGCGGCTGGCGAAGCGTCCATTGAGATGTCAGGTGCTCAACACCTGATGCATTGATTATTTCTATGGAATCGATGCGTTACGTGCGGGGCGAAGGCGGCAGGCCAGTGTGCTGAGTCAGCGCTTGGCCACGACGGGGTGGGGCGCGGCGCTGGCCTTCTTTTTGGTGGCCGGTGCCGGCGGGCTGAAAGGCGGGGATGAGGTGACGCTTGCCATTGCCGATCAGATCAGAGCGCCCCATGCGGATCAGCGCGGCGCGCAGGATCGGCCAGTTGTTGGGGTCGTGATAGCGCAGGAAGGCCTTGTGCAAGCGGCGCTGCTCCAGCGACTTTTCGACGTGCACCGGGCGACGCAGGCGCAGCGGCGAAAGCGGGTTATAGCCGGTGTGATACATCGCCGTCGCGCTGGCCATTGGCGACGGCAGAAACGCCTGCACCTGATCCGGGCGGAAGCCTTTTTCCTTCAGCCACAGCGAAAGGTTCAGCATGTCTTCATCGGTGGTGCCGGGGTGGGCAGCGATGAAGTAGGGGATCAGGTACTGCTCTTTGCCCGCCTCGGCCGAGTAGCGATCGAAGAGCTCTTTGAAGCGGTCGTAGGCACCGATGCCCGGCTTCATCATCAGCGCAAGCGGCCCCGACTCGGTGTGCTCGGGCGCGATCTTCAGGTAACCGCCGGTGTGGTGCTGCGCGAGCTCGCGAATCCAGTCCGGCGAGCGCACCGCCAGGTCGTAGCGCACGCCCGAGGCGACGAAGATGCGCTTGATGCCAGGCAGGGCCCGCGCCTTGCGATACAGGCGAATCAGCGGCCCGTGATCCGTCCCCAGGTTCGAACAGATGTCGGGGAAGACGCAAGATGGCTTGCGGCACACCGCTTCGATCTCGCGGCTCTTGCAGGCCATGCGATACATGTTCGCCGTCGGGCCGCCGAGGTCGCTGATGATGCCGGTGAAGCCGGGGGTCTGGTCGCGCACGCGCTCGATCTCGCGCAGGATCGACGCTTCTGTGCGGCTCTGGATGATGCGGCCCTCGTGCTCGGTGATCGAGCAGAAGCTGCAGCCGCCGAAGCAGCCGCGCATGATGGTCACCGAGAACTTGATCATCTCGTAGGCTGGGATCTTGCGGCCGCGATAGCGCGGGTGCGGCACGCGCTGATAGGGAAGCTCGTACAGCGCATCCATCTCGGCCGAGGACAGCGGGATCGGCGGCGGGTTGATGACGACGTCGTGATGGCCGTGGTGCTGCACCAGCATGCGCGCGTTGCCGGGGTTCGACTCGCGGTGCAGGATGCGCGAGGCGTGCGCGTACAAGACCGGCTCGGCCGCAACGCGGGCAAAGCTCGGCAGGCGGATGTACTCGCGTGATCGATCGGCTTTTTTGCGACTCAGCTGAACCAGCGGCGGCGCGGCTTCACTCGTCGCTGCCCCATCGCCAGTCGCGCAGGGGGCAGCCTGCCGTTCCTCGCTCATGGCGTAAGGATCGGGCTTGGCATCAATGACCCCGGGCGTGTCGATCTGCGTCGAGTCGATGGCTGTGAAGTCAGCCGGCGGTGGGCCGACGTAAGCCGTGCCACGCAGATCGCGGATCTCGCGAATCGGCACCCCGGCCCCCAGGCGATGCGCGATCTCGACGATGGCTCTCTCGGCGTTGCCGTACACCAAGAGGTCAGCATCCGAGTCGATGAGGATCGATCGCCGCACGCGATCCGACCAGTAGTCGTAGTGCGCGATGCGGCGCAGGCTGGCCTCGATGCCGCCGACGACGACCGGCACATCGGGACCGGCTTCGCGACAGCGCTTGGCGTACACCACCACCGCGCGATCCGGCCGCAGCCCGCCCTGCCCATCTGGCGAATAGGCATCGTCGGAGCGCAGGCGGCGATCGCTGGTGTAGCGATTCACCATCGAGTCCATGTTGCCGCCCGTCACGCCCCAAAACAGGTTCGGCACACCGAGCGCGCGGAACGGCTCGGCACTGCGCCAGTCCGGCTGATCCAGGATGCCGACGCGAAAGCCGTGCGCCTCCAGCAGCCGACCGACCAGCGCCATGCCGAAGCTGGGATGGTCGATATAAGCATCGCCGGTGACGAGGATGATGTCGCAGCTATCCCAGCCCAGCGCCTCTAGCTCCTCCCGATTGGTCGGCAGAAACGGCGCCACGCCAAAGCGATGAGCCCAGTACGGACGATAAGAAAACAGGGTACGCATAACCAGTCGCTCTCGGCCCCCGCCGTAACACGCAGGCGCAGGCGACGGTAGCGAAAAGTAGCGGGGTCACAGGTCCGCGCTCGACTCGCGGACAGGCTGCCTACTGCCAGCCCGCGATCTGTTCTGCGTCCCAGGTCGCGCCGAGGTGGCGCAGGCGCTCGGCGGCGTGGGCGAGGATGGTGCGGCGTTCGTCGGGATGCAGCAGGCGGGCCCGCCAGGCTTGGGCCAGGGCGGCGTCGTAGCGCATCTCGTAGCGCTCGGCCGCGGCCTCGCTGGCGGCGAATTCGGCCTGCGCGGTGGCGGGGTCGCCGGCCAGCCAGCCGACCTGTCCTTGCAGCCGATGATAGGCGGCGTGACCGTTGGGAAAGATTGCGCTGAAACGCTTGAGAACCGACATCGCGCGAGTCAGACTAATTTGTAATTTATGTTTGCGTATAGGGTCGGATTCGTTGGCGTGTAAAAACACAAAAGTTTCTACGCAGGCGGGATAGCCTTCGTAGGACGCATCGTGCGCAAACATCGGAATATCGATCACCTGTAGCGAGCGCTCGGCCAGGCTCTCGGCCTCGGAGTGGTCGCCGCGCCGAAATGCACATAAGGCCAGCAAACCTAAGCCGTGCAGGGCGGTCTCGGCATAGCCGGATCGCTCGCCGAGTGCCAGCGCCTGCTGCAGGCTGGCTGCCGCTTCCGCGAGCTTCCCTGAGAGGAGCTGGGCGCTACCCAGGGCCGCCAGGCCCATCGTCCGATACTGGGCATGGTCGGTGGCCTGCGCCAGCTCATATAGGGCATGTCCCGTCGCTGCCGCTGCGGTTAGCTCGCCTTGCACCCGCTGCGCCCGCCACAGGATGAACAGCAGATGCAGGCGTCCGATGGGGTCACCGGCGGCCTGGGCCAGCGCGATGCCCGAGTCCGCGATGCGGATGGCCTGCGTTAGCTGCCCGGAAAACGAATACATAAAAGCCGTGCCGCGCTGGGGATAAATGATTAAATGCTTGCTGGGAGCGATATTATATTGATGTTCTGCCAAAGTAGCATACATTTGAGCGATGGCCTTGAGGGGTGTAATGCAAAATATATAACTCAGCGAGGCGTAACCCAGCGAGCGAACGAAGGGATCGTCTTGGCGTTCTGAGGCATTGGCGGCGGCATACGCATAGTAGATCCCAGGGAGCGGCTTATTTTTCCACAGAAGATACTCTGATACAATCTGAAATAAATAGCAGAGCTCGGTCTGTACGGCGGCCTCCTCGGCCCGGTGCGACGGTCCCGCGGGCGACGGTCGCAGGCGGTTCCAGACCTGGCGCAAGAGGGCGCCGGTGAGCGCTGTGCCAAGCGCCACCGGCTGGGTCGGCATGGGCTGGGCGATGGCCTGCAGAGCCTCGACGATCTCATCGCCGCGATCCATCAGCTGCCCCAGGCCCAGGTGGGTGTGCAAAAGGAAGCGATACAGCCGCACGCGCTGCAGATAGGTGCTGGGTCGCTGCGGCAGCAGATCGATGGCCCGTCGCAAGAGGACCTGGGCTTCCGACAGCGCGCCGCGCAGCACGGCCTGTTCACCGGCCTGCGCCGCGTAGGTACCGGCCTCGCGCAGCCGCCCGGCGGAAAGGTAGTGATGCGAGATCAGCGCGGCATGAGCGGGCGAGCTGCCATGGATCCGCTCGATGGCCTGCGCGAGCTGGGCGTGCAGGGTGCTCGCCTCGGCGGGGCTCAGCTCAGCGAGGACACGCTCGCGCAGCTTGTCGTGTGCGAAGCGATAGTGATCCTCGCTGACTTCCAGCACGCAGGCATCGCTGCAGAGCTGCAGAAACTCCGGCACCGAAGCCCCGGGCTGCGTGGCGGCCAGCACGGCTTCATCGAGCACCCGACCGGCCACGGCGGCCAGGTTTAGCAGGGCCCGCAGGCGGCTGGGGACGCGACTTAACCGACGCTGCAGCGCTTGTGCAATGCCACCGACCCAGATCGAAGGGGGCAGCGTGCAGTGCGCAAGCTGCGCCAGGCCGCCCTGCGTCTCGGCCAGGGTGCGCATGGCTTCGACGAGGAAGAAGGTGTTGCCTTCGCTCTCGGTCAGCAGCAGCTCCAAGAGCTGGGCGCGCCCCGCCATCGGTCCCACCATCGAGTCGATCAGCTCGCCGACGGCTTCGCGCCCGAGCCGCGGCAGCTTGAGGATCTGCGCGCCTGGTAGCTCGCCTGGCAGCCCCGCGCGCTCGTCATCGCGGTAAGTGGCGACGATCAGCACGGGATGCGCGGCGATGTTTTGCGTCAGGCGTCGCAGCAGATCCAGGCTGTCGGGCTGCGCCCAGTGCAGATCTTCCAACAGCAGCAGGCGTGGCGTCTGGGCACTGAGCAGCACCTGCTCGATCGCCAAAAGCAGGCGCATGCGCGCGGCCTGCGTCGCAAGCTCAGGCGCATCGGGCAGCGCGCGGCCCACGAGCAGGGGCAGATCGGGCAGCAGCGGCTTGAGGATGCTGCCCGCAAGATCGGTCAGCGGCTCGGCCAGACACAGCGTGCGCAGGGCCGGCGCGAACAGATCCAGACCGCCGGTGTGGCGATCGGCCTGGCCGCGCAGCACGGCGATGCCACGCACCTGCGCCTGGGCTTTCAGCTCGTCGCACAGGCGCGACTTGCCGACGCCGCTCTCGCCCGCGAGAAGCAGCACCGCGCCCTGCCCACCTCGCGCCGCCTTGAGTGCGGTCTTGAGCGTGCGCAGCTCAGTCTCGCGACCGACCAGGGTGGCCGCTGACAGAAAGCTCTCCTGCCTGGACGCGTCTTCGCCCGACGGCGGCAGCGAAACCGCGGCGCGCAGCGCCTGCGCGGCTTCCTCGGCCGAGGCCGGGCGATCGCTGGGACGGCGGGCCAAAAGACGCTGCAGGAACTGGGCCTGGCCATGCCCCAGCGACAGCGAATCCCAGTCGATCTCGTCGGCGCAGCGGCTCAAGATCGGCACACCCACCGCATCGCGCAGGATTGCGCTCTGGCCTGACAGGACAGCAAAGGCGATCACCCCGACGGCAAACAGATCGCTGCGCTCCGACGGCGCGGCGCCAAACAGCAGCTCGGGCGCGATGTACCCCGGGGTGCCTGCTAGATCGGCGTGACCGCGCAAAAGATCACGTCGCAACACCGCCAGCCCAAAGTCGAGGAGCTTCACCACCGGCCCCACCGCCCCCCGCACCACCAGCAAGTTCGCCGGCTTGAGGTCGCGATGCAGGATGCCGCGGCGATGCAGATAGGACAGCGCCTGCAGCAGCTGCAGGATTAGGCTGGTTCGCTCGGGCAGCGGGGTCTCGGCGGGGATCTGCGAGATCGGCTGCGCGTCGGCGAGAAGCTCCATGGTGAAGTAGGGCACGCTCTGGTCATCGAAGCCGTAGTCGAGGACGCTGATGATGTTGGGGTGGCGCAGGGAGGCGAGGGTGTGAAATTCCTGCGTCAAGACGAGCCGTAGCTCGGCATCGGGCTGGCCCGAGGAGCCACGGCTACCCGACGCCGGCGGGATGGACAAGAGCAGCGAGGGCGCGGGATCGAAGGACCCAAGCGGCGGCCCCTGACTGAGGACGGGTCGCAGCGGATCGTCCGAGGGAGCCGGACGCGACTCGATCGCCGACATCTCCTGCGTGGCTTCGCTGGCCGCGACGGCCGGCTCGGCTGGCCCAACGCTCACCGCCGAAGACGGCGACGGTATCGGCAGCAAGCGCTTGAGCGCGATCTCGCGCCCCTCCAGGCGATCCCACGCTCGAAACACCTCGCCCATGCCCCCAGCACCGAGCCTGCCCCGAAGCTCGTACCGCGCCCCTAGCGAGCCCCGATCCTTCTCCACCATGGCCCTATCGTATGCTGCCGCGTCGGCCATTCGGCAGCGATTCGCGTCGAGAACCCCGCAAGCCAAGCCCACCGCCCGCCACCGTCCGCCAAATCGCGCAGACTGTGCTGCGGGCGCAGAGGGTGCGCGTGTAATGCCGCTAGTCCGAGGGCAACGGCGGCTCAGCAATGAAGCGCTGGGCCGCCAGCCGCCGGTCCTCGGCCACCGCCTCGGGACGCGGGTTCAGCAGGGGGGAATGCAGCCGCGCATCGTCAGCCCGAACCGGCCCGGTGTATCCGATCTGCGCCGCCAGCAGGCAGGCGTAGGTGATGCGAAGCGTACGCAGATGTTCGACCGGCCGGCCTGATTGCCTCTCTCGCCGTCGATCGATGGCGCTAGCGGCCAAGCCGCGCTCACCCAGCAGGGCGATGCGGTGGGCCGCTGCCAAGCTGGCTTCCGCCCTCTCGGGTAGGCGAACGCCGCGAATTCGCGCATAGGTCCGCAGGGCGGTGCTGACCCCGTCGGGCGACAGGTACGAATCGGCCCGCAGCGTGCCTTCGCAGTGCAGGAGGATGCGGATCGCCGAACCTAATTTGGCAATTTGGTCTCCCAGAAAAGTCATTTCGACAATACTGCGATATTCCAGAAAAGACGGATAGGCTGCGGACTGCGGTTTTAGCGCCTCTTGCAAAAGATGATAAGCAAAGACTGGAGCCCAATAGTGAGGTTCACCCGCTGGTCCCCTGTCTACAAAAGGAACTAACTGAATAAATTCAGACTGATCGGCATGGAGGTCGACGCTGCTCCTGCGATGCTGTCCAGCCACTGCGATCAGCTCCCCCTGAGCATCAAATCCGTACAGCCGCCACGGACTCTGCAGTCCTAGCAGGAAGGCCGGAATCTGCAGCAAGGACCACGTCGCGCCAAGCGAATCAAAGGGGCGGGGCGCTGCCGGGACGAAGAGAAAGCGCTGATCCGCAGCCGTCGGATGGCGGATCGCGGTCATGCCAGCGAACCCGGGTACATGAAATCCGCGGCGCCAAACGGCCCCACCTCGGCCGGTCAAGTTACCTGAGACGTATAAGTCCAGTGCGCGAACTTGTGTAACCCAAGTACGAACGTGCTCTGCCCTTCGCCAGTGCCACTGACCTAGAACGCCATGCCAGGTACCCTCCGGGCCTGCATTGGTTCCCCCTTTCGCCATAAACACTTCGGCATAAAGCTCGCTGCTATCACTGAGAGTCAGCGCGGCATCCGCTTCAATCGCTTGTACAACGCCGGATCCTGAATCGCCGCCAAATCGCGAGAAGTTGTCGAGATCTGGCCCTTGAATCCGTATATCGCCATCGTCTTGCAGGCTTAGCGTTAGCTGATCGGCCGCAGAGATTTCGGTGCCTGCCAAGTGCCCAGAGATCGGCGTCGCCAAGCTAAGAGCGCCTATCAAAACCTGTTGTGGACCCCATCGGCCGCGTCGGTCGTCGG
>CALFYE010000462.1 GCA_937952145.1 uncultured Myxococcales bacterium
CCGAGGATCCCGCGGCAGAGGTGACTCGGCGGCGAAGGGCCAAGGGGGCGGCCGTCCCAACGACCAAGCCGATGGAGCAGATGCTCTGGGACGCGGCCTGTTCCATCCGTGGCGAGAAGGACGCGGCCAAGTTCAAGGACTATTTGCTCCCGCTCCTCTTCCTGAAGCGGCTCTCGGACGTCTTCGACGACGAGATCGCTCGGCTGGCCGAGGAGTATGGCGACCGCGAAACCGCCCTTGAAATCGCCGAGGGTGACCACTCTTTGTTGCGGTTCTACCTCCCGGCGGAAGCGCGATGGGCCGTGATTGCTGGCCGTGAGACCTATGAATGGCCGATCGATGCCAAGGGGAATAGCACTGCCCCTCGTGACATCGGCGAGCACCTGACAAAGGCGGTGCGCGCCGTCGTGAAGCAAAATCCGTCGCTGTCCGGCGTCATCGACGTAGTCGACTTCGCCGCCGAGCGCAACGGCGAGCGCGACATCAACCCGGCGAAGCTGCGTGGTGTCGTCGAAACCTTCTCCGATCCGCGTTACCGGCTTGGCCTCGCCGACGTTCAGCCCGACTTCCTCGGGCGAGCATACGAGTACCTGCTGCGGAAGTTTGCGGAGGGCTCGGGCCAGAGTGCCGGCGAGTTCTTCACTCCGACTGAGGTGGGCTTCCTGATGGCCTACATCATGCGGCCGAAGCCCGGCGAGGACTGCCACGACTACGCCTGCGGCTCCGCTGGTCTCCTTGTCAAGCTGCAGCTCGTTGCTCGCGAACTGGACCCTACCAGCAAGGTCCCGCTGAAGCTCACGGGCCAGGAGCTCCAGGCCGAGAGTTACGCCGTCGCTCAGATGAATGCGATCATCCACGACATGCAGATCGAACTCGCGCGCGGCGACACGATGATCAACCCGAAGTTCCGCACCGCCGAGGGTAAGATTCGAACGTACGACGTGGTCGTCGCGAACCCGATGTGGAATCAGCCGTTCGCACCCGACGTCTTCGCAAATGATCCGTTCGACCGATTCCGCACGACTGGCGGCATCACAACCGGCAAGGGAGACTGGGCATGGCTCCAGCACACAGTTGCGTGCTTGAAGGATCACGGACGCGCCGCAGTTGTTCTCGACACAGGGGTAGTGACGCGCGGATCTGGCTCAAAGAACGACGACAAGGAGCGCAACATCCGCAAGTGGTTCGTCGACCGAGATCTCATCGACGGCGTCATCCTCTTGCCTGACAACTTGTTCTACAACACGGGCGCCGCTGGCGTGATTCTGGTCTTCAACAAGCGGAAGCCGGCTGCTCGAAGGAACAGAATCGTGCTGCTCAACGCGAGCGGGCGGGTCAAGAAGGGACGCCCGAAGAACTACATCCCTGAAGATGCCGTTCGCCCACTCGCGGCTGCTTTTCTCAAGGGGGAACCCGTACCGGGCGAGATAGCTATCATCACGACCCAGCAGGCGCAAGAGGCGGACTACAGCCTCAGTCCCAGCCGGTGGGTCGAAAAGAACGATTGTACTGACGTCGGAGATCTCGAGGCATTGCTGCGTGAGCTCGAAGCGCTCGATCGGGACGCCCATTCTCTCGCGAACACCCTTACGGCATTGTTAGCGCCGCTCGTCGATGATAGACGAGCCGCCCGCGCCGGGAGCGTCAACACATGAGTCAGGACACTGAGCTCGGAACGCTTCCTTGCAATTGGACCGTGAGATCGCTTGCAGAGGTGTGTTCCATGCGGAGCGGCGGTACTCCTCCAAAATCGGACCGCACACTGTGGGCTGGCAGATTGCCGTGGGCGTCCGGCAAGGACCTCAAGTCTCCTCGCCTCCGTGACGCGATCGATCACATAACGCCCGAAGCCGCTGAGGAGTATAGCAAGGTCGCTCCTGCAGGGAGCGTGTTGGTGCTGGTGCGAGGCATGGGGCTAGCAAACGGGTTTGCGCTCAGCCTCATCGAGCGCCCGATGGCATTCAATCAGGATCTCAAAGCGCTCACTCCGAGAGATGGCCTCACAGGGCCATTCCTTATGCATGCGCTCACTTACGCCGGTACGCGGATGCTTCGCAATGTCGCGGATGCTGCTCATGGCACGAAGAGGTTGAGCCAAGATGATCTCGATAACTTCAAACTCCCGATACCTCCCATCGAGGAACAGCGAGCTATTGCTGCCGTGCTCGATCGATGCCGGGTCGCCATCGACGTAGAGGTCGCCGCTAAGAAGGCTGCCTCCGAACTCAAGCGTGCGGCCATGAGGAGCCTGTTCACGCATGGTCTCCGCGGTAAGGCACAAAAGGAAACGGACCTTGGGTTGCTGCCGGAAAGTTGGGAGGTGGTCAGCCTAGGCAGCCTAGGCCGGGTCGGAAACGGATCTACACCCAAGAAGGCCACCGCTTCGTACTGGTACGGAGGAACCTACCCCTGGCTTACCAGCGCGAAGGTCTACGACCGTGACATCGTCTCGGCAGATCAGTTTGTCACCGAACGCGCACTCGCAGAATGCCACCTGCCACGAATCATGCCCGGTGCAATTCTGATCGCGATCACAGGTCAGGGGAAAACGCTCGGCCACTGCGCGGTCCTAAGAACCGAGGCCACCATCAACCAGCACATCGCCTACGTCGCCACCGATACCAAGCGAGCGGACCCCTCATTCGTGCGTGGATACCTGGAAACGCAATACGACTACCTCCGTCAGGTCGCGTCTGGAGGAGGCAGCACAAAGGGCGCGCTCACGTGCGCTTTCCTCCGTGAACTGCTGATTCCTCTCCCTACGATGGGGGAACAACGCGAGATCGTGACGATCCTTGATGCACTCGATCGCAAGATCGAACTGCACAAGACCAAAGGCACTGTGCTCGACAAGATTTTCAAGTCGCTGTTGCAGAAGCTAATGACCGGTAAAGTGCGCATAGATGGGCTCGACCTGATGCCGCTGCAGGCTCCTGTTTACGAACCGGAGGCTGCGGCATGAGTACACTCAAGATCAGCGAGGCTGGCACCGTCCAGTTCCCGATGGTAAAGCACGCAGTGGAGATCGGCTGGACGCCACTCACGCCCGAGATGGCAAAGGAGAAGCGCGGCAGCGATGCCTTAATGCTCTTCCGCGATGAGCTGGCCACAAAGCTTGCGACGTTCAACCCGTGGATGTCATCGGACGCAATCCGCTCGGTCATCGAGACTCTAGATGCGTTCCCCCCGACCATCGAAGGTAACCGTGACATGCTCGCTTGGCTACGAAGCGAGCGGCAGTGGTACGATGAGAACGAGAAACGTCACCGCTCGGTCAAGCTCATCGACTTCGAGAACACCGATGCGAACTCATTCCACGTGAGCTGGGAGTGGACACTTAAGCCTCCCGCACGCAAGGGAAACCGCGCCGATGTGATGTTCGTCGTCAACGGCGTGCCCGTGTGCATCGTCGAGCACAAGAATCCTAAGGACGGCGATGCCATCGAGCGCGCGGTGAAGCAACTCCGTCGCTACGAGCTCGAAACGCCCGAGTTGATCGGCTCGCCGCAGCTCTTCAACGTCACGCACCTACTGGACTACTGGTACGGCGTCACTTGGAACGCCAGCCGGCGCGATATGGCGCGATGGAAGCAGACGCGCGAGGAAAGCTACCGGTTCGCGGTGCAGACGTTCTTTGAGCGCACCGACTTCCTGCGCACGCTTCAGCACTGGATTCTCTTCTACGTGCAGGACAGCGAGACGAGGAAGTCCGTGCTGCGTCAGCACCAGCAGCGCGCGATCGACGCGATCATCAACCGCTGCGCTGATCCGGTGAAGACGCGCGGACTGGTATGGCACACGCAGGGTTCGGGGAAGACTTTCACGCTGCTCACATCTGCGCGGCTCATCCTTGAAGACAAGAAGCGCTTCAAGAACGCAACGGTCCTTCTCGTCGTCGATCGCACCGAGCTGGAGGGGCAACTCAAGGGATGGGTCGAGCGGCTGCTCGGCGAGATGCAGAAGCAAGACATCGCGACCAAGCGCGCGAATAGCAAAGCCGATCTGCAGCATCTTCTAGATAGCGACTTCCGCGGCCTCATCGTCGCGATGATCCACAAGTTCGAGGAGATTCGGAAAGATAGCTGCTTGCGCGACAATGTCTACGTCTTCATCGACGAGGCGCATCGCTCGGTGGCCAAAGACCTCGGCACCTACCTGATGAGCGCCGTGCCAAACGCGACGATCATTGGATTCACGGGAACGCCGATCGCGCGCACCTCGCAGGGTGAAGGCACGTTCAAAATCTTCGGCACGCAGGACGAGCTGGGCTACCTCGACAAGTACTCGATCGCCGAGTCGATTACGGACGAAACCACACTGCCCATCAAGCACGTCATGGCCCCGAGCGAGATGGCTGCCCCGGTCGACCTCCTCGACAAGGAGTTCTTCGAGCTGGCCGGCGCGGAGGGCATCACTGACATTGAGGAGTTGAACAAAGTCCTCGACCGGGCCGTGGGCCTACGCACCTTCCTCTCGGCGGACGACCGCATCGAGAAAGTCGCGGCTTTCGTCGCGGAGCACTTCAAGGAGAATGTCCTTCCGCTGCGCTACAAGGCATTCGTCGTCGCGGTGAGTCGCGAGGCGTGCGCCAAGTACAAGCGCGCTTTTGACAAGATCCTCCCGCCCGAGTGGACCGAGGCGATCTACACAGAGAATTCTGCCGACGCGATCGACCGACCGCTTGTCGCCGAGCTCCAGCTTAGCGCGGAGCGCGAGGAGGACGTTCGGCTCCTGTTTAAGAAGGCCGACAAGTACCCGAAGATCCTCATCGTCACGGACAAGCTGCTCACCGGCTACGACGCGCCGTTGCTGTATTGCATGTACTTGGACAAGCCCATGCGCGACCACGTACTGCTGCAGGCCATCGCACGCGTAAACCGTCCATATGAAGACGCTGAGGGTGTACGAAAGCGTGTTGGCCTCGTCATCGACTTTGTCGGTGTGCTGCGCGAGCTAAAGAAGGCGCTCCGCTTCGACTCGTCCGATGTTAGCGGCGTGATCGAAGACCTCGATGTCTTGATGGGCGACTTCAAGCAGAAGATCGCCAAGGCTGCGACGGACTACCTGGACGCAGGCGAAGGCGGCGGCGCGGACGAGCGCCTTGAACGGGTCGTCTACGGCAAGTTCCTCGACCCTGCCGTGCGCAAGGCGTTCTTCGAGGCGTACAAGGAGATCGAGAACCTATGGGAGATCCTCTCGCCCTCGCCCGAACTGCGCGACCACATCAAGACATTCAAGGGGCTCGCGCAGCTCTACGCATCAGTGCGCAACGCCTACGCCGACAAGGTCGGCTTCGTCGCTGACCTCGCCTACAAGACTCGACGCCTCATCGAGTCGAATGCGACACAGACGGGCCTCGGGCGGCTCACTAAGAGCATCACGTTCGATGTGAAGACGATCGAGTCGCTGCGAGGTGAACAAGGCACCGATGAGGGCAAAGTCTTCAATCTCGTCCGTGGGCTACAGAAGGAGATCGACGAAGACTCAACTGCCGCGCCAGTGCTGCAACCGCTCAAAGATCGGGCCGAGCGCATCCTGAAGGACCTCGAAGCCAGAAAGACCACGGGACTCGCGGCCATGGACCTGCTCGCCGCGCTCGCCGCCGAGAAGGAAGCAGCCATGAAGTCCGCCAAGGAAAGTGGTCTCTCCTCGCGGGCCTTCGCAGTCTTCTGGGTCTTACGCGAAGACGCTGCCCTCAAGCGGTCGAACATCTCGCCTATGGACTTAGCGAAAGAGGCCGAATCACTCCTCGCTCGTTTTCCCAACGCGGTCGTGAACGCCGACGAGCAGCGTCGCCTGCGCGCTGGCCTCTATCGCCCCTTGCTCGCGCTCCAGAAAGACGAGCGCTCCCGTGTCGTTGACGTAGTCGTCGCGACGCTCCTCGCCGAGTAGCTGATGATGAAGAGCTCGCTCTACCCCACCCAAGAACTTCGGCGCCGAGCTTTGGCCTGGGCGGTAAGGCTGCGCGTGAACCCGAAGGTCATCCGCGTACAGGACATGCGTCGGAAGTGGGGCTCGTGCTCATCGGCCGGCACCGTCACGCTCGCGAGCGACCTCGTGGAGCAGGACGAGCGCTTCCAGGATTTCGTCATCGCGCACGAACTGCTGCACCTGCGCGTGCCGACGCACGGGCGGCTGTTCAAAGCGCTGATGAGCGCGCACGTGCCGGGGTGGCGAGAGTTCGAGGAGCAGCGGGGTACGTCACGGTCGAACTGCAGGGGGCGGAGATGATCCAGGTCATGCAGCGAGAACCTATCGAGGTCGACGATGCTGCCGGCAGTGGGCTGTTCCTCAATGCCGCTGTTCTCGATTTCGGGGGGGCAGTTGTCGAGATCGAGGTGCTTCCCCGCGCAAACCAGTCCCTTAAGGAGCTTCGGCGCAAACATCGGACGACGCACGTGCTTCGAGCAGACGGCGATGAGATTCTCGCGGTGCCAATCATCGAAAACGCGCCCCGCCTGAGCGACAAGCATCAGGTGATGTCGCTTCGCGAAAACCCGGACTTCGCGTGCCACCTGTGGCGCGAGGCGCTGCTGAGACAGATGGTTGCGCGCCAGCGTCCACTCGTGCGAGGCATTCCGGTCCAGGTGTTATCGATAGCGGCGGGCGACCAACTCGGACCGGGGCTCGGCTGGGGGGGCAAAAGCACTTACTCGAGCCTGCTCCAGGCCATCGACGCGCGCGTGGCCTACGGCTTCGCGGCTCAAGTTCTTCGGCCACCGGCACAGCCCGGCCAGTCGGTCTCTGTTCCTGTCGTCGTACTCGAGATCTCCATCGTCGAGAGGATCACGGCCTCGGTCGCCGAACTCGCCTCACAAGGAGTCGGCTTGCCAGGTGCCTACGTGGGGGAACTGGAGCCCATCGCCGACGAGCGAGTGCTGCCCGAGCTGAAACTTCGCGGGACGTTGCACGAAGTCGCGTGCGGCCTCGCCACCGTCGAAGGTGACGACGGGCGCACCGAGAAGATAGATGCGAATAAGCTCCGCGTCGAAGCCTCGCGCCGCAACATCCGACAGTTGCTAGAGTACGCGCTGGGTCGCGGTCGTTGGATTGACGCCGTCAACGACATGAAGGCACGCGCCGCCGCCGTCTATGAAGGCTCGTCCTGGGTGAAGCGCCTGCAGAATGCCCACGAGATTCTTCGCAAGGAGCCTCTTGATATCGTCCCGGGCGTCCGTGTCAGCGTGGGCGACTTGGTCAATCCCACGCATTGGCCCAACGGGAGCATGACCGTCCGGCGCGCCGAGCCTGCCGTCTTCGTGTTCGACGCCGCGGGTCGGAAGGTCGACGACTCGTCCAGCCGCGGGATCGCAACACACGGTCCCTACAGCCGTACCGCGCCCATCCCGCGCGCGCCGCGTGTTTGTCTCATCTGCCAAGCGTCGCAGCAAGGCGTCGCCGAACAGTTAATGTACAAGTTCCTCCATGGGATCCAGGGCACTGTCTTCAGCCGTGGCTTCCTGCGGACCTACGGGTTTGAGAACTGTCAGCCCATTCCCTTCACTGCGCGCGATGGTTCGGCACGCGCCTACCACGAGGCTGCACAGCGCGCATTGCAGGCGGCAAGCGATAGTCGTCAGCCCTGGGACCTTGCCTTCGTACAGGTTGAAGATCGGACTCATCAACTGCGTGGGGATGAGAACCCATATCTGGTGACGAAGGCGTTCTTCCTCACGCAACAGATTCCGATTCAGCAGTTTCGCTTCGAAACCGCGCAGACGCCAGACCCGCAGCTCGCCTTCACGCTGAGCAACATGGGGCTCGCGACATACGCAAAGCTCGGGGGCATCCCGTGGTTGCTTCGCGCCGACCCCACGACAACCCACGAGCTGGTCGTGGGGCTCGCCAGCACCTGGGTTCGCGAGAGTCGCCTTTCCCAAGGCGAGCGCCTCGTCGGTATCACGACGGTCTTCAGCGGCTACGGGTCGTACCTCCTTCACACCGTCTCGAAGGCGGTGACCTTCGACAATTTCTCGGAGGCGATGCTCGAGTCACTGCGCACCGCGATCGATCGAGTCCGCAAGGAGCGCAACTGGCAAAAAGGCGAGCGCGTTCGCTTCGTCTTCCACGCATTCAAGCCATTCCGTGGAACGGAAGCCGTCGCGGTGAAGCGGCTTGCCGAGGAACTCTCTGACTTCCAGTTGGAGTTCGCGTTCCTCCACGTGGCTGGCGATACGAACCTCCAGCTCTTCGACAAACATTCGCAAGGCATTTCAGTCGGCAGAAACGGAAAATTCAAGGGGCTCTTCGTGCCTGAGCGTGGCTTGATGATCGCGCTCTCCGAAGACGACATGCTCTTGGGAGTGACAGGCGCAAAGGAGCTGAAGCGCCCGACCGACGGTGCTCCTGTACCTCTGCGACTGCACTTGCATCCTGCTTCCACATTCCGCGATCTCCGATACCTCGGGCAGCAGGTGATGACGTTCGCGAGCCACTCGTGGCGCGGATTCCAGCCCGCCCCGATGCCCGTGACGGTCAGCTACTCGCAACTCATCGCACGTCACATGGGCAGGCTCGGAACGACAACCCGTTGGAACCCTGATGTCCTGTACGGCCACATTGGCACAACGAGGTGGTTCCTGTGATCGCCGCCGAAGCGCAGCTCCTGGGTGATGCTGAGGCCGTGCTTCGGCGAGAGGTCGATAAGCTGGGCGTGGGCTCACCCCTCGATCGGTTGACCGCCGGATGGTTGTTGCCGGGCACGTATGGCGCGGAGGCGACAGCTGTTGCCGTGGCTGCTTTCAACCAGTGGCGCGATATCAAGCGAGGGGGCGCTCCGCGCTCGTACCAGTCCGTTGCTGCGCTCGCGCTCGCCACCACCTTGAATAACGAGGACAGCGAACGCCGCAGTGCTTTTCACGAGGGGCTCGACTGGGTGTTGGGAACATCCATGGAGGTCGACGGCGTGTCCGTAGGGCTAGCGGCCGATCCTGCCGCCATCTTAGCAGTGGTGACGGCGCTCGTTCGAACCGGCGATCACGCACGTCAGCAGGCTGCACGGACCTGGCTCGCGTCGGTCCTCGCCAAGTTCGGCCTACGACTCGGCATGTGGGAACTGGCGCAACTGCATGTGGCTTCGCAACTCCTCGGGGAGCAACGCCATGAACCGCCAGAACTGCATGGTGCCTGCTGTGTAACTCGCACCGCCATGGGGCTAGACGGGGAACAGATCGCACCGAGCGACGCGCGGACGATCGTGGCAGCGGTGCTCGAGCACTACACGCAGGTTGATGCGATCGGTGCCGCGCTCCTTCTAGCGTCGCTGACGCGAATGAAGGCGACGGTGGTGCGGAGCATCCGCACGGACGCGATGACCATCGACGATGTGCTCGCGCTACTTCGTGGTATCGATCGCTCGCTTCGCGATTGGACCTGGGAGGAAACCCGGCGAACCAAGACCGGCGAGCCTCGGAAGTGGCACGTGGACAACGAGTACCACGTTCAGAACCTTCTCTGGATTACCCTTGCGCCGCTTTTCCCCGATCTGGAGAGCGAAGGCTACTCCAAGAAGCTAGGATTCGTGCAGCCGCGAGCCGACCTCACGATCCCGTCCTTGAAGCTCATTATCGAGACGAAGTTCGCGTACTCGTCAGACAGCCTGAAGAAGATCCAGCGTGAGCTATCCGAGGATGCCGCTGCCTATTTCCCACTGGGCAGCCCCTTCGACCGGATGATTGCTTTCGTCTGGGATGACGCCGCACGAACCGAGGAGCACGCAACCCTGATTCAGGGACTCGAGCAGTTGGAACGGATTGCCGGGGTCGTTGTCGTGAGTCGTCCTGCGAAGATGCGTGTGCCTGTAAAAGCCGTCAGCAAAGGTCGGAAGTCATGAGCAACGACCTTGGCTTCGACTTCGCGCGCGGCTCCGTGGTTCCCGCACGCTCAGGAGTCCTCTTACGTTCTTGTGCGCGTGAGTCCCCTCGGAGTTCCGTATCATGTCTCGCATCCCCATGAGTAAGCACGGACGTCCCTGTGGCCAAAGGCCCGAGCCGCTGCCCCTCCGCCTACGCAACCTTCTGCGCGACTACCGCCGCGACCTCGGTATTTTCAAGGAGCTGATTCAGAATGCGGATGATGCTCGTGCCAGCGAGGTCATCTTCATTTTGGACCCTCGGCAACAGGAGGCAGCGCGCATCCCAGATCCTCGGATGTCTCGACTCATGGGTCCAGCGCTACTCTGCGCCAATGACAGCATGTTCAGTCCGACCGACCGGGAGCATATTGAGACTATCGGAGATTCCAGCAAGACGAAGGGAGGGCCAAAGATTGGGCGGTTTGGACTCGGGTTCAATACTGTCTACAACATCACCGACCACCCGAGCTTCCTTAGTGGTCAGGAAATCGTCTGCTTTGATCCGTACTGCAATGCCGTATCGGAGGAGGGGCAACCGCCTGGCTACAGCTGGCTGCTGGCCGATCTATGGCCCGAGTACGCCGATTGGCCGGAGGTCTTCCTCCCGGGAGGTCTTGCGCCCCAGGCGCCGGAACATAAAGGAACGATTTTTCGCTTCCCCATGCGGACTCGCGAACAGGCGGATGAACAAGCCAGGGAGTCTGCCATTTGTCCGGAGCCGTTCCTGCTGAGCGATTTTCAGAGCCTGTTAGCTCGCATGCAGGAGACCGGTGCCACACTGCTGCTCTTCACCCGCAACGTCTTGCGGCTTGAAGTGCGACAGGTCAATCCTCAAACGCAGGAGTTGGAACGACTCTGGGCCGCCGAGACGATTAACGCCGATGAGGTCCGCGCCGCGCGCGCCAGATTGTACCCTCCTGGCCAGGAGGTAAGTGATCTCATCGCCGAGTGGCGGCAAAACCCGGCACAGATGCCCTGGGTCAGTTATCGTCAACTCTTCAAAGTATCAATCGGCAGCGTTTCGAGCGAAGAATGCTGGCAGGTCGTAGCAGGCATGTTCTCCGATCTCCAGGGGGAGATACTCAACCTAGCCCATGAGATGCGTGGTGAGCGAGTCATCCCTTGGGCTGGAGCAGCTGCGAAGCTTACGCGTGACGGAGATAGATTCTTCGCGCAGCCCATCGACGGGCAGTTCTATTGTGGCATGCCCCTGCCTCAGCGAAACGGTCATCCCATCCATCTCAATGGGCACTTTGAGGTGCACTCAAGCCGCCAACGCATCACGGCAGGTGATGATGAAGGGCGGCAGGTACGATGGAACGATCTTCTTCTCAAACATGCCGTATCGGCAGCCTACGTCGAACTGTTAGACTCACTACGAACCAGCGCTGGCACGACCTACCCCCAGAGCTGGTACACGCTTTGGCCGAAGGCATCGGCGGAGCCCCTGGCGGTGAGCGTCTACGGCGGGCTCGCGCAGCGGCCGACTATCCGGACCCGGCAGGCGGAAACATACGCCTGGGCCAGAATTAGCAATGTCCCGCTGCCGCCTGCCAAGCGGCGAGAAGATCTACAAGATGCTCTACTCGGCGTCGGTGTGCCGCTTCCGGAGCCGCCCCTCGCCTCCAATATCCTTGACGGATTCGCGCAAGCTGGCGTGGTGGCGCCAGAGCTAAGTCCTGCAGCACTCCGCAAGCGGCTTAGGGAGCCCAGTTGCACGCCACCCAAACATGCTGTCAGACTTCTGCTCGGTTTCTGTCTGGCAGACGATAAGCAAGAACTGGTTGGGCTCCCCCTAGCGCTGTTGGCGAACGGCGAGGTGCAGACGTTCGGTTCGAAACCCATCTGGCTTGCCACTGAGGAGCAGATTGCACTTTTCCCCGAGCACCGAGGCGCTTTCCTCAGATCGGAAGAGCG
>CALFYE010000463.1 GCA_937952145.1 uncultured Myxococcales bacterium
GCGATGCGGTGGAGAGCGTCGGGGATGCGATGGCTTCACCGACGACGTATGTGCCGGGCATCGGCATGCTGCGGAGGGGGGATGCCCTGGTCGATGCAGCGGAGCATGCGGCGGATGCGGGGAGCATGGCGGCGAAGCAGGGCCAGAAGGCCGCTGCAAAGCAGGCCCGCAGGCGGGCTACCGAGGACGTTGCCGGGCATGCGGAGCTGACCACGTTACACGATCGGATATTGCAGGCCCCCCGTCGGGGTTCTGGCCTGAAGGCTGACCCGATGCATCGAGCGGCCTCGTTTCCGAGCCGCGAGCAGCTGGCAGCTGGCAAGGCGACCCGGATACGCGGAGGAGACGGAGTCGAGCGGCAGCTACTTCAGACTCCCGGCGAGGTGAATGGCCGGCTGGGGATATTCGAGTACATCCTTGATCCCGATGGAACGGTGACCCATCAGCGCTTCATCGCCGGCGGAAAACTGACCGGCACTCCCAACCAAGTTGTAAAGTGAGCGCGCCATGGAGCAGGTGCAGATCTCGATCCCCTATTCATTCATTCGGCAGCGCGCGCAGCTGACTTGGAGTGATGTGCAGTTTGGGATCGAGCAAGGACTGCTGCCGGGCCAAGACGTGGCCGGGCTGGCGGCGGACCAAATGGAGCGCGGCACCCATGACGAGCTCGTCGTGGAACTCGCAGGCAGCGCGCATGATGAGCCGGTGCTGGAGCGCGTGCAGCGGCTTGCCAGCGCAGAGCAGAGCGAGGACCCGCTGGATGTCCGGCGCAAGTGGGCATACCTGGCACTGGCGTGGATCTTTGAGCATCGCGCCCACTACCCGGATGCGCTGGATCTCGTCGAGAAGATCTACGCCGACCTGGACTATCCCGAGCAGGTCGCGCCTTTCGTTCGCTACATGCCCTCGGATGAGCCGGACCTGGGAAGCCGCGAGCGCAACGAGCAGCGGCTGATCAGCAAGTGGGCAGACTATCTGCGCGCTGAGTCTGTCCGCTTCGCCGGGACGGTGTCGCCTCGTTCGCTAAACCTTGGCTGAGCCGGGCCCAGGTTCAGGCACTGCTCAGGTTCCGGGACGGCGCGAACGATCGCGCGGCGGTTCCATTCAGCTCAGAGAAGCTCGTCGGCCTGACGGTCTTGCGTCGGAATGGGGTGACGCAAGAGGTCCAGGATGCTGGCGGCGTGCCACACGTCACAGCGGGCTGGCAGGATTTTCTCGCGGCTCAGACGATCGCCAATCTTGCGCAGGCTCAGGCCCTCTTTTCGCAGCTCGTGCGCGCGGCTTATTGCCACCTGCCTCCCGCGCACGATCCGATGACGACGCTCGGCGATTCCTTCCTGTGGGTCGCCATCGCGCGGCTTTCGGCCGTTGGGCTGCTGACCTGCGCGCAGCAACACCCGCAGCACCGTTCCATAGTTCCAGCCCGCCTTGCGCGCCGGGATTCCCTCCGCCTGCAAGCGACGACAGATGGCATACAGCTTCAGTCCCTCGGCGTTCAGGGCGCAAGTCCGCGTGATGGCCAGTTGTTCGATGGGGGCTGGGACGAGCTGCCGGCGACCTTCTGCATCAAGCTCCTCGGAGTAGCGCCAGCCAAAGGGCGGCCCACCAAGCTGCACGCCGCGACGCTTGAGCTCGCGCATGGCCAGGGCGGTGCGCTCACCGATCGACTCACGCTCGCACTGCGACATCGACATCACCACGTTCAGAAAGCACTTGCCGGTCGCCGAGCGCGTATCGATGGCATCGCACACCGACAGCAACGAGTAGGGCTGCCCATCGCGAAAATACTCATCGCAGAGATAGGCCAGGTCTTTCACATTGCGCGATAGCCGATCAAGCTTAAACACGACGATGGAATCGACCGCCCCCTGCCGCAGCATGCGCAGCACACACCGCATGCCAGGGCGATTTAGCGACTTAGCCGACACGCCTTCATCGGCAACGGTTTCAATTAACGTGATATCTCGACTGATACAGTATGCTCGGATGCGATCGGTCTGTGCTGCCAGGCTCATCCCTTCCAGAACCTGCTGCGCGGTGCTGACTCGAACATAACCGACAGCCCGCGACTGGCGGGGCGCAGTGTCTTGAAAAAACCACGACATGGATTGCCTTATGGTTGAGTTGGCTACTCGGTTACAGAAACCAGGGTAGCCACCAGGCAAACACAAACAAGAAGCAGGGTCTATCTAAATCTAAAATCCGCTTGAAGTGCCTTCATTCATGAGTGCGCTATAGCATAGCCTATGCTAATTATACTTATTCAAGCTTGATACGCTGGACCAGCTTGCGGCTGATCAGCGCCTCGCTGCGTCAGCACTTCCCAGCTCGCGGGGCTGTCCTGGCGGCAAGGGGATCGGCTGACCAGCCGATGGCCATACCGATGACACACCGGTTTCCAACCGGTTTTCGCCTTGGTGGCTTCCATATTTAGTCGAGGACGAGCAAGACCTTGAGCGCGGAACCCAAGCAGCCAGACCTCAACATTGAATCCGAGCAGGTTCCGCCTCTTCCCCCCGACAACCTGCGCGTTCGTTGCGAGCTCCGACGACGGCTGCCCAACGACAGTGCGCTGGATGCCTTCTGCCTCGACTACTTTCCGCGGACTTTTGGCGAGTTCGCGGATGGCATGTCGCGCACCCGAAAAGAGAACCTTCTACTTGAGCGCGCTCCCGCCAGCGAGATATTGGGCATTCTGACGAAGGCTCGGGCGCTCCCGGAGTGGGACAGCAGCGACCAGACGGACTGCGCGCAGACTGCGCCGCATGCGGGGCAAGAGCCGCCAGGCTTGGAGCCATGGCGCTTTCGCCTCGGAGTGGCCGCCGCCGCCCTGGGCATCCTCCTCGTCCTCGTGCCACAGGGCGCGCATCTCTGGTTCCCGGCGCGACTAGCGACTGTGGCCAATCCCCCGCTGACGCCCGCTGTTCCCATCGCCGCCGCAGCACCCGCGTGGCTGACCAGCGAGCCCAGTGGTGCCTTCGTGGTTGCCCGCAGCAGTGGCAAGGTGCTGGGGCGTACTCCGTGGCGGCTCGGCCCGGACGCGCAGGACAGTGAACAAGTGCTGTGCCTGCGCGCGCTGGGGTATCGCGCTCGCATGGTGAGGCTTTCGCCGTGGCCGGCCGCACAGCCTCCCGTGCACATCAAGCTAGGCGCGTCGCTCAAGACCGCTGACCGGAACCTCAGCAGCCAGGAGGGAGGCGTGAGCGGCTCGCCCATCGTGAGACGATGGGTCCCCCCCCACCCGGCCGCGACCGACGACGGCCAGACAAGCCAGGGTCGGCCCCAGGTCTTGCTAGGCGATGCAAGACCCGCCACGTCCCCGGCCCCAGGAAGCGCAAGCGAGGAGGACGACTGTGATGCCCCGATCCCCCTTCTGGACTAGGAACCCGAGAGTCCCCCCAGCGCAAATCGGCAGCCGCCAGTGGCGTGGTGCCGGCACGCGCCGAGCCCGTACGGGTCCTTCGCGGAGGAGCGCATAACGATGACGAAAACCACTGGACTCACCCTGTGCCGGGCCAGCCGCTGGCTGCGAGCCGGCATTGGACTCGCTTGTGTGCTGTACGCCGTCGCCGCCCCCGCCCGGGCAGAGCACTGCAGCAGTGACGATGTCTATCGCCATCACGCCGACCAAGGCCAGCTGGCCGAGCGCACGCTCGACTACCGGCGGGCGCTGCAGGAGTTCGAGCGCGCCTGGGCTCGCTGCGCCACACCACGCATCGCGTTCAATCGCGCCCGCATGCTGCACCAGCTAGGACGCTGGCCCGAGGCCGCCGACTGGTATCAGCGGGCCGGACGCACAGCCGGTAACGATGCCGAACTGTCCGCCAAGGTTCGCCAGAGGATATCTGAGCTGGCTGCCGGTCTGGCCCCTGCAGCCGGGCCTCGCACAGCCGCCGCCGGACCGCAGACCGCGCGGACGCCCCCTGCACCAGTGGCGCTCGACATCCCGGCTCCGAACCCCAAGCGCACCGAAGATCTGTCCGCGCCGACGTCTGGGGGCCCCGCAGTCGCCGAGGCAAACGTGAACCCGCCGCCCCTGCTTGGGGTCATCCGTCTAGAGCCACCGTCCTCGCTCCCGCTGGCCCCCGCGCCGACGTGCTGTCCCGTGCCAGCCTCGGCCTCGCCCTCCCCGCTTGCGACTGTGCCGGCCGCTGCCCCAGCGAGCCCCCCGGTCGCGGAATCCCCGAAGAAGAAGTCCGTCACCCGCTGGCTTCCCTGGACCTTATTGGCCTTGGGGGTCAGCGGCGGAGCGATCGCACTGGGCGTATCGCTTGCGCCCACAGACAAGACCGTGCTGGTTCCGCTGCCTTGAGCCCCCCACCCCCTGGAGAGATGCCATGAATACCTCAAAAGCAGATTCGCGATTTAGGTACGCAGTGTATACGTTCTCGACCAGCCTGCTCCTGCTGTTCTGCGCATGCCAAGGACCGGTGACGATTTACTACGATATTGATGAAAACGACATCCGCGATGCTACCAGTATCGTATTTGATATCAGCGCAATTGACACAGGACTATCACCCACACGAAGGGAAAAAGTCAGCAGCAAATCAACAGAAGAAAAGGTAATCACAAACAGAAAGTATTTATCACAGGAATATACACTCCAGCCATCGAATTATGCGTTCGACATCTTCCTCTTAGATGCCGATCGTTGCAAGACAGCTGCAGCCACAGCGCAATTATCCGTCAACCCAAAGGAAGAGAGCGTTTATTCTATTAAGTTAAATTTCAAAAAATTCAATACCAATAGTCGCCCCTGCGAGGTGCGCCTAGAGGTCTCTGACATCGATGAGATTCGTATCCTGCCCGAGAGGCAAGAGGGCGCTGATGGCCCCGAGTACCCCCCGCAGATCTGTGAACAGGGACAGCCGTGTATTTTTTTTACGGACGCCAATACGCCAGTGCGGCTCACACAGGGCGCCAAGGCCGTGTTCAAGCAGGCCAGCTGGGACCAAGAGCCAGCAATCGCGGGTAGCGATGGCTACCAGTATCGCATCGGCAGTCAGACCGATGGCTTCCCCAGAACCAAACGCAGCATCAAGGTGACGGCATCCGAACGCCCCTTCCTGTACAGCAAAACGGCGGGCGGCTTTTGGACCTATACGCCAATCCCATCCAACATCTCGATGAATGCTGTTTTTGGAATTTCGCAAGATGCCATCTGGGCGGTCGGGGACCGCGGTACCATCTTGTACTGGGATGGACGAGGCTGGATGCAGGAGCGATTTACGACGACGCCCAGCAGCAATCCCAAGTGCCCCTCTTGGGGAGCCAAAGGGACACTTTGCAATCTATATGCCGTATGGGGCGAGAAGCGCGGAGAAGACTACGACGTCTGGGCAGTAGGCGAAAACGGCCTAGTGTTGCGTCGAACCTTGGGTATTTGGCACGAAGTTCCGAGCATACAAGACGCACTCAATTCACGGATGAGCGCGCGTATGCCCCCCCCCAAGCGTCCGATCAACCTCCGTGGGGTCTGGGGATTTGGGAATGGGGAAATGGTGATTGTCGGTGGCTTTGGCACAATTCTTTATGTCAATAGCAAAGGAGCTTGGCTGAAGTCGACAGAGGCGGGCGCGCCCAAGAACCTAGACGGTCTGTTTTTCACCAGCGCCTGGGGCCTAGATGGCACCTGCTTCTGGGTGGCGGGGGCGCAACAGACGCTGCTGCGCTGGGGCTGCGCGGGGGCCCAGAGCTGGCGCGTCGAGGATGTGCCGACTCCGGGCAGCGTCCTCGGTTCGACCTCGCCCGAGGTGTCGCAGATTGCTGCCGCCCCCCTGTGGTCGCTGTGGGGCACGCAAGAACCCGGGGGGGACGCGGGGCTGCCGCTCACCAAGGTCTGGGCCGTCGGTGGGCAGGGGACCATCTTATCGTACGACGGCCACCGCTGGCAGCGCACGCAGGCCAGTGCCGATCGCAACGGCCGCCCCCAGTTTCGCAGCCTGTGGGGGCGGTCCAGCAGCGACCTCTGGGCGGTGGGTAACTTTGGCGTCGTGTTCCACCTCAGGGACCAGACTTGGAGCGGAGAGGCACTCGCCTCGGGCCAGCAGGCGAGTGACTTCGCCGGGCACCTCAGCGGTGTCTGGGCAGCGCCGGGCGGACCGATCTGGATTGCCGGGTCGCAGCCAGCGCTGCTGCGCGCCTTCGACTCGCCAGACGGCGGTAAACAAGGCAGCCGGGCCAACCGACCACCAGCTCCCCCAATGATCCGGCTGCCGCAAGTTCAGCAGGTCCTTCCAGAATAGCCAGCGAGGGGAAGCCCTGGCCCGGCGGAGTCGGCAGTACCGCCCCCGCCCGCTCGTCTGCCGCGCCGCGAGGGCCAAGTGCTCGCGCCCAACGCCGCTGCGAAAACAGGGGCTAGCGCGATACCCGCGCGAGCCAGCTAACGTCCCTATCAACATTTCAATCTAATCCAATCGGCGACTGCCGTTGGGATTCGCAAAGACAAAGAGCTAATCTTGCTGAGACCGCGCCATCGACCTAACATTTCGTCCCGATGGACATCCGATTCGTCACTGAGCATGGGCACCTCGGTATGTGCCTGAACGGACTTCACCCGCTGATTGCAGGCTCCCACGTCGAAGAAAAAGCAGCGGTGGCGCTCGGCTGGTCGGGCAAGACCAAGGGGTTTAGTGAACGATTTCTGGTGCTGATCATTCTGCTGGCGGTGGCACGCAAGCAGCCCCAGGAAGTACGGCGCCGGTTCGGCATCGACTGCGATGATCGCGGCCGGATAGCCCTGCTGGGTTTGCGAAAATTTGCCCCTTTTTCCCGGCCCAAGTCCCTCTGCAACATAAAGACAGACATCTGCAATCATTTCATACGCGCCTGCGGCGATAAGCCACCGCTGCTCTCGCTACAATCTCTGAGCCGGGGCGCCCGCGATTACGACCTGCTCTCCCTGACCTGTGCGGCCGACGCCATCCAGCTCGGGTCCGCGGAGGAGCTGTTTCTCTGGCTGGAGCAGTACCTCGATCGGTCGGCGGGACAAGCCGCGTCCTCCACGCGGACTCCCGAGCGCGCGCAGCCGCAGCCTCACTGGCTGTCCCACTCGACTTTCGCTCAGCCCGGCTTCACCCCGCGGCGACCGATTGAGAACCCGTGCTCCTTTTTCGGCCGCAGCCGGGAGCTGCGCACCCTCCTTGGCTGGCTATCGCGTACCCCGATGCACAACGCTGCGATTCTCGGCTCGCGGCTGGCGGGCAAGACGTCGCTGCTGCGGCAGCTATGTCACATCTGCGCTGGTGCCAGCTTGCGCGCCGACCAGCACAGCGAGCTGCCAGCGCAGCTTCCGCATCTGCGCATTGTCTATGTCGACTTTGAAATACCGCATATGCTGCGACAGACCGGCTTGTTCAACCATATCCTCACCTCTCTGGATGTGCCGGTAACCTCTGCGTTACGACTCGATGATTTTGTCGAAATCCTGGCAGCAGCGATCTCATCACCCACGCTACTCATATTTGACAATATCGGGACGAGCATGCGTGAAAACGCCAATCGCCATCACGAGGACTCATTGAGCAATGTTTTCTGGGATTGCATGCGGGCGTTGGTTTCCAATTTGACCAGCGGGAATCTCTCGTTTTTCGTCTCGGCCCAAGAGACGCCAGAGAGACTGGCCGGACGATATCAATATAGTTCTTCCTTCTTCAATATCTTCCGCCCGCTGCGCTTAGAACGCTTATCGCACGAAGAGGCCGGGGCTCTGCTCGATAGCTCGCCGCTGCCCATCTCGCCCGCCGACCGGGGCTTCATCCTGCAGCTCTGCGAGGGCTGGCCCGGCCTGCTGCAGATCGCCGCCGACTGCTGTCTTGAGGCGATGCGCAGTCCCGGGGACCTTGCGACGTGGCGCAACATCGCCGAGCAGGAAATCCTAGAGCTACGCCGCAAGGCCGGCTGTGAGGGGCCATGAGACCTAGGCGGACCCTGCTGCAAGAGGGCACCCGTGCCCTGCAGGCGGTCGCGGCGGCGCTGCAGCTCTTGGGCGACCTCCTCGTCCGACCAAGTGCCTGGCATCGACTGGTGACGGACATCGATCCGACGCTCTCCGATGGCTTCTCGCTGCTCTATCTCTCCCGCGATACGCTCAAGCATCCGACGCTGCGGCGCATTTTGTTCTTAGGATTCTGCGTCCTGCCGCTGTGCGCCGTGCTGGTCGAGCAGCTTCTGCGCCTGGCTGCGGACCCGCAGCCGCTGACGCTGACCCGGCTAGCCACCGACTACGCACTCAACGCCTTGGCCAAGCTGGCCGGCATGCTGCGGATCGGCGGCATCCTCGCCGTCTTCTTCAGCGTGGGCGCCGGTATCGTGAGCATGATTGTCGATATCTTAGTTAATGAAGCGATCCATCAATATTTCTCCTTCTTTATGAAGGATGTCCCTGTTCACTCTACGACTGAGAGCGGGTTCGTTCAGTCCTACCCTGGACTTTGCATCGCCATTTTCTCTTTTTGCGCAGGATTTATTTCCTACCTACAACTGTCGCAATCCACCTCTCGGCCATATTCCAGCGTGCGTTCATCCGGCGCGGTGATCGTGGGGTTATTTCTGGTGATTTCTTGTTCATTAATCGCCGTATTCGCGGTCAAGCGATTCCCGATTCAAAACAATGTCGGTGTCTCTCTGTTAATAATCGTGATATTCTCCGCCATGGTTGGCATGGGATTTCGCTTACACGGACGGCCCTGGCAGCTGGGTTTTCGCAGGTGTCTATGGTTCTTAGTGACCTATTTGTTCCTGCTGTTTGTCGGCACCTATGTTGCCAAGGTCATCACGCTGTTCCATGCGTCAGAAGGACTGCTTGGCACCATGCCGAGCGCGGCCTTGAGCGGACTGCGGGCGGTGATCACCAACTGCTTTCTCTTTCTGCTCCTCATCCCGGTCGTGCACGGCGAGTGGTTGGGGGGGGCCGGTGCAGCGGCCGTCGCCGGCGGACTCGGGGCGCCGCTGTGCTGGCTGATCGTCACCATCGGCACCGATGTCACCTGGGGCAGCCGCACCCCGACCGAGCAGTGGGCGACGATCCTCCTCGCGATCGCCTGCATGGCGACCGGGAGCACACTCCCGCTCTGGCGGCGATACCTCTTCTTTCCGTTCGAGGCGGCGTGGAACCAGCTCCTCTTCCGGTTCGATCTCCGTCGCGGGAGCGCACAGTGCAGCTTCCTACGCTGGAACTCGGCCTTCTGGGATGAGCGTCAGACGTTGCGCAGCGACACCCTGGTCGAGCACCTGGTCTACGTCATCTCGCGCTGGCCGCACACCGGCGAGGAGCTGGTGAAGCAAGTCGCGGCCGGCCCGCAGCGCTGGGCCGCGCAGGCGGCCCTGCTGGAGCAGGAGTTACAGCACCTCGAAGGCTGCCAGGACATGGCCGAGCTCGCCCAGATTCACGCCCGCCTGGGCGCGATGTCGATGTTCGGTGAAGGCATGGACACCCTGCGCACGTTCAGCCGGCTGAGCCAGGATGTCTCGGCGGCGATGACGCAGAGCAACCCCTATCATCATCGCATCGCGCTGCGGATCGTCGAAGAACACATGGATCGCCTCACCCGCGACTGGCGTCTGAGCGACGAACCCCTGGCTACGCGCTGCCTGCGCATCGTCTATCGCTGGCGCGATCTCTATCAGGCCTACCAGAGCCAGCTGCAGCGCGAAGCCTCCAGCTTGACCTCGGCCTACATTGAGAGCCCCTACGTCATCGGACTGCCGCTCTCGGAACATCAGCATGTGTTTGTCGGACGCACGGATGTGGGTGTGCACATCGAGAAGCTGATCATGAGCCCGACGGCACCGCCGCTCCTCTTGTATGGCCAGCGGCGCATGGGCAAGACCTCGCTGCTACGAAACCTGCGGCGGATGCTCCCCAGCACCTGGGTCACCCTGTTTGTCGACCTCCAGGCACTGGCCAGCGCCGAAGGCCATGCCGGCTTTCTGTTTCAGCTGGCGCGGACTCTTTCGGCACAGCTGTCCGGCGAACAGCGCACCGCGATCGAGTTTCCCTCCCTGGAGGAGCTAAACGTCGAGCCCTTCATCGTCTTCGATGTGTGGCTCGACCGCTTGCTGCACAGACTGCAAGAAAGAAGTGCTCTGCTGCTGCTGGATGAATTCGAGCAGCTCGATATCGCCCTGCGCGCCGGGACGCTTAACCCCCACCTCGTGCTGGGCATGTTGCGACACATCATCCAGCACAAGCCGCAGCTACGCATCCTCGTTGCCGGCTCACACACGTTTGAGGAAGCGACCACTTGGTCGAGCTATCTCATCAACGCACGTGTCATCAAGCTGGGCTGCCTACGTCGGGATGAGTCGCAGCAGCTGATCGAGAGGCCCACTCCTAATTTTGCCTTGCGCTACGAGCCGGCTGCGCTGGAAGTGCTGCTGGCCTTGACTGGCGGCCACCCCTATCTGCTGCAGCTACTCTGCGATCGGGTGGTGGAGCTCAAGAACCAGCAGCCGGAACAAGTCCGATTCTTGACCACGCCCGAGGACGTTGAGGCCGCAGTCGCACCCGCGCTGTTTGAAGCCTCTTTCTTCTTTGCCGAGCTCATCGCCAATCAGATCTCGCCGCAAGGACATGCCGCGCTGAGAGTACTGGCCCGCCGGGGGCCAGGCGAGGCGCTGCGCCTCGGCGCACTTCCGTTGGTCTCCGGTGGCGATGAGCTGCAGGTGTGGAGTCAGCTCCAGCGGCGTGACTTGGTGGAGCTATCTTCCGACGGCTATCGTTTCCAGAATGAGCTGATTCGGCGCTACTTTGCGACTGCGGTGAGCTCACTGGAGCTGAACCCTTGCTGAGCAAGTGAGGTGCGGGGGCCGCAAAGCAGGCCCACCAGGGAAAGAACCAGAACCCCTGTAGCAAGATGACAGAGAAGAGAGAAATCAAGGCATTGACCAGCCCGGAAGCTGTGGTTACGGCGATACGCCCTCGGGTCAGGAAACAACCGTTGGAACAGCATCGGCGTCAGCGTCTTCACTTCTGAAGTGTTTCTACCGCCGCAGTGTTCTCACGGCCTCGGTATGTCCAAGGTAAGGGCGGCTCGCCTCCGGGTTGGGGAACAGCCACGACGCCATCGCCCTCACTGCCACAGTGTCTTCGCTGCCGCAGCACACCACCGCGCTCGCGTCTGACAGATCACCGCTCATCGTCTGGCCCTCCACGCTGTTCGTGCTTCACCTCCTCGTCCCCTTTGCAAACAGCCGCTTGTCTTCGATCCGTTTCGCCAGCTTTCCCATCAGCACGTCGTGGTTTACGCGGTCGAAGAATTTCTCCAAGTCCACGTCCACCACCCAGCGTCTTCCCTCCTGGATGAACCGCTGCGCCGCGCGCACGGCTTGGTGCGCACTGCGACCAGGACGGAATCCGTAGCTGTGCTCGGAAAAGGTCGGATCGAATCGAGGCTGGAGTACCTGCAAGATCGCTTGCTGAATGAACCGGTCGAGCACTGTGGGAATCCCAAGTTCTCGGACTCCACCGTCGCTCTTCGGGATCTGTTGCTGCCGCACAGGCTGCGGCTCGTAGCTCCCCCTGAGCAGCTGCTCGCGCAGGCTCTCCCAGTGCTTCACCAAGTATCTCGGAAGCTCCTCCACCGTCATCCCGTCGATTCCGGGACTGCCCTTGTTCTTCTTCACTCGCAAAAGCGCCGCTTTCGCGTTGACCCGCTCGACCACCGCTTCCATCAGGCGGTCGTTTCCTGGGCGTCCGTTTCCGCTTGTCGCCGTCGGGGCTTCACCGCTCCGCTGGCCATGGGGGGCTTCACCCCTTGTCTCCAGCGCAAGCCCCAGTTGCCTGGGCTTCTGGTGCATGGCTCCTTCGAGACTCACGGGCGCTTCGCCCTCCCCTCCGTTCGGCCCTTCACGGAGACAAATGCTTCCGACCTCTCCAGGACTCTCGGCCTGGGCCGGCTTCGTCTCCCCTACTACGGCCTCTGCTGACTTCTCGGTCCGGTTCACAACCGTCGCCCTTTCAGGCATGAGCCGAGATCTCCCCAGGTAAGAACTGTGACCTTCACCGCACGATCGCCGAATCTACGCCGTCGCCCCTTGATCGCGAGAGCTTCGCGGTCATCCGCCCGCTCGCCCTGGGCGCCGTCGCCTCCTATCCGGTTCTTGTTCATCGACCCGCGGCTTCGCTCCCCGCTTCTTTCAGCGCCGGCCTCACGACCGGACCGACTCGCGCCGGCTCCTTCGCCTTGCGGTTCACTTGGGTCCCTGCGATCTGGTTCCCAGAAGACTTTCACTTCCTCGTCACATTTCATGCTGGGCACACGGAACTTGGCCTCCGTCGTCTTGACCACGACGGGGGCCGCTTCATTTCAGCGACAGAGAAGCCATCTACAGGCTCGGCTGCGAGCGCGCCGAGTAGTAGCGATCGAATCGCCCTTCCAAAAGCCACTGCACCTGCGCCGGCCACCAGCGACCGCGCCCTTTCGGCGTGCAGTAGCCTGCCTCCATCAGCACCTTGGCCAGCCTCGGATATCCAGGTCGCACGAAGGGCTCGTTACGGCCCGCTGCTTCATGCTCCTGCCGCATGCGCTCCAGCATCGCTTCTAGGAATCGCCGCGGCGTCAGAAGCTGCGTTTCCACACAGCGCACCAACAGCTTGCGCACGCTGCTCTCCGTGAAGCGACGCCCCTTGAGCGGCAGGAATCCCAGCTCATTCAGAATCGCCGCGATCTGCGGCTGCGTGTGTCCACGCTTGCGCAGCTCGACCATGCGCTGCTTCAGTTCTTCGTCGGTGTGCGGGCGGTCGTTGATGG
>CALFYE010000464.1 GCA_937952145.1 uncultured Myxococcales bacterium
AGCCCTTCCCAGCGTCGCTGAAGAGGATTTGATTTGTATTCGCGCTCCAGGCGCCGCCTCGGAATTGGGCCACCTGGCAGACCAGCACCGGCCGGCCACCCTGAACGGACACCCGGCGCAGTTCGCCGCCCGACGCGAATACGATCGTCGAGCTGTCCGGGGACCAGATGACCCCGTCGGCGCCCTCGCTTGCCTCGATCGGAGCGACGGCTGGAGCCGGAACTTCGGGCTCTGGCGTCGTCCAAAAGGCGGCAAACGACGAAACAGAAAGAGGCTCAGGCGCCGCCCCGCCCCGCCGCGGACCCCAAAACGGGTCATCGACGAGGACAGGTGCGGTCGCAGCCACGGTCGGGTCGACTTTTTCCAGCATGTTTCCTTAGAAGCGAGGAGGCCGCGGACGAACACACGGCTGCCAATCACCCGGCACAGCAACGGCATCCCAGGCATGATGCATCGTCAGCCACTCGGTGCTGCAACGACCATAGAGCAGCTCGGCAGCTTTCGCCGTCGCGTAACGCGCCTCTTGGAAGGTCGTCTTGTCGGTGAACAGCATCGTATCGGCCAGGTAGAAAATCCGCGTCGCTTTGTCGATGCCGATGCCCTTGACCTCGACACTGGTCTTGGCGCGCGGGTGTTTGCCGCCCATCGTCGCCAAATAGTACGCCAGGTTGCCGATGCCGGAATTGGTGTGAACACCACCGTTGTCCGCCGAACCGGGCATGTTGCGCTCGGGGTAGTAGTCCTTGCTCATGTTGTCCTTGGTCGGATCGTTCATGAGCCGCAGCGCGCCGATCGACGCAAACAAAAGACCTGCGACATCCTCACCAATTTTCCAGGTGTTCGCGCTGGTCGTCCACGTCGCAGGATTGCCCCCCATGCCGCCGCCCGACGCAACCCACGACTCTGCGGCTGCGCCCATGATATCGGACATCGCTTCGTTGAGGCCACCCGACTCGCCGGAGTAGGTCAAGTTGGCCGTGCGCGACGTCACGCCGTGTGTCATCTCGTGCCCCGCGACATCGAGGCTGGTCAGCACCGTAAGCGACCTGCCGTCCCCATAGGTCATGCAGAAGCAGCCATCCGACCAGAACGCGTTGTCGTAGTTGCTGCTGTAGTGCACGCGGTTGTATGTCGCCTTGCCCGCGCCATCGATGCCGTTGCGTCCGTGCACCGCCTGGTAGTAGTCGAAGGTCTTCTCGGTTCCGAAGTGCGCATCGACGCCGGCCGTCTGGCCGTTGTCACCCGTCGTCGAACCGCCCGAGACATAGTTCTTGCCGTCGCCCCAGGTGTTGTCCGCGTCGGCAAACACGGTACCGGTGCCGCTGGTACCGTGGTTCAAGTTGTAGGTGGTGATGTTCATCGCGCGCGCGACGTCGCGCAGCTCAAAGCCCGAGGTCGCAGAGTCGGTGCCCAGCTCAGTGCTACCGCTGTACTGCGACTTGCCCGTGCCCTTGCTGGCGGCGGTGTGCAGCGTGCTCCAGCGCTTGAGGATCTCGCCTGAGTGCGCATCAACCATGAAGTCGGTGTGCTGGGTCTCGGCGGCGCCGTTTTCAAGCTCAGTGTGGACGTGATAGGCCAGGGCGTAGCCGCGGACCTTGCGCTCCACGTCCTCGGCGTTGAGCTCGCCCTGGGGACCGCGCAGCCGCTGCGCTCGCTCGCTCTCAACGACGCGCGGGAAGATCATGAGCTCGACGGCGGGCTCACGGGCGTAGTCACCCTGGGGGTTCAGCTCGCTGCGCACGATGCCCAGCGCGTCGCTCCCGCTCAGCGTCGGCTGCGTCGGAAGATCGATGCCACTGCGCAGCTCCGAGATCAGGCCGTGCGGCTCGTTCTCACCGGCCAGCGCCACGATGGCTTCGCCCTCGAAAATGCGCAGACCGCGGTAGGTCTGGTCGAGCCGGATATGCGTCTGCCCCAGCTCATCGGACACCGCGCTGCGCGGCACAAAGTTGTGCGCCGTGTCCAGGCCAAAGCTGCCTCGCAGCGACTGCAGATAGGAGGTGCTGCGGGCCACCGCCGCGCGCAGAACCGGGGAGCTCAGCAGCGCCTGGCTCGCCTCCCCGAGGGGCGGCTGCGCCCCCTCATCGCGTCCAGACGAGCAGCCCGAGGCCAGCACCAAGACCGGCAGCGCGGACAACATTGCGGAGGTGGAACGACGGGAGAACAGTGGGGAAAAGGGGAATGTGCGGGTCATGAACCGGACAACAGCAAGGCCCGGGCCGAACCTCCGACGCGCGACCAAGATCACCTCTTCTCGACGAGAACTGCGGTTCTTCCGACGGCGTGAACGACGCGGCGCAAGGCCCGCAGGGGCAGGGATTCCCACCCCGATCGGTTACTGCAGACCCCAGTCCCTAGGCGCACCGCCCCTTGCTGCAGCACCCGCCTCTGACCACAACCGCCGATGACTTGCGCGCCAGAGCCGCAGGATCATCTTAGGAAGCATCGCGCCCAGCGTCCTTGCTCCCCGGCCGCTGCGCGCTGTTCTCCGTATAGAAGGAGCCTGACGAATGTCGTCCCGATCCCTCTCTCTGCCCGTCATCGTCGCCTTGATCCTGGGTCTGTTCTCGGTCCTGCGGTACTGCGGCCAAGCCCAGCGCAATCCCGTCACCGGCGAGGTTCAGCGTGTCGCGCTGTCACCCAAGCAGGAGATCGCGCTCGGCCTGCACTCGGCGCCGATGATGATGCAGCGCCACGGTGGCGAGCTACGCGATGCCGAGATCGCCCCCTATGTCAGCCGCATCGGTCACCGCTTGGTGCAGAGCACCTTTGCCCGCACCGCCCCCTATCGCTTCGACTTTCACGTGCTGCGCGATCGCCAGACTCTCAATGCGTTTGCGCTCCCCGGTGGGCAGATCTTCATTACCCAGGCCCTGCTCATGCGACTGCGCAGCGAGGCGCAGCTTGCCGGAGTACTGGGGCACGAAATCGGCCATGTCATCGCCCGCCACGGCGCGCAGCACTTGGCCAAGCAGCAGCTAGGGCAGGCCCTGGTCACCGCGGTCCAAGTCGGCAGCTACGACTCCCGCGATCCCAGCCGGGGCCGCGCCGCTTCTCTGCTGGCACAGGCCGCAAACCAGATGATCGGCCTGCGCTACGGGCGAGAGGACGAGCTGGAATCCGACGCCTATGGCTTCCGCATCCTCGTCGAGGCTGGCTACGATCCGCGCGGTCTCGCCGAGCTTATGGACGTGCTCGATGCCGCGAGCAGCGGGGGTCGCCCGCCCGAGTTCCTGTCGACCCACCCCAACCCCGGCAATCGCCGAGCCCGCATCGCCGAAGCCATCGCCGAGCGCTTCCCCACGCCCCCCGGCCTGCCCTCTGGCCTACGCCGTGGCGACGAGGACTTCGCCGCGCACGTCCTGCGCGCCGCCCCAGAGACCCGCCTTTAGCCCGCGTCGCGTCCTACGAGACGTGAGCCGCAGCGGTTAGTGGCCAGGAGTGGGCGTGGCGGTCGGGGTGGGAGTCGGAGTCGGGGTGGGAGTCGGGGTGGGAGTCGGAGTCGGGGTCGGCATAGCCGCTGGCGGCGAGCTACCCGCGGGAGCGGCGGCGGGCTGCCAGCCATTTGCGGCCTGCGCCATCCACGAGTTCTGCTGGTTGCCAAAGAGGCTGTTGATACCGTAGTTGGTGATCATCGCGAGCTGGCCGGCGCTCTGGGCGACCGTCCCGGCGAAGTGGTTGACGTTGCCAGCGAACGAGCCATCGCTGGGGGTAGTGGCGCGCGAGTCGTGAGCCATGGCGTCGAAGATCATGCCGGCAGTCTTTCCGCGATCGCCGCCGTTCGAGGCGACAATGGCATTGGTCATGCCCCACATCTCGCCCAGGCTGGTCGGAGAGCCCGGCGGGGCCAAAAAGTTCGAGTAGATGGATTCACCCAACCCGATGCCGCCGGCAATCGCGGCCCCTGCCGGACCGCCGTAGCTGGCCAGGGCGCTCGTGCCCAGTGACTCGGCGAGGTTGCCGAAGCCGACGTGGGCCTGATTGGCGGCGACTTTCTGCTCGTTGCCGGAGGACGTCGCCCAGTTCCACATGTCGCCGGCAAAGCTGGTGGCAGCGGGCAGGGCGGCGAGCATGCCCATGTGATCGCTGCCCAGCACTTTGGCCAGCCCGGGGTTCTTAGCCACCGCGCTGCTGATGCCGGGGAAAAACTTGTAGGCGGAGGTCGCAGTGCTGGCCAAGCCGGCGACGGTGTTGCCCGCTCCTTCCCAGCCCTCGCCGTTTAGCATCTGGCTGACGCCCTGCACGGTCTGGCCAAGTCCGCTGACGAAACCCAGACCATCGCCAAACTTGGTCGCTTTGCCCATGGTCGCTGGCGAGGCCTGCATCGAGGCTGGCGGCTTCATGCCAAACGGGAGCCCGATGCCATCCTTCCCCAGTGCCGCAGCCCCACCCTGGATCACCGATCCGATCGTATTGAAGTTGCTGATGCCATCGGTGAGCCATGAGAACAGGCCCCCGCCGCCCCCTGACTGCGTCGGCTTGGCGCCGGATGTCGGGGTCGGGGTCGGCGTCGGCGTCGGCGTCGGCTTGGCGGTGGGCGTGGCCGGCGGCGTGGCCGGTGGCGCTCCCTTGGCCCTCGGGGTGGCGGTCGCCGTCGGAGTCGGCCTGGGGGCCGGCGTCGGGCTTGGCGTCGGACTTACCGTCGGCGTCGCCGACGGTGTCGATTTCGGGGCCGGTCGGTTCGCCGATGCCGGGCTGGGCTGAGCGCTCCATGGGGAAGCGGCTTTGGTCGATCGACGCTCATCGCGATCAGAGTCCCTGGCCATGACGGGCTCCTTTGTCGTTGTGGCTGCAGTCCTGATACGAGCACTTCATCAGAATTGGCGATTTCGACATGCTGCAGTCCCTGTGGTGACCTAAGCCGCCGCTGCCGTCGGCGACCTAGCGGCCGTGAAAGACCTTCTGGTTGGTCTGGGGTTTGCTATTGGGTACGGGATCGCGGGCCAGCTTCTCCGCGCTTGTTTTCGTCGCGCTGCCGCCACTTGGGCTGGGGCTGGCCGCAGCCTTGGGCGCCGAGCTCGGCGGCGGTGTGCTGACCCTGCCCGTTGAGCCTTTGTGGTCTTCGCTGCTGACCACCTGCTTGCTGGGCTGCGTCTTTTGCGCCGTGGGCGGAGTGGGCGCTGCCTTCATGGCCCCCGCCGAGCCAGACGCCGACAGCGGAGCCGACTTCGCGGCCCCAGCCGAGCCAGGTGCCGACAGCGGAGCCGACTTCGCGGCCCCAGCTGGCTGGTTCGACGCAGCGCTGCTGCTACTGCCGCCGCCAAACCACGAGCTGACCGTCTGGCTCAGCCCACCGAGCCAGCTACTTGCCGCCTGGGTGGCCCCCTTTTTCGCGTGGCTTGCATCTGTGCCGACGCTGTAGGGCGCCCCCGACGCCGGGCTGGCGCTGCTCTTGGGGACTGTCGTCGTGGCCGGCTTGCTTGGCGAGCTTGCCCCCGTCGGACTGCCGGTGTTCTTGGGCGCACCAAACAGCCAGTTGCTGACAGACTGCGCCGTGTTCTGCACGAAGTTGCCGACGTTCTGGCCCGTCTGCTGGATGCCCTGCGCGACATTCTTGACCGTCGAGCTAACCCCCTGGGTCGCCTGCTTGTAAGCCTGGTCGACGTCGACCCGATGGCCAAACAGGTTGAGGTCGATCTGTCCCTGCGACAGGTTGACGTCCGCTCCCAGTCCCCCGTCGCCACCGACGTTAACGTGGCCGGCTCCGTGCGGCAGGTCGACCGCTGCCGACGCCTGCGCCCAGTCGCCTATCACCTTGGGCCCACCCGGCAGGTTCAGCGTGGTGCCGGCCAGGTTCAGGTGGCCGCTCGCTGTGCCGCTTTCGGCATCGAGGTGAGCGCTGGCATCGACCTTGGGCTCGACGATGCCCTTAGGCTGTGGCGATGCCCCGGTCGGACGGCCATTCTGCTGATTTAGATATTCGATGCTGGGGCCGTAATGATGAAATTCATGCCAACCGAACAGCATCTCATCCGCGTTTTGGCCATGGCTAAGCACATCCCCGGCCCCCAGCTGCACCTTATCGTCATAGTAGTCACTAATTCCATAATAAGAGTTAATAATTCCCTTGGCTGCCTCCAATGGACTATCGGCATGGAGAACATTATTAAACAGGTCAATCCCAATTGCAGTTGGGTTCATCCACTGATGTCCCATGACATCAACAGTTCCAGTGGCATTACTGACATCCACTCCCATCTGCTCAAGCAATTCCCGCTCGTGCGGGGTCATGGACATGTCGTAGCCATTAATCTCGATATTTGTATATCCGCGATTATATAATTCAATCGCAGTATAAAATGCCGACTGTCCGCCCGCACTGTGCGCGTCCAACACCAGAGGATCGCTGCGGCCAGGCTTCGAACCGTCGGTCGTGGCCAGCAAGGCGTCGGCCCCAGCTTTGCCAATATCGGCGGGCGACAGGTAGTCCTGCGGGGCCGTAAGCGCAGTATCGTAATGCAGATCTTGATTCATCGCCGCCTGGTCGCTGGATTTTACTTTTCCCGTCTTCGGGTCAATATACATACTGTCGGCGGTATTACTATATGAATTCAAAGCGAGGAAATCGTAGCCGCGATCGACCCAGACATTCGACGGGTCCTGCGTTCCCGCATTCTGACCATCATAGGCAGAGAATGTCCGCACCGGGCCATTCAGCGTACTGGCTGCGGCATCACTCTCTTGCTTGTTCATCGTGATGCCTTCAAACAAAATTACATTGCTCTTGGGATCGGTACTGGTATTGGGAACCGTTGGCGCAATGGGTTTAGGCGCCGGCCCGGCGTCAAAGAGGTTAGCGAAGGGATTGGGAATCCCACTCGCGAAGGGATTCCCGGTGCCGACGTGATAGGGGTCTAGCGTCGATGAGCTGCCCGCGCCGGCCTGCACGTTTTGAAACGGACTGGGCGGCGGAGCCGGCTCGCCGTAGCCACCACCTGACGAGCCCGTCGCTGGTGCGGGATCGAATGGCGACTCTTCCGACTGCTGACGACGTCGTTCTTGGTGTACAGGCATCACAGCTCCCCCGGGCTTGAGACTGGGAAGAGCCGCCCCCCACCACCTGTCACCGCGCCCCGCAGGCTCTGTCCCCGCCGCGCAAAAAAACTTCAGACCATTTTGACAGGTTTTCGGCAGCCCCAAGCGAAATGTGTCTGAATGCCTACCAGCGCAATCCCTTCGCCCTAGGAGCTTGTTGCAGTAATCAAACAATCCTCAAAAATAAATAAAATATTTATA
>CALFYE010000465.1 GCA_937952145.1 uncultured Myxococcales bacterium
ATGGAACCTTCACGGTTAACCACACTTTTCAAATTCAAATAATGAACTTTACCAGCAAATCTGGTTTCAAGAACAGATTGTTCAGCCTGCCTAGATGCCGTACCACCCACGTGGAAAGTTCTCATGGTTAACTGGGTACCCGGTTCACCAATGGACTGAGCCGCCACAATGCCGACAGCCGAGCCGAGGTCAACCATGTTGCCGCGACCCAGGTCAATGCCGTAGCATTTGGCACAGATACCGTGGTTCAGTTCACAGGTCAACGGCGAGCGGAGTTTCACTTCTGCAATACCAGAATCTGCGATCACATTCGCAAGTTCATGAGTGATCACTTCGTTGTACTCAGCCAGCACTTCGCCAGTCTGCGGATGGATGATGCGTTCTGCAACCAAACGGCTGTAGATACGGCTGTCCATCTTCTGACCAGCCACATCGTCTGCACGGCGGATCCAAACACCATCGTGGGTGCCGCAGTCGTGTTCGTTGATGATGATGGTCCCGGCGTCGCACCTGACATGGTGCCGACGCTGTTTCACAAATTCTCGGGAGAGCGCGGAAAGGGGGGAAAATTGGGTATAGGCTTATATTTTTGTTCACTTACTCTCAACCGCTGGGGTGGCTCGATTGGGTATGCGCCACGCACCCCCACCGGCGCTCGTTTCTGGTTTAAACTACCGAGTCACGCTCATGAATAATAAACCTTCTATCCTTATTGTCGAAGATGACTGCCGGCAGAACAAGCTCCTCACAGATTTTCTCCTTGGTCAGGGGCATAGGGTGCGAAGTGCGCTGGACTGCGGCCAGGCTATCTCGCTGATCGGAGAGGAGGAACCCCATCTAATCCTTAGCGATGTAAACTTACCAGATCATAGTGGCTTATATATCCTAGATCACATACAGGTTGCCAGACACTTAGAAATTGCCTTTGTCGCGATGACTGCGTTTACCTCGATCGACGTGGCAGTCGAATTTATGCGCAAAGGAGCAGATGATTATATTGCAAAACCAATCAATCTAGCCGACCTGCTGGCGAGAATCGGTCGCGCATTGGAAACGAAGAAAGTGCGAAGTCGCCTATCTCAACTGGAATCGCAAGTTCATGAAAGACATTCACTCAATCAGATTATTGGACACTCACCGACCATGCAACGCATATTCCGTACAATTGAACGGGTTGCACCCACGAATGCGACGGTCCTCATAACTGGCCGAACCGGGACAGGCAAGGAAATGGTCGCCAAGTCTATACATATACATAGTGGCCGTGCTCGTGGCCAATTCATTGATGTGGATTGCGGGGCGATGCCAGAACATTTAATCAACTCTGAGCTTTTTGGTTACCAAAAGGGGGCATTTACTGGTGCGACAGAAACACGGAAAGGACTTTTTGAGGTTGCAGGAGGAGGCACGATTTTTTTAGATGAGGTGCATAATCTTAAGTCGGATTTGCAGACAAGTTTGCTTCGCGTATTGCAAGAGAGAACATTCAGGCGCATTGGCGGACGCGAGAACATTGATATCGATGTCAGAATCGTAGCCGCCAGCAATGTCGACTTAGCAGAAGCGGTTCGTCAGGGTAAATTCCGCGAAGATCTTTATTATCGCCTGAATGTTATTTCGATTCATATACCTGACCTATCCGCCAGAAAAGAAGATATACCGCATCTGATCACGCATTTCTTGAAGAAAGGCGCAACAAGGGCAGAATTTAACAAGAGCGCGTTCCAAAAGCTAATGACCTATCCTTGGCCCGGTAATGTCCGTGAGCTGCAGAATGCAATTGAGTACGCACTGGTCATGGGGCAGCCGCCATTCTTGAAACTCGAGGACCTGCCAATTCATATCTGCGAGCATGCAGAGTCCGAAGTGCCTCGGCGTACCTCGGACGCTCGCTCATTGGAGAGCGTAGAACGTGCTCATATCCTGCGCATTTTAGAAGAAACCGGACACGATCAGGGGCGCACGGCGGAGATTCTCGGGATTGATCGGCGGACTTTATCAAGGAAATTGGCTCGCTATAATGAGCAGGCACTCGGATCATAAGTTTTATGAACCGAGCGGGAATTGATAACCAGCGAATAGCGATAATCCCGATGCTGAGAAGTTCTCAGAAACTGCTCCAAGATATTCAATCTGGCGATACCGAAGCTCGAAAAATAATGCGCTGCGATGATTTAGGATTCCTAATCCGATATGCCCAGCAACCCCGATGCCAACTCGGGGAATTGGCTCGGGTTCAGTGATCGGTAAATTAAATACTAGCCATGGGGAAAGGCCGGTATATAGACACAGGTGGGGAATGGGTACAGTCGCCTCATAAAAAATTGGCAAGGAGATCCCCAGGGTATGGTGATCGCTCATAATCGGAACCGGGCTGCTAGCAGAAGTTTGGCAGGAGATGCCCTGGCAGAGAGCGGAGGATGGGTCTAGAAAGCGATGATATTCGTGACTTACGCGAAATGAAAAGCGAAGCGCGCCATAAGCAAGTGGCATGTAGCGCGCAAGCCCTAATTCGGTATTGATCGTGTTTTCGGGCCGAGTGGGCGCAAGGTGTGATCCGGCAATGACAGCCCCGGCATACCGCAGGCGAACAGGAGGGTGGACTGGGGCATGGGGAGCAGGGTGGAGCGGAGGTTGCGCTGGCTTGGGCCGAGGCTGGGGAGCCGGGGCAAGGGGGGGCAAACGGGCCTGCACTAGGCTTTGGGGCGGGGGTTCGACAGCCGGCAGGGAGAGCGCGGCCCAGCGGCTTGGCGGGTCCGTTCGGGCACAGTAGAGCTGCGTGTCGGCCCAAGTCTCGACCGTGACGGTGGTTCCAGCCCGATGTATGGGCTCGGCTCCGATTCGACAGACGAGCCCAGCGGGAACGTCCAGCAGCACGCTGCCGGCGCTGGGGCGAATGGGGATGGCGGCGATTCTTAGGGACCAGACTGGGCTGCTGGGCCCCTCGAAGTCATCGGCATCAATGCCGGACACGCGCAGTGCATAGTCGCCTGGCACCAGCTGCCGCATGTCCACCTGAAGGGTTCGGGCGGGCACGCGGGTGTCCAGAAGCACGTCGTTGAACTGCGCGTCCCTGGCGATCTGGATATGGAACTGGGTGGCTATGGGGCCAGCTCGGCCGGGCCGGTAAGCAGCATGGACATCAAGCGCCGCGCCCAAGGTCACAAGCAGGTCGGGCGCTGCGACCCACTCTGGGGCGGAGGGCAGCGGACGAGGGGGGGTGGGGTGGCGCCCTCGGTCAGCGCGACTGCCGAACCCGGAAGGCACACGCACCGAGTGTCCGGCGGACTCTAAGCTGGACATGCCCTGATGCACAGCCAAGCGAGTGGTTTGACGCGCATCGACGTGGACTAGCGCTTGTCCGCGTCCCAGACGAACGCGGGCGCTGGGCGTCTTGAGGGGAAGTTCCGAGGTGGGAGGGTCTGAGCCGGCTAACTGCGCTAAGTGGGCGCGCAGCGATCCATGGAGAAGGACGGCATCGGCGCTGCTCGTGGAACGGGAAGCGCCCGCCGACTTGCCCAGAAGGACGATCAAGCTGTGCTCGCCGAGCTGGAGCCGGGTTTCGTCCACAAAGACCAGCTCGGCAGAGGACGCGTGGAGGGTGCTGACCTTGTGCCCCTGGGCCAAGCGCTCCCCAACCGTGCCGACATGCTGGGCCGGCGTAAATGTATCGACCTGATTGCGACGGAAGGTCAGCGTGGCCACCTGCTTTGGGAGGGCGTCGGGCTTGGGGGGCAGCCACAGCACTAGGCCGGGCGTCAAGCGATGTGGGGTAGGTCCCAAAGGGTTGTTGTCGTGAATTAGCGAGATATACTCTTCCGAGCCATACTTATTTATAGCAATACGGCGGCAATTGTCGCCCGGCCTGACGGTGTATTGCGTCAGCTGCGCGTAAGCCGTACGCAGATCTGTGCTTAGAATGACCAACAGGACAAATGATATATAGCTAATAAAATTGGTGTGATCTGCATATCTATTCAACGAAAATCCAAAAACCATCACTCTTCCTGGCATGGAAATCTCACTTTAACAAGTAAATGATAAGCGGTTGTTTTCGTCCCCGGAGCACTTTTTCACCTACCAGGGCAAGCTCTATCGAAGGGTCTGCGTACTCGGCCACCGCTCGGCTAAGCAGGGTCTCGCCGCCGCGGGCCAATGATTGCAGACGGGCGGCTGTGTTGATGGCATCTCCAATAGCGGTATACTCCATCCTTCGTGTACTGCCGAGATTGCCAACAACGACCTCGCCATGATGGATACCGATGCTAAGCTGAGCGTTCAGATTATATTTGACGGCCCATGCAGTTGCATGCTCGTTCACCGCACGTTGAAACTTTTGCGCCGTGATCAATGCGCGTTGAGGGCCATCCGGCAAATCGGCAGTCGCGCCAAATAGGACCATAATGGCATCGCCAATGAACTTATCTACAGTCCCTCCCATCTCGAAAACAATGTCGGTCAGGATCGTAAACAGCTCATTCAGAAAGGCAACGACTTGTTCTGGTTCTGACTGCTCAGCATAGGTGGTAAAGGACACGAGGTCGGCAAACAAGACGGTGACTGGGCGGCGCTGACCCCCGAATCGAATGCTTTGGCTGCCGCTGGCGATGGCTGCCGCGACACCTTGTGGCAGGTAGCGGGCGAGGTTGGTCTCGACTTGCTCGCGCCGGCGTAGCTCGGCTTCACCTCGCGACAGCTCGTCGGCCATGCGGTCGAGTGCGCGTCCCAGGTCTTCCAGTTCGTCCCCGGTCCTGACCGCCGAACGGCGATGAAACTGGCGCTGCGCGTACGCTGCGGAGAGTGCCACCAGGGAACGGATCGGACGCGCTGCGCGGGTTCCCAGAAACGTGCCCAAGGCCGCAGCCAAGACCGCCAGCGCCAACACCGACCCATACAGCGCGCGCGATGCCAAGCGCAGGCTGGCGTAGACCGTGGCCTGTGGGCGACGGGCTGCCAGAATCAACGGGTACGTTGACAGCGGATGGATGGCCCCCAACATCGCATCCCCATTCGCAGCCTGAAAGTGAAGGACGAGGTCGCTCGGATTTTGGAGGCACTTCGCCGGCTCTGGTAGCTGGGAAAATACGTCGCGGTGAGCCAGAGGTTCTCCGGGGGCAAAGCCGGCCCCGGAAATTACTCGCCCCGTGGCGTCCGTCAGCACCAAGCCATCCGCACGCGCATCGAAGTGGATCCGCGACTGGGTCTGTACCAGCTCGTGTATCCGGGCCGCGGAGGCGACACCCACCACGATGCTGCGTCGTTGGCCCCCGCGCTCTACGGCTTCGACATAGCGCAGACCGCCGTCCATCGGTTGCCATACACCTTCTTGCGGAGGAGGCGCGATCGTGCGAGGGAATTCGCCGAGAGGCTCGCCCCTTCGGTACAGCGTGTCGATGTACCCGCCTTGCTGGTCATAGATCGCGACTTGGGCCAAGGTCTCGGCGCGGGCCAGTGCCTCTTGCGCCAGCTGCAGGCGGGCTTCGGGATCGCGGATGCTGGGTTCAGTCAAGAGCTGACCGATGCGGTGGGTGGCCTCGGCAACTTGGGCCAACTGGCGCTCGATTCCATCGCTGGTGCGCGCCAGTACGGCGGCTTCTAGCTGGCGTTCCACTCCCTCGAGCCCGGCGTGCTGTAGGCGAAGGGTCTGATGCGAAAGGAGGCCCAGCGGTAGTGCGCCAACCAGCAGCAGGGCCAGTGTCCATTTGTAGCGTACAGACAGTCGCATCTCAGTCTCCAGAGGAGTCGGGAAAAAGCGTGGCGCGTACCGGCAGGGCAAGACGGGTGATTCAGCTCGACGCAGCAGGGGGAGACTGCGTGCCGTCGTGACCTTGTGCGGTACGCGCCACGCAGCTAGTTCAGCGGCACTCCTCGCCGCCGGATGCTCCGCGCAAGCAGGGCCAAAAGGAGCCCCAGCGACCAAGCAGGCGCCGAGGCCGGGAGTCCGGTGCCCGCTGCCGTGCAGCCAAAGCCTCCTCCCTCGAGCTTGTAGCGGATGCCATCGAGGATGAAGGTGTTGTCATCGGTCATCGGATCGGCGTTGTCTCCAGCATCAATCGTCGCAGTGGCGCCGCCCACACCAGGCATCACGGCATCCCCTGAAAGCTCCGGCAAGCGCACCTTCACCAGGATGGGCGGAGCATCGCCAGGAGCGATGCTGGGACGACTGCACACAAAGGTGTTCAAGTTCTGCGTGCAGGTCCAGCCTTCACCGACCGCGGTCTGCAGAATCTCGGCGCCCGGCGGCACACTCAGGGTAACGACGACATTATTGGCATCGGCGTTCCCTTTGTTCGTGGCCTGCAAGGTATACGTCACCGTGTCGCCGGGACTGGCCAGATCCGGATCGCGGGTCAAGCGCACCCCCAGATCGGTCGCCGTCGGAGTGGGGTTTCCTGCCGGCACCGAGGCACTGTTGTTCAACAGATTGGGATCGCGAAGCTGCACGGCGCTGGCCTGCCCGGCCACAGCGCCCGCATTCTGCGAGCCATCGCCAGGCGGTGGGGTAATCGCCTTGATCAGGATGGGCGGTGCCGAGCCTGCGGCCAGCTCGGCGCGCAGACAAGAGAACGAGAGACCATTCTGAACGCAGCTCCAGCCCGAACCGGGCATAAACGCGGTCACAATGCTGCCTGGCGGCAGGCTGAACGAGACGCTGGGCGACTGTGCCGTGTCGGGACCCAGGTTATCGAGCTGAAGGGTGTACGTGGTCTCTTGGCCTAGGACCGACGGGCTGGGATTCTTGCTGATCTTGAGTGCCAGGTCGGCGTTGGTGACCGCCGAGCCAGCGGCATCAATAATGGCGATATTGTTCGCTGGGTTGGCATCCACCACCCGCGGCGCACCGACGAGTCCCAGCACCGTCCCCCCCGGCCCGCCCTGCGACGTGGGCACCGGAGTGACGATCTGAGCCACGAGCGGAGGCAGCATCCCGACCGGAGCACTGGGCTGCGTGCAGATGTAGCTGCTCGCTTGTTTTGTGCAGGTCCACCCCATGCCGGCCGGTTCCATCAACACAACAGCCCCAGGCGGAAGGTTCAGTACTACCGTGGGATTGGTCACGACATCGGGCCCGGCGTTGTTGACCAGTGCCGTGTATGTCGTCGGCTGACCGGGTTGGGCCGCGTCGGGGCTTTTGGTGATCTGGATCGACAGATCCGCGTTCTGCTGGCCAGTAATGATCGAGCTGGCGGTGTTGTTGCGGTTATTAGGGTCCGAGACGCTGCTGGGCGGCGTAATCGTCGATGAGAACGCCCAGGGCAGCATCGGCGAGGCGGGCGCGGTGCTGTTGACTGCAAAGCTCAGCCGGCCCCCGGCTGGCACATCGACGGTGCTGGGGGGGGCTCCGGTGCCGCTGGCGGCCGGGCAGACCGCTCCCCCGAATGCCGTGCAGGTCCAGGTCGGGTTCAGCAAGCCGGTCGGCAGCGTAGTGGCCAGCAGGGCTCCGCTGGCATGGTTCGGCCCGGCATTGCTAACGTCCAGCGTGTACGAAATCGGCATATTGGGCTGCGGCGCCATGCCGGCTAGGTTGTCGCGTACAGTCACCGCCAAATCGGCTTTACCGCTAGTGGCGCTATTGTTGCTTAGCATGGGATCAGATAGTGGACTGGGCGCAGCGACCGCTGCTTGATAGATAAAGGTGCCCGGCATCGGCGCCAGTTGGCCAGGCACATTGAGCGTGTAAATGAGGCTTCCATCTTTGGGTACCGCACCGCCGTTGGCAGGCAGGCCGCCCATTCCCATGGTTGCCGGACAGACCGCGCCCCCCATCGCTGTGCATGTCCAAGTGACCAGCGCCGGATTGACGCCGGGTGGCAGCGTGTTCGACAACGTGATATTCTGCGCCGCGCTGGGTCCCTTGTTGTCTACCGTGACGGTATAGACCGACGGCATATTCGGCTGGATTGCCATGCCGTTTAGGTTGTCCGTGACGCGAATGCCCAGGTCGCTGACTCCCGTCGATGCGGTATTGTTGGCTTGCTTGACATCGGGGATGTTGGCTGGCGGCTGGACTGTGACGGTGGCCACCGGATTCACGAGCGGCGATCCCGCAGGGTTTGGCACCGTAATCGTATAGGTGATATTGGCCTGGTTCGGCAGGCTCAACATGCTGGTATCGATCGGCCCGCTACCCGAGGCCGCTGGGCAGGCGCCCCCGCCCATGCTGGAGCAGGTCCAGGTGATCATCGCCCCCGGTGGGAGCTGCGGCAGCAGCGCCGTGACCGATGCATTGGTGACATCCAAGGGCCCCAGGTTCTTGATGTCCACCGTGTAGACGATCGGCGTTCCTGGAACCGGCAAGCCGCCATTTAGGTTGTCGCGAATCGTGACCTGTAGATCGGTGGGAATGCCCACCACCAGGTCGGTCGGCGCGTTGGGGTTCTTGCCATCGCCCGAGTTCCAGGTCGCAGCCGTGGTCAGCCCTTGTGAGCTGGCTACCTGGCCCGCCGCGAGGACCAGGGCTTGATTCCGCACCAGCCCCATGACGCCGGCGTTGACCGTTGCCCGGAAGCGGATGCTAGTGGGCGGATCGCCGACGCGGACTTGGCCGCCTTGGGCGGCGTTCGCGCCAGCCCCGATCCGCGCGACCAGGGTCTGCACCATGCCGCTGGTCGTCAGCTCGGCCTGGTCATCGCCAGCCGCGTCGGTCTTCCCGGCGCCGTCGATGCTCAGGCTGCCGGGCACATACGTCAGCTGGGCCGGAAGCGGGTCGCGCACGGTTACGTTGATGCCGGTGTCGGTGCCGCTATTCGATGTGACGATGGTGTATTCCAGTACGTCGCCTGGACGGACCGAGCCGTCATTGCGAGTTAAGTTGATCCAGGTCTTATTGGTGTCC
>CALFYE010000466.1 GCA_937952145.1 uncultured Myxococcales bacterium
CGCGAGGTCCCAGTAGGCTCCTTGCCGGTAAGGCTCGCGGGTCCAGGCGTCATAGGCGTGGGTCTGGAACATCAAGATGCAGGCCAGACCGCGGTACCAGTCGATCCAGGCAAAGCGGCCCGAAGGCGTGGGCCCTTCGCGCGGCGGCTCCTTTGGCGGGGCTGCAGATGGGGTAGTCACAGGGCGTGGCCTAATCGTGCGCCTGCACGCTATCACCGCTTTGGCGGGCCCGGCAAGCCTGAGGGATGAGGCTGGCCCGCTTGCGCCCGCGGGACCGCAGGCGACGACGGACGCCGAGAGCGATGCGGCCCGCATTGGCCGTTTCCATACCCAGGGCTTTGTGGCATCGTCAGATCCCCTCAGAGGTCCCCCCAGAGGCCCCGCTATGGAACCGCAGATGTCTCAAGAGAACGGCAAGTCGTCAGCTCCGCAGCGACATATCTTTGGTACCGATGGTGTGCGCGGCGTTGCCAACATCGAGCCGATGACCGTCGAAACAGCGATGCGCCTTGGGCGCGCCGTCGCCCATCTTTTTCATCGCGGCAGCCATCGCGGACGGGTGGTGATCGGCAAGGACACGCGCCTGTCTGGCTACATGTTCGAGCAGGCCATCGCGGCTGGCGTGTGCTCGATGGGCGCTGACGTCATGCTCTGCGGACCGCTTCCGACCCCGGGCATCGCCTTCATCACTTCGTCAATGCGCGCCGATGCGGGAGTTGTGATCTCGGCGAGCCACAATCCGTACCAAGACAACGGCATCAAGATCTTCGCCGCCGATGGCTTCAAGCTGCCGGACAGTGCCGAGGCGCGGATTGAAGAGCTGCTGGACTCTCGCGAGCTCTCAGCGGTGCGGCCTACGGCGGGCGATATCGGTCGGGCGTCGCGGGTGGACGATGCCCGCGGGCGCTACATCGTCTTTCTCAAACGCTCGTTTCCGCGGCAGCGCAGCCTCGATGGCGTCAAGATCGTCGTCGATTGCGCGCATGGGGCGGCTTACAAGGTGGCCCCCGAGGTCTTCGCTGAGCTCGGGGCTACGGTTTTTGCCCTCGGCGACGAGCCCAACGGCACCAACATCAACGACCTAGTCGGCGCTCTGCACCCGCAGGCGATGTGCCAAGCGGTCGTCGATCTCGGGGCGCACGTGGGCATTGCTCTCGACGGCGACGCCGATCGTGTGATCATCGCCGACGAGCGCGGAAATATCGTCGATGGCGACGCCATCATGGCGCTGTGTGCCCGTCGTTTGCTGGCCCGCGGCGAGCTGCAAAAAAACACCCTTGTTGCGACAGTCATGTCGAACCTGGGACTAGAACACGCGGTGCGTTCTGCCGGTGGGCAGCTGCTACGTACCAACGTCGGCGACCGTTACGTCGTTGAGGCCATGCGGCAGCACGGCTACAACTTCGGTGGCGAGCAGTCCGGGCACCTGATCTTCCTCGACCACATGACGACCGGCGACGGCATTATCGCCGCCCTGCAGGTGCTGGCCCTCATGCAGGAGGAGGGGCGACCGCTGAGCGAGCTGTCCCAGGTCATGGTCAAGGTCCCGCAGGTCCTGGTGAGTGTGAAGGTCAAGCAGCGCCGTCCCCTGGACGACCTGCCCGAGGCGCAGCGACTGATCCGCGACGCCGAGGCCAAGCTTGGCAGCGAAGGTCGGGTATTGGTCCGCTACAGCGGCACCGAGCCCAAGGTCCGCGTCATGCTGGAGGGGATCGACGAGCGCCTCATCGACCGCCTCGCGCACGAGATCGCTCAGTCGATCGTCGCTGCGTGTGGCGGCTAAGCGCGACGGTGGCGATTGTCGTTCTCTGCTCCGCCAGCGCCCGCCCGGCCAGACTCGCCAGCGACGCGTTGGTCCGCCGCGGAGCAAGCGGTTCTGGGCCTGCTGCTGCTGCTGGCCCTTGGGCTCCGTCTGCGGCTAGGTCAGAACTGGACGTTTGCCGGATCTGATAGCTACGCCTATCTCGGCGCGGCCCGCGAGCTTGCCGAGCACCACCGCTATGCCTTCCGCTTGCCCGACTGGTATCCCGACCACTCCACGGTGCCGCCACTTGGTTACTGCCGTCTGCCGGGCTATCCGCTGTTTCTCAGCGTCGTCGCTTTTCTTGCGCACCGCGGCTGGCCCGCTCTCGGCGCGTACGAGCTGATCTTCAGTCGCGTCAAGGTTGCGCAGGCCGTCCTGGATGTCGGCTCGTGCTTGCTGGTCTATCTCCTCGCCCGTCGTCTGGCCGGTGTGCGTGCGGCGCGCGTCGGGCTGGTTGGTGCCGCCCTCTGCCCACCGCTCGTCATGTTCGCTAACTCGGTGCTGACCGAGGCGCTGGCAACGATGCTCACGACGCTCTACATCGTCCTCCTCGCGCTCGTCTTGCAGGCGAGTGCGGCCGGCCCAAAGCCGCTGCGTCACCGTCTGTGGATGGCGTCGTCAGCCGTGCTGGCCCTGGGGTGCTTGGTGCGCATCGATACCCTGTTCTTGCTACCCACGCTGCTCTTCCCGGTTGCCATGCGTGGTCGCGAGGCGCTGCGGCAGCTTCCTGGCCTGGTCTTGACTTTCGTGGTGTGCTTTGCGCCTTGGCCGATCCGCAACCAGATCAGCCTCGGTCATCCCCATCCACTGGGCGGGCAGTGCGACATTCGTGGCAACGCCATGCCGCATACCTCGTTTTTTGCCTGGTTCGCGACCTGGGTCAGCCGGGAGGACGAGACTCCTCCGACGCTGTACTGCCTGTTCCGCCGCGAGTGCGTGGCTACCACCAAGACCTATCCCCCCACCGCCTTTGACTCGCCGGCTGAGCGCGAGGCGCTCCAGTCTCTGTTCGACCTGCGCCAGCGCGAGGGCATGTCGGCCGACGTCGATGCCGGCTTCCGGCGGTTGGCAACAGAGCGGCTGCGGCGCCACCCGCTTCGCACCCTGATTTGGCTACCGCTCAAGCGCGCCTTTTTCCTGTGGCTGACGCCCATCGACCAGCCGCTGCGGGCGACCAGCCGCTTGCCAGGTCCGGACTTTCTTAAGTACGTGAGAACGCCGATTTTATATACCCAGATACTGATTTTCGGCTTGGGACTGGTCGGCCTCTGGCGCGCCGCCTGCACGTCGCGGCTGCGGGCGTTCGCCGGACTGGCTGCGGCTTGCTTGGTCCTGCGCACCGGCGCGCTGGCCGCCATCGGCTTTGTTGAGAACCGCTACGTCCTCGAACTCTTTCCTCTGTTTTTGGTGCTGGTCGGGGTGGCGTTGGCGCCGCGCCAGGCGCTGTCCTTATCCGGGGCTGGGGTGCCAAATTCCGATGTCAAATAAGTATTCCAAAATACGAACATAATCTGCCCAATTAGGGACCTTGGCTGGTATGCTAGGGGCCACCATGATCCCCGGCTCAGCCGATCCCAAGTCCTCCCAAGCACAGCCTAGCTGGGTCGTCGGCCCGTCCATCCCCGCCGCCAGTCGACTGGGGCAGGTCATCGACGGTGAATTCCTGATCAAGGGCGTACTGGGGCAGGGCGAGCTAGGGGTCACGTACGAAGCGGAAAACTCGCGCCTGAAGCGCAAGTTCGCCGTGCTGATGCTCAAGCGCGAGCTCAAGCCGACTCACGAGATGATGCTGGCGGTACGCAACGATCTGCGACGCGCACAGCAGCTTGGTGCGGCGGGCCTCATGCCGGTCAAGATGCTGGCCGACCGCGACGGCATCCCCGGCTTTGCTACCGAGCTTCTTGAGGGAGAGACGCTGCGCGCCCGCCTGAATCGCGGTCCGCTGCGGGCCGAGCGTGCTCTGTCGATCGTGACGTCGGTGGCTCGGACACTGGAGGCTGCGCACAAGGTTGGGCTTGTGCACGGTGACCTCCGGCCAGAGAACATTTTTCTAGTACGTACGACGGCTAAGAACGCTTCGGCGGGCCGGGTCATGGTCGTCGAACACGCCATGCATCACCTACGGCGTCGCGCAGCCGGTCTCGACGATCGCCTGCCGCTGTACAAACACCTGTATCGCCCACCGGAGCAAGTCGCCGGGATGATCGGCGCGACGGAGCGCGGCGATGTGTTTGTCCTTGGGGCCATCCTCCACGAGTGCTTGACGGCTCGCCCGGCCTTCTTCGCAGAGGAGATCGAGTTCATCCTCGAAAACTTGGCCAGTCCGCCGCCGCCCCTTGCCCCTTCGCCAGCGACGGGACTAAGCCGTGAGCTGGCCGAAGCATTGACCCTGCTCATTCGTCAGGCCTGCGCCCTGCAACTTGAGGAGCGCGTGCCGAGCATGAGCGAGCTGATCGAAGGCACCGACCAGATCGTTCGCGGCTACGGTTTGAAGCTGCCTGAGCCCCCGGTCGAGGCGAAGGACGAAGTGACCCTACCCGCCAAGGCCCCGACGGCAGAGAGCCAGAGCATGAGCCGGCTGCTGCAGCGCATGTCGGGAGTCTTTCCGCAGATCGCGCTGCCGCCCACCGGGAGCCCTGTCACCCCCCCGATTGAGCCGACGCCAGCCGCCGGCGCTGATCCGGCTGGTGGACCGGCTGCTGTGCGCATCAGCACCGAGACAGCTGCCTCGCTCCCACGCCTAGAACCCCTGCAGCAGGAGCGCGTCAGCCGCATCCTAAAGCGCCTCTCTGGTGCATTCCCGACGATTGCTCCTCCCGCCGCCGAGATCGAGGGGGGCGCTGTCCCTTCTGCCTCCGCCCCAGCTGCTGTTACGCCGAGCCCAAGCCCAGTGGCCGTCGAGGCTGTCCAGTCCGCTGTGGCGCCTCCGGTCGCCGCCTCTTCGGCCGCCACACCGATTCCGGGGATTTCGCTGCCGATCGAGAGCGCATCGCCGCCGCCTCCGGTGACCCCTCCCGAATCAGCAGTCACCGACCCGCGTGTTGCGTTACCCGTGCTGCCGACTATCGCGCCGGCCTTAGCGCCTGTCGTAGCCCCCGCTACAGCCCCGAGCAGCGTCGCCGGGGGCGCCCCGTCCGCGCTCGCACCCGAGGTGCCGCCAGCCGAGCTCACCAGTGCGCGACCTCCTGCCGCCGTTGTCCCTGAACGAGCGGCTGCCAGTGCGGCTGTCCCCCCGCCGAGCCAAGCTGCCGACGCCGCCCCAGCCCAAACGACCGGCCCTGCACCCGCCACCCTCGGGCCGTCGCAGGCGGTCGCTGCTGCAGTAGGCCTGACTGCCTCGCCGGCGGGCGAACGCGCCACCGGCTCATCCCCAGCGAAGGCGGGCGCCGTGGCATTGCGAGGGGCAGCGGGTTCGGCGCAGCCTGAACCGTCCCCTGTGCTGGTCAATCCGCCCTTGGCAGGGAGCACCGGGGCGGCAGCGCAGCCTCGTGAGATCAGCGACGGTGCACGACTGGACTCTGCCACCGCAAGTCCATCTGTGGAGGGAGGAGGGCCATCCCCATCGCCGCCTGGAACCCCGGCGCAGTCGGGAGCGGCCCCCGCTGAACAGCCCATCACCGCACCGATCCTGCCGCACGCCAAGCTCACCTCGGAGAGCGCTGGTGCAGTGGAGGTTGCTGCGCCGGCTGCTGTCCTCCCTCCGACTCTGGTCGGCGCCTTGCTGCCACTACCGGCTGCGATAGCCGTTCTCGAGACGCCAACCCGGCCGCGCCTCGAAGTCTCGACGGAGCTGGCGGTTCCGCCGCTGCCCATCGGGGCGGCTCCGCCTGCGCTGCTACCGGCTCCCGTGGTGCTCCTGCCCTTGCCGCTCTCGTTGTCACCGCCCGCAGCGGGCCTGGGAGGGGGGATCGCAGCGCCGCAGTCGCCTTTTGGTAGCGGTGCCATCCCGTCGCTACAGAGCGCGGCCCAGCCCGCTCTGCCTTCGCTCATCTCGTCTGCGCCCACCGCCGTGCAGATTCCCAAGCCGGCCGCGCTGCCACGCGAGACGACGCTAGCCGGCGACGACTTGGCTGAGATGCTAGAACCCTCGCAGCCAGCAATTCCGCTGCCGTCGCTGTCACCCCCTGTACTGCCGGTGGCCGCGGGCAGCGCTAGCCCGAATGCTCAGACGATCGGTCCGAGCCTCGCCGAGGCAGCGGCCCTGTCGGCAGCGGGAGAATCACCGCGCGCAGCGGCGAGCGATATTGGTGCCCTCCGGACGGTGGCCCAGATCGAGGCCCTGCCCGCCCCCTCACCGAGCTCGCAGCAACCAGGGGGCACCGGCGAGGACCGCGGTCGGGCGGACGGACGGCCGCTTGCTGAGCTTGCGACTCGACCCGCTCTCGCCGCTCTCGCCGAGCGGCTGGCACCCCTACCTCCGCGTATCAACGAACTGCCGACTCAGCCAGCGGTGCGCCGCCTACCTATCACCGAGCTAGCGACGCAGGCTCGGCTCAATGTCAGTGCCGATGGCATCGAGGTCCTAAATCCGTCTCTGTTGGAGGATGCGCATCCCTCGCTGCCACCGACGCCAGCCACCGGCAACCCAGTCGCGGCGCCACCTCATGCAAGATCGGAAGAGCGTCG
>CALFYE010000467.1 GCA_937952145.1 uncultured Myxococcales bacterium
ACGAGGCTGGATGGGCAAAGGGATGGGGTCACGAATTTCGGGGACGCTGACCTAGGGCGGGCGCGGCATCCTTGGGCCGGTGGCGGGACCGGCGGACGGATTGGCGTGGTTTCCGTCGACCGGCAGGGGGGCGTTGTCGGCGGGGGAGCGTCCGTGCGATGCTACCTCGGTGAAGAAGTTGGCTCTGCCTTTCATGGTGACTACGGCGCTGTCGCCAGCGCTTATCGACTGCAACAAAGAGGCGGCGGCTCCGCCTCCCGCCGATGCGCCCAAGCCGGACACGGAGCGGATCCATCGCAACCCGCCTAAGACCCGGCACCAGCCGGCCGAGCCACCGAGCGGTGACTCGAAGGGGGACGAGTCGGAGACCGCCGGGGGCAAAGACAAGGCGGATCCGGCCGGTGTGCCGAAGCCCGCCTCGCCGGGGGCCAAGTAGCCGGGTCGGCTCGCAAGACCGCCCGTCGCTTTTTCCGCCCCTGCCCGCCCGGAGCCTTGCATGCACCGCCCTCGCTCGCCGGCCGCCCCCGTCCTGCCGCCCCAGTCGGTCGCTGCCGAGTGGCTGCGCCGAATCGAGGCCGAGTATCGCTCGCTGGCCGCGACGCAGCACCTGACGCTGTGGCTGGTGCAGGTAGGAGCGTCGCCGGATCTGATCCGCCTGGGGCTGCAGATCGCGGCGGATGAGCTTTTGCACGCGGAGCTGAGTCACGAGATCTACCGCGCGGCGGGCGGAACGGCACTGCCGCAGCTACCGCGCCACGAGCTGGGCCTGATGACGCTGCGCGAGACCACGCTGGAGTCGTCGCTGTTGCAGCACGGTGTTGAGCTGTTCTGCCTGGGCGAGACGGTAGCGGTGCCGCTGTTTTCCGCCCTGCGCCGTCAATCGACGGTCCCTGAGGTGCACCGCGCCCTGTCGCGCATCCTGCGGGACGAGGTCCGGCATCGCGACTTCGGCTGGACGCTGCTCGACTGGCTGCTTGCGGGGCGGCATGGCCCGGGGCTGCGCGACGAGCTTCGCGCGGAGCTGCCAGCGATGCTGGATCGGCTGTGGGACAGCTATGCCCCGCCGGCGCCGGCCCTGGCCCCAACCGAGCTATCCGAGCTTGAGCACGCCTGGGGCCTGATGGCGCCGGCGCGCTATGCCGAGGCGCTTTTGCGCTGCTATCAGCGCGACCTTGTGCCGCGCTTTGCCCGCCTGGGCGTCTCCTGCCCACCGCCGCCGCCCCCGGTGTCCAGCCCGCCCTGACCGGGCCACGACGCTGTGGGGGCAGGAACCGGTTGCCGTACTTGGATAGTTATAAACAAGAACAAAATTTTTATTTTGTTTGATTATGTCGATTTGACCCATCGCGATAATTTGCAATAAATCAAGTCGCCGCTGAGTCAAGACGGCAACCGTCGGCTAGCGAGTCGAAGGGAGGGGAGGGGAGGCGAGGGGAGGCGAGGCGAGGCGAGGCGAGGCGAGGCGAGGCGAGGCGAGGCGGGAGAGGTGCGACGGGCTTAGAAGTCGAGCGAGTCGAGGGCCTTCTTGAAGCGGCCGGCGTGCGACTTTTCAGCCTTGGCCAGCGTCTCGAACCAGTCGGCGATGTCGTCGAAGCCTTCCTCGCGGGCTTCCTTGGCCATGCCGGGGTACATCGTCTCGTACTCGTGCGTCTCGCCGGCGATCGCCGCCTTGAGGTTCTTTTCCGTCGAGCCGATCGGCAGGCCAGTCGCCGGGTCGCCCGCCGACTTCAGGTAGTCGAGGTGGCCATGCGCGTGGCCGGTCTCGCCATCGGCGGTGTCCTTGAACAGGCCGGCGACATCCGGGCGACCTTCGACGTCGGCGACCTTTCCGAAGTACAGGTAGCGACGGTTGGCCTGCGACTCGCCAGCGAAGGCGGCCTTGAGGTTGTTGTGGGTCTTGGTGCCTGCAAGCTGCTTGGTCATGGCTGGGCTCCTTGGGTTGTGGGTCGGTTTCAGACTCGGTTCAGAACGTCGTTGAAGGCCCGCTGTGTGGCCTCGTCAAGTCTCTCGGGCTCGCGCTGAGTCCGGTAACGGGGCAATAGGTAGGCTGAACAGCGGGTCCATGTAAAAGCGAAAATCGTCGCCGGATCAAGTCTCTTGCGCGGGGATCGCTGGCTGGCCAGCGCCGCCTTCCCGCCAGGCTGCGTCGCCGGCTGCGGCGGTGCGCAGGACCAGCAGAAACTCGCTGTTGCCCGCCGGTCCCAAGATCGGCGATCCCGTCACTCCGACCGTCGCGCAGCCAAGAGCCTGTGCCGTTTGAAGGCAGCGCTCGATGCACTGCTGATGCAGGGCTGGGTCGCGGACGACACCGCCCTTGCCGACCTGGCCCTTGCCGACCTCGAACTGCGGCTTGACCAGGGTGATGATCAGGCGCCGTCCGGGACCGACCGCTTCGACCAGTCGGGGCAGGATCAGCGTCTGCGAAATAAACGACACATCGCAGACCGCCAGGTTCGGCGCAAACGGCAGGCTGGCGGGATCGAGGTAGCGGGCGTTCACACGATCGATGGCCACCACCCGCGGGTCGGAGCGCAGCGACCAGGCCAGCTGACCGTAGCCGACATCGACGGCACAGACGCGAGCCGCCCCGGCTTGCAGAAGACAGTCGGTGAAGCCGCCGGTCGACGCGCCGACATCGAGGGCATCGCAGCCGACGATCTCGGGCAGCAGGCCGAAGTGGGAAAGCGCGTGCTGCAGCTTGAGTCCCCCGCGCGAGACGTACGGCAGGATCTCGCCGCGCAGACGCAGCTCGGCGGCCTCGGGCACCTTGAGGCCCGCCTTGGTCTTTACCTGGCCGTTGACCTCGACTTGGCCGGCCATGATCAGCGCCTGCGCCCGTTCTCGACTGGTGCACAGACCCAAGCTGACTAGGCGCTGATCGAGGCGCTCGTCTCCGGCGGGCATGGGTTACCAGCGTTCCTCGAAGCTGGTGAGCGCGCTGTTGAGGCGCACGATGCGGGCATAGTCACCGACCACCCAGCCGTCGGTGGTGCCGACGGTCCAGATCGCATTGCCGTGGCCGTTGCTGTAGGCGGTGGCGGTGGTGCCATTCCAGCGCCAGGCGAGGGCGAGGCTGCTTGACGACAAGGTGGACCAGACGGACGTCTCGCTGGCCACCCAGAAGTTCGTCAGGCTGTAGCCGGTGGTCAGAGTGCGGCCGGTCGGACCCCAGCGCATTCCGTCCCAGGCCGAGGTATAGCCCCCCTCGGTGAGCAGCCACATCTTGTTGGCACTGGCGCCGCGCAGCTTGGTGTAAAGCGTCGTTCCGCCGCTTGAAAACTCGCTGAGGTCGGTGCCGTTCCAGCGCAGCATGAAGCCCAGCTCGCCAGCGATCCAGACGTTGTTGGCGGCCGAGCCCCAGACGGTGAAAAGTGAGTTGCCGGGCGATAGCGGGACCACGCTCCACGCCGTACCGTTGTAGCGGACGATGAGGCCGTCGTCGCCGACCACCCACAGGTCATTGGCGGCGCTGCCCCAGATGTCGTTGAGGCCGACGCCGCTCGGTGTCGGCAGGTCAATGCGTCGCCACACCGAGCCGTTCCAGCGCATGCACAGCCCGTTGTCGCCGATGGCGTACACGTTGTTGCTGGCGGTGCCCCAGACGGCCTGCAGCGTGTCGTTGGTGCCAGGGTTGCCGATGCGTCGCCAGGCCGTGCCGTCCCAGTGCAGTGTCGCGCTGCCACTCCCAACGGCCCAGACATCATTCGCGCTGCTGCCCCACAGGGCCTGCAGGTTGGGGCGGGCCACGCGGCGATCTGCCCAGTCCCAGCGACCGTCGGCGTCGGCCGCAAGCGCGAGCGGCGCCTGCTGCGAAGCCGTTTCCTCGTCGGATGCGTCGGGCTGGCCACAAGCCAGCAGGGCACCGGCACCCAGGCAGAGCAGCGAAACGATCGAGCACTTGCGGAACATCGGACCTCCCTAAAACAGCAGTTTGTCGTCGGAGTGGATGGCGGGACGGCACTTTAGGCTGGCCGGCCGGCGGGCGTCAACGCGCTTGTCTGGACCATTGCCTGTCCGCGCGCTTGTCCCTGGCCTGTCCACTTGTCGTCGGGCGGCTGCCCGTGTTATGTGCGCCGCTCGCCAAATTTCTTGGCGACTCAATTGACCTGCAGGAGGCGTCTATATGTCGTGTGAACAAGTGAATGAATTGATCCCATCCGATGTCGCGGCCAAGCTCCGTCGGGCGGTGGGCTGGGGACGGCTGGCGCGTGGCGCGGCGGCCTCGCTTCTTTTGGCGGCGGCGGCGGTGGGCTGCAGCGGGCAGGAACTGCTTGGCGACTATGCCGGTTCGCACACCATGGTCTACGAGCTGCGCTCGGCGACGGCCGGCGAGCCCAACAACGTGGTACCCATCGATTACATGGGCATCATCTCGGTCTATCGGCAGGGCGACAACATGGAGATCGACCTGTCCAAGACCTGCACCCTCAAGGGCAAGCAGAACGCTCGCAATGGTATCCAGCTCGACGACGACAGCGATGCCAAGTGCATGATGAAGCTGCGCAACATCCCCAGCGCCTGTCGCGCCGCCGGCAACATCCCCGATGTCCGCTTGGCCTTCAAGCCGCAGGTGCGCATCTACCTGACCAAGAATCAGGACATCACGCTGGAAGGCGACTTCGAGTTCCACCCGACCGAGGCTGTGCCCTGTCGCCCCGACTTCGTGAAGGCCAGCTACACGTTCAAGGGGACGGCTTCGCAGCTCTAGCCTTCTGTCGAAGCAGCATCGCCAGCGCGGGCAGCGCCGTCACCGCCACCACGGCTTGAAACGAGCCGGCGATAAACGGCACGAACAGCAGCAGGGGGCCGGGCAGCGGGAAGCCCATCGGCCAGCCGAAGGCGACGATGTGCGCTGCGTTTACGCTGCCGAGCAGCGCGACCAAGGCGACCAGCCCAGCCGTGATCTCGGCGAGGGGGCGTCGCCGCAGGCGAGACAGGCCCAGGGTCGTCGCCAGCGTCAGCAGCGACGCGACGATGACCCACTTGATGAAGTCGGCGCGCTCGTTCATCGAGGTGAAGTCAAAGCTACCGCGCAGCGCGATCCACACCACGACCAGCCCGCCGCAGGCGAGGCCACAGAAGCCGCCAAGCTCAGCCAGCTGTCGGGAGGTCGGCCGCGGCGATAGCCGACGAGCGATGATGGCGAGCAGCCCCGCCATGGCGCTGAACACCGCCAGACCCCGCGCCGCTTGTCGTAAGGATTGCCGACGGTAGAGCGCGCTCCAGTCGGCCTCGCCGGGCTGTCCCAGCCAGCCCGCCACGGACTGTCGGTTTTGCTGACGAAAGCGCGATAGCGCGGCCTGCCGGTCGGCCAGGTAGTCGGCGCGATACACCGCGGGATCGGCCAGCTCGAACAGCACATCCAGCCCGTCCTCGCCGGCTCGCATGTGTTGCGGGAAGGGCAGGCCAGAAAGCAGCGCCAGCGCCGGGCCGATGGCGCGACTGGGGAAGGGCGGGGCGGTCTCGGCGGCGAGCTTGCGGACCCCGAAGCCAGAAAAGCAGGTCAGCACCTGCGCGACTTCTGGGCTGCGTGCCCCGTGCCCACCGCGGTCGCTGTGGCCGTGATCCGCAGTCAGCACCACCAGATCGCGGCGCAGATCCAGGCGCCCAAGCAGCCGGCCCACCTCGGCATCGGCGCGCGCTACCGACTCGCGATACTGCGGCGAGGCGGCGCCAAAGTCGTGCGCGGTCTCGTCGATGTAGATCGGCAGGAACAGCGACAGATCGCCCAGCGCCGACTCGGTCCGACGGAAGTGATCGTCGCTGCGCGCGACAATCTCAAAGCCATCGAAGCCATCGGGAAAGAGCTGCGGCACCCACGGCAGCTCGCTGACGCCAAAGACCCGGCGCCCGGCGCGGTGCGCGACCTGAAAGATCGACTCGACGGGGAGGGGGATGCTGCAGTCGTTGATGCGCACGCCGGTGCGATCCTGCTCTAGCCCGGTCGAGACCACCGCGTACACCGGCCGCGACACCGACAGCGGGCCAACATCACTCTTGCGACACTGCCCGGCTTGCCGCAGCTGCTCGACGCTGGTCATCTGCATCGCGTGATCGGCGCGCAGACCATCAAGGAGGATCAGCACGGCGTGACGTGGCCGCTCGGCTGCCGTCGGTGCAGCCTGCGGCGCCACCTGATCCGGCACGCCGACCAAGAAGTAGCCGCGATGATTCGGCAGCCGGTCGATGTACCCCTCGGCCAGGAGGTAGCCAGAAAGCCCCGACACCACGCAGAACAGCACCGCCGCAGCAGCCCATCGCCTACTCATCACGTCGCAGCATAGCGGTGCGCGAAGGTGAGCGGCGGGCCAAAGTGCGTGTCTTGGGTGGTGCGGCACAGGGGTAGCCGCCTCGGGGAATGCGGCAAGGGACGGCGACTAGGGCAGGCACTCGTAGGTCAGATCCTGGGGGCCGGATACGCCGATGTTGAAGTCGGCATACAGACCCAAGTCGATGTAGGGATCGAGGCCGAGATCGAAGCCGCCGTTCCCCGGGGTGCGGTCGACGATGCGCACGGTCACGGTGTTGCTCTTGTAGCTGACGCGCACCGAGCGGTGGCTGGCGCTGCAGCGATCGGTGGCGGTGACCAGAAGCTCGTTGCCGACGATGCAGCCGGCGGGATCGGCGTCACAGGTGAGGCCAACTTGGTTGACCGCGCCGTTTTCGGTCTGGCTGCGCCCCAGGTTGTCGCAGGCGGCCTGCGTGGTGTAGCCGGCGATGCGCCCCGGACAGCGCAGCATGCCCAGGCTCTTGTAGAAGTAATAGTGCACGCTGCCCCCGGCTTGGCTGGACCCGGTCGCGGGGGCCCCCGAGCCGCAGCCGGACAGCAGCACCAGCAGGGTGGACAGCAGGCCCTGGAGAGCCCTGCGATGGCCGGGCGCGATGGTTGGCATGACCCCACGCTGCCCCAAGGCCAAGCTGTGACCAAGCGAATTTCGCGCGGCCGACCTCGCGCAGCGGCCCGGGCTTGTGTCGCGCTTGCGCTTGGCCGTATCTTTTGTGAGCGGTGCGCAGGGGCGCCGTTCCCGCTAAAAGAAGTCTTCACCCTGACGGGGCCGCTGGATAAGGCCAGCGACCCGACGCAGAGCGAGGTTCCCACGCTGTGCATGATTCCTCTGGCCTGACGAGCGGGTAGCGGCCAATCAACCGAGGAGAGTGCCCCGTGGACCCTATCGCTGAAGTCAAAGTTCGAGCCGAGCTCTTGCAACACCGCATCGAGCGCGGCGACCCCGCCGCCCTGGCCCGTCTGCAGCCCCCGCGAGCGCGGACATCGACCCCCACGTCGTCCCCGTCCGCCGAGCTAGCCCCGACCGAGGTACGACGCAAGCACTGCCTGTCGACCGTCGCGCGTGAGCTGGGCTTTACCGACTATGCCCATCTTCTGCGCGTGATCGACGGCGATCCCGCCGAGGAGGACTTCGGAACGCTGCCCTGCGGCCGGGCGGGCGGCGCGCACCTCAACACCTGGTATCCGCGCTACGACGAGGCCAAGGAGCATCAGCGCTCAGCCGGCGGGACGCTCCTTTCCTATCGCCGTCACTTCGTCGTCGTCGGGGCCGCCTACATTCGCGACGTGGTCGGCATCGCTCCCGAGCATCCCGACTGGCAGGCCATCGCCTATGACTGGCCTCGCCCGGCCGACCTGGCGGCGCGACGGCGACTCTATGGTCTGCTGTTCGCGGGGGCCCCACGGCTGGGCGGCTAGCCAGCGGTTCCGGTCAGGCCTTGCGGGCCGGGCTGCCGGGTGGTCGCAGGGGTCGTGGGCGACGGGGGGCCGGCTTGCTGATCCGCTGTTCTTGCGCTGCATCTTTGGCGCGCGTCAGGTGCTGTCGCAGGGCATCGGCGCGACCCGCGACGCGGTCTGATAGCTCGTGATGCGCGGCCAAGAGCAGCGCCAGCGAGCGCAGTCGCACGCCCGCCCCCGCCGAGGGCCAGCGCACCCGACCGGCCGGCGACGAGGCTGCTCTCTCGTCGTCGCTGTCGTCGTGCAGGGGGAGTGCCGCCAGCGCATCGGCAAGCTGCGCGCCTAGCTCACGTCGCAGGGTCTCTAGACCACGGGCAAAGTCTTTCTCTGCCCGGCTGAGGTGCGCGTGGGCCAGGGCGGCGGCCTGCCGAAGCTGGCGCAGCGTGCGCATCGCCGAAAGAAAGCGCGCCGGACTGGGCTGGGCGAGAAACTGATCGACCTCGGCAAGCGTCTGTTCACGCTCGCTCGGCGCGACGGTTGCCAGGGTATCCAGGGCATCGCGCAGCAGGCGGCGAGCCAAGGGCGCCGGCGATGGCCCACCGGCCGCGGTCGCCCCCGTGTGGGCCGCGGGCTGGCTCATCGACTCGACACCGAGTGAATCGGCACCAGCAGGACCTCGATGCGGCGGTTCCGTCGGCGCGCCGCATCATCATCATTGGGGCCGCGCGGGTGATGCTCGGCAAAGCCAGTGGCCGCGATGCGCCCTGAGGGCAGCCCAGCCGCGATCAGGACCCGCACCACCGCGACCGCGCGCGCGGCTGAGAGCGACCAGTTCGACTCGAAGCGGGCGTTTCTGATGGGCACGTTGTCGGTATGGCCGCCGATCAGCACCATCTGATCCGGCTCAGCCGCGAGCAGCCCGGTGAGCGCCCGCGCCATCTCCGCCAGAAGCTGCTGCGCCTCGGGGCGAACCTCATCGGAACCGGAGGCGAACAGCACCTCGCCCTGCAGGATGACCTTGCCGCCTTCGACCTCGACCATGCCGGCCGGAGCCAGGGCCCGCAGCCGTCGCTCGATGCGGTCTTTCTCTTCGCGCAGGCGATGTAGATCGCGCTCTTTTTCGCGCAGGCGACCGACCAGCGCATGCTGGGCCAGCGCCGCGATGCCGGTGATCAGCACAAACGCCGCCAGCGCCAGCGTCACCGCATCGACGAGCGGTGGCCAGACGTTGATCGGAAACAGCCCGGCGGGTCCACGTCGCTTCATGCGGCCTGCTCGGGCTTGGGATCGGTCTTCGATTCAGACTCAGACTTGGGCTTGGGCTTGCCGCTCGTCTTATCGTCAGAGCGGGTCGCTGGGCGCAGGGCGGGTTCGACGTGCTCGGCAATCTCGGGCGGGGTGGCTAGGCGCAGCAACGCTTCCAGACGCTCGACGCCTTCGCCTAGCCGCAGGATCTCGCTCAGCGTCGCACTCGGCGCGCCCCCGGTGTGCTCGGCGGCCAGCAGCGCCACCTCGCGGGAAAGCGCGTGCAGCTCGGGCACCAGGGCCGCAAGCGGGGTCGACAGGCTCGCCGTAGCAGCCTGCAGCTCGGACGAGGTCGCCTGCAGAGCCTGCGCTGCCTCGGCCAGCCGAAGTCCCTCGCCCCCGACGCTGGCTTCGATGCGCTGGCACAGCACGGCGGTGGTCTGGGTCAAGAGCTCGATCTGGCTGGTATGCAGGCCTTGCAGGGCCTCGACTCGTCGCTGGCTGGCCTCCGCTGCTGCGCTCTGCAGCTGCTGACTGTGCGCTAGCTGTCGCTCGCCCAGCGCAGCCAAGGTCTGCGCCAGCTGCCCGCCGAGCTGCGCATCGCTCGCGCTCCGCTGCTGCGTGGCTTCCGCCTGGGCCGCAAGGAGCGTGGTCTGCGCCTGGGCCTGCGCCGAAAGTAGCTGCTCCTGGGCCGTCGCTTGCGCAGCGAGCAGCCCGTCGCTGGTGGTCTTCTGCGCGGCCAGCAGTCCCGCGCTGACACTCGCGATTTCTGCACGCAGCCGATCCAGCGCCTGGGCCTGCGTCTGCCCCAGGCCAGCCAGCGTCGCTGAGAGCTCTTTTGTCTGCCCGGCCTGGATGCTCGATAGCTCCGCGTTGCTGGCCTGCTGCCGCTCGGCGAGGGCGAGCAGCGTGGCAGCGATTTTTTCGGCCTGTGCCGCCTGCGAGTGGAAGATCTGCGCCATCCCTTCGGCCTGCGTCTGACCCAAGCCAAGCAGCGTGGCATCGATTTTTTCTGCCTGCGCGGCCTGAGCCTGGAAGACCTGCGCAGCCGCCGCGGCCTGTTTGTCCCCGAGAGCCAGCAGGGTGGCGTCGATTTTTTCTGCCTGCGCGGCCTGCGTGGCAAGCAGGGTTGCGGCACCTTGGGCGTGCTGTTCGGCCAGGCTGTGCAGCGTGCGATCGAGTCGCTGACATTGGTCCGTATGGCCCTGCAGCAGTGCGCTGGCGGCCGTGGTCTGGGCCTCGCCCAGTCCCTGCAGCGCGGCTTGTAGCTGCTCGGTCGATTGCAGCGTGGCCGTCGCCAAATCCTGCACCACCGTCCCGGCCTCGCGCAGCAGGTTCGCCTGCGTGGCCTGCAGATCTTTCATCGTGCTTTCGACCAGCGTCTCGGTGCGTTCGGCGGCAGTCGCGATCTTGGAAGCAGCATCGGCCCCGGCGGTCACGACAGCTTGGCAGGCGCCCTCGGCCGAGCGCTGCAGCGACGTTAGCTGCGCCTGCTGGGCGGAAAAGATCGGCGTCAGCCGCGACTCGACCTGCTGGGCCAGCGACATCAGGCCCGTCTCGACGCGGCCCGCCGTGCTCTGCACCGACTCGGCGACGGAGTCCCGCACCTGGCTGACCATGCGATCCACTTCCTGCTTGGCCACCGCTGCGACCTTCTCAGCCGCGGCGGCGCTGGTGCGGACCAGGAAGTCAGTCAGCTCGGCCCGCAGTGCGGTCATCTCGGCCAGGGTGCGCTCGTCGGTGTTCTCGCGGGTGGGCCACAGCGTAGGCAAGAGCAGGTGGCGGGTGCGTTCTTCCAGCCGGGCCAGCGTCGCCTCTTCGGCCAGCGCCAGGTCGCCCTGCACCAGGGCCAGGCTCAGCGTCACCAGGATGCCGACCAGGCTGGCACCGAACGTCACGTCTAGGCCGGCGAGCGGACCCGACAGCGCCCGCAGCGTCGTCATCTGCTCATCCGCCAGGAGGGGCGCGACGCCGCGCAGCGTCTCCATCAGGCCGGCGAAGGTGCCGACCAGGCCGACGAGCACGGTGACGGCGACGAGATACTTGCCCAGGTAGGCTCGTCCCAGCTCGCTTGCCGCCGTTGCTGCTGCGAGTGCATCAAGATCTGGGCGGGTGCCGCTCTGCTGGATGGCTTCGAGCTCGGCCCGTCGCTGGGTCAGAAGCTCGCCACCGGCGGGGGTCTGCGACAGCGCCGCCAGCTCGCGCCACAGTCGCAGGCGCGCATGGGCCAGGCTGGCGAAGCCGACCGCGGCGATCAGGGCCAGGACGACGACGGCGAGGCCGCCCAGCCACAGCCCGTGGGTGATATAGGTCCGCAGCGCCAGCGACGCGGCGACCAGCGAGACCGCGGCGATAAGCGCCCCGAGCAGCCAGCGCAGCCGAGTCATGACAGCCCCCGCGCGACCTCGGACAGCGCCGCCGCGATATCCAGAAACGGCCGTCCCTCGGGCAGGAGCGCCGGCTCGTTAGACTGCACGCGCAGCCGGACCAGGGTGGCCAGGCGGCGCTCGCACAGATCGATAAGGCCGAGCGCGGCCGCAAGCGACAGGCGAAGCTCCAGGCCGGCGGCGCGCAGGCCGGCATCGGTCGCGGCTTCTAGCGTGCTGGCTCCGTCGCTGATGGCCTGGGCCTCGGCCTGCAGCGAGGGATGGAGGATGGCCAGGGTATCGAACGAGTCCCAAGCGACCTCGGCCTGGCGCAGCGCCGCGATCAGTGCGGGCTCCAGCCGCTCGCAGAGGGTGGAGAGCAGCACTCCCAGGCGGGCTCGAAGCTCTCGCGGGGGCGGACTGTCGGACGGCATCACCGCCGGTCGAGGCGGCAGCAGAAGATACGCAAGCGGCGGCGCACCGCGGCGCTCACCGGGTAGCGCGCGGGCGGCCTGCAACAGGCGCTCAGGAGAGCCGCCTACGCCTCTTGTCAGAGAAGGGGAAGACACGGCGGCGCATCTTAGTCGTCGAGCCCGGCTCAGACAACGGGGTCGTTTCCGGCGGGCGTTGCCGAGGCTGCGGCCGTCACCCAGGTCAGCCGACCGACCAGCGCTACGGCGCCCAAGGCCAGGCCCAGGCCGGTCAGGGCGCGCGGCGTGCCGAGCGCGGCGGCAAGCTGCGTCACGATCAGCGCGCCGGCCGACGAGGCCGCAAAGCTGGTGGTCCAGGCGGTGGCGACGACGCGGCCCAGCAGGTGGTCGGGGGCACGCTCCTGCCGCAGCGAGATGCCAGCGACGGCGCGGGTCGTCAGGCCGGCCGACCACAGCGCGCCACCAAGGATAGTCCCGAGCTCGACCGGGACGACGCCGCACAGGAACAGCCCGGCCGCCTGCAGCGCCGTTCCGCCGAAGAAGCAGGCGCCAAAGCCGGCCCGCCGTCGCAGCCGTGGCGAGAGCAGGGCCCCCAGCAGCGCACCCAGCGCCGACAGACCTAAGCAGAAACCCACCACCTGGCTGCCCTGCCCGAGATCACTACGTAGATGGAAGACCAGGAGATCGATCACCGCCGCGCCCACCCCGGCACTCGCCAGCAGCGACACCGCGGCCATGAACACGATCATCCGCCGCAGCAGCGGATCGGCGAGCGTGAAGCGATAGCCCGACAGCAGATCGCCGCCCTCGCGCGAGTGCGGACGGTCGCCCTCGGGACCAAAGCGCACCAGCGCCAGACTGGCGGCTGAGACGGCGAACGACGCCGCATCAACCCACAGGGCCACCGCCGTTCCAAAGCGCGCACAGACCGCTCCAGCAATGAGCGGTCCGATGACGTATGACAGCGCGCTCGTCGCCTGCAGCCGGCTATTGGCCTGCGTCACCTGGGCCCGTGGCACCAGGTTGGCGACGGCCGCGACCTGCCCGACCGAAAACAGGTTGCCCAGCGCTGCTCCCGTTGCGGTCACGAAGTAAAGCAGCGGCAGGCGGTAGGCCCCAAGGCGCCACAAGATCGGCAGCGCCAGGTACAGCGCCATGCGCAAAAGGTCGGTGCCAATCATCAGGCGACGACGGTGCAGCCGATCGAGCAGCAGGCCCGAAAACAGGCTCATGGCGATCTGCGCCAGCGCCGTCAGCGCCGTCACGATGCCCATCTGCGTCACCGAGCCAGTGGCCTCTAGCACGAGGAGCGGCAGGGCCAGCATGGCGAAGCTATCGCCCAGGTTCGACAGCGTCTGGCCGTACCAGAAGCGGCGAAAGTCGCGGCTCTGCGACAGCGGCGGCAGCGTCGGCGCGTCGATGGACGAGGACACGCTAGGGCAGCTCGATGTGGAGCTGCTGTCCGACTGTCGCGCTCGGCAGCTTGACGACAAGCAGGCTGCGGCTGCGGTCGTAGGTGTAGCCGCTGGCCTTGCCTGCCAGGTCGGCGCGGCTAGCGACGGCGGGTAGCGGGCTGCCGCTGGCAGTCACGGTAGAGGGCGAGCCATCAAGGCGCACCATCAGGAACACCTTGCGCGGCGCTCGGCTGATCTTGATATCGGTGCTGCGCCCGGTGGTCCCAGCGGTGATGCCGGTCGGCTGATCGTCGTGGTCGTACAGCAGGGACAGCTTGGCGACCGGGCCGGGAAAGATCAGCAGGCTCAGCGCGTCGGCCGAGTCCGCGTCACCCAGCCCGGTGGTGTCATCGTCGACCTGAAGCGGCACGACCGCGCCTTCGCGCAGGAACAGCGGCAGGCGGCGCGTATCGCGGGCATCGTAGCCGCGCACCGTCGTGCCCCCGTCGTAGACCATGGCCAGGTTGAAGAAGTCGGCCCAGCGCGCCCCCGCCGGCAGTGCGACGTCGCGGATGCCCTTGCCGTCGAGGATCGGCGCTACCAGCAGCGCCTCGCCCAGCTGGTAGCGATAGTCACCGGGCCAGGTCGCGGGCTCGCCCTGCGGAAACAGGATGGCCTCGCCGCGTGGCTGCGCCTGCCGACTGAGGCTGTAGAAAAACGGCACCAGCTGAGTGTGGAGCTTGGCGAAGAAGCGATAGGTCTCGATGGTCTCGGCGGTGCGGGTCGGCACCGTCCATGGCGCCAGGTTGGCGCGACCGTGAAGCTGCATAAACGGGGTCAGCGCGCTCATCGCCGTCCAGCGCAGGAAGACCTCGGGATCAAACGGAATGTTCGGCCCCGTCGGGTTCAGGTCGTCGACATCCAGATAACCGCCGATGTCCGATCCCAGCACGGTGTAGCCGGCCCGCGCTGACACGAACATGTGATCCAGGGCATCGGCCAGGCCCACGAAGTCGCGACGGTTGTCGCCCATCCAGGCAACCGGCGCGTGCTCTTTGCGAGCGAAGAAGCGTCCGGCGAGCTGGTACGAGGCATCGTAGGCCCGCACCATCGTCACAAACTCCGGCCCGCGCTGCTTGACGCCATAGGACAGGAAGTCGCGATAGTAGGCCTCGGAGTATTCCTGCAGGGGCTTCTCGCCGGCGGCTGTGGCCAGCGGATCGGCGGCGATGTAGCTCTCGCCGAAGTCGAGCTTCCAGCCGTCGATGCCCAGGCCCAGCACGGTGTCCTGTTGGCGATGCCAGAACGCGCGCGCCGAAGGATTGAAGAAGTCGATCGCCGAGCCCTGACCCTTCCACCACACGAACGACTCGGCATCGTTCACGAAGTAGCCGCAGTCTTTCGCCGGCTGGTAGTTTTCCGTCGGGCCCGCGTACTTGTCGCCCCCCGGTTCCAGATCGAAGGACGAGGTATTGGTGAGCGGCGTAATCCACAAAACGATGCGCACGCCGCGGGCATGCAGATCCGTCACCAGCTGGCCAAAGCCGGGATAGCGCGTGGGGCTGGGCTGAAAGCTGTTGTAGTTCGTCTCCCACGGGCTATCGAGCACCACTGTCCCGACGGGGATGTCGCGCTTTTTGAAGCCGTCGACAAACTCATAGGTGTCCGCGGTGTCCGAGATGTCCTTTGAGATCCACGGCAGAAACGCCCAGCGCGGCGTGAAAAGGGGCGGCGTTGGCACCTCGGCCTCACGCAGCTGACAGGGGCCATCGGGCAGCGGTCCCGCCTCGGGCGCAACACAGGAAGCCAGCGCAAAAGCGACCCCGCCGACGATGAAGCCGCGATGTAGGGGCAGGGATGGAGGGGCGCAGCGAGCAGCACGGCGAGCGATCATGGCGCGCAGTATATCCAGGTCTGCCGCCCCGCTGGCGATGGGCTCAGCGCCGTGCTGACGACAAGCGGGCGGGGGCGCTGTGACCCGAGCGCTCGCGAGCTGTGCGGACCGCTTCGGCGAGCGTGCGCGAGTTTTCGGTCTCGCCGGTCTGCAACCCGGACTGGACCAGGATGCGAGCCAGGCTGGGGCTGATGCCGCACAGCGACGGCTGGGCGCCCAGCAAGCGCACTGCGGAGACGATGCGCAAGAGAGCCTGCGTACCCGCGGCATCGAAGGCGGCGACTCCCGTCAGGTCAAGGACCAGGCAGCGGGCTCGTCGTTCGACCAGCGCCGGCAGCAGCCGGGCGGCGATGCGATCGGCGCGATGGGCATCTAGCTGCCCGACGAGCGGTACCGCGACCACCCCCTCCGCGACTTCCAGGAGGGGGGCCGAGAGCTCCAGGATCTGCGCGTGCTGCTCGGCGATCTGGTCGAGCGCGGCCTGCAGCTCTTGGGCTAGCTGCGACTGCGTCTGGGCCTGTTTTTCGGCCAGCTGGCGCGCCGTCTGGTCGCTGTGCTGCACCAGCACGATGAGCTGAGCGCTGACCGCGTCGCGCACCCGACACAGATCGACGCGATGCAGCCGCTCGCCCTGCTGCGTACGCACCTGCACCTCGGCGCTGACCTGCACTTCGTGCTCGCTGCGAGCCAAGAGCTCGACGGCGCGCGCTCGATCGACGATCCAGTCTGGCCACAGGGCGTCGGCCGAGCCAAAGGTGGCGCTCGCAGCCGGATTGCGCAGCAGGACGCGCCCATCAAACTGCACCCAGGCGATGCTGATCTGCGAGTGATTGAACGCCTCGGTCATTCGTAGCTGCGCGGCGTCAAAGCCGGTCCGCTCGACCGCTTGCTGTAGGAACAGCAGCCGCCCGTCATCGTCGTGGATCGCGCTGAAGTGCAGCCAGGCCGGGGTGGGCACGCCTTTGGGATAAAAGACGAAGTCATCGACCCGAGAGCGTCCCGCCGAAAGCTCCTGGCGAGCCGCATCGAGACGATCTTTGATCGACGGCGGCAGCGGGGTCATCTGGCGCTGTCGCAGCTCTTCCCGCGACTCGGCGTTCCACAGGCGCAGCGCGCGCTCGTTGGCCCACACCACGGCAACTGCGTCGGGATCAAGCACCCAGGTCGCGATCGGGCTGGCCATCAGATCCGCAAGCCGAGCATCCAGACTCATGCTCTGAGCTCCGGTCTCCCCCCAGGGCAGTCGCGACGACGCGCTAGGCACTCGCGCATGCCGTTATTTTCGCACACCGTCGCGTCCCTAGGATCGCAATCCGCGCCGCCCGCGGGACCCTCCGTATCGTCGCTGAGCCCGCGAAAAATCTGCCAGGTCAGCGTACGTCGGGCTACGCATGCGCTCGCCCCCTACGCCGCCGGCGACTGTCCCAGCGCGCGCAAGAGCAGGCTGCGGGCGTTGGCCAGGGCGTAGTCGGCTTGTACGACCTGCGCCGAGGTCGCGGTCAGCGCAAGCTGCGCGTCGCCCAGTTCGATGATGCTGCCGACGCCGGTGCGATAGCGGGCTTCAGCGAGGCGCAGGCGCTCGCGGGCGTTTTGCAGGGCTTCACTGGCCGCGGCGATCGTCGCTTTGCTGGCCCGCACCTGCAGGCGGGCGGACTCCAGATCGAGGCGCACCTGCTGCCGCAGCGTCGCGAGCTGAGCTTGCAAGGCAGCCAAGTTTTCGCGCTGCTCACGCACCTGCGACATCGTCAGCAGACCCTGAAACAGCGGCCAGTTGAGGTTGATCGAGGCGCTGAAGTTCCAGGCCAGCTGGGTGATGTCGGTGCCTGCCTCAGTCAGGCTCATACCGGCGGACAGCGACGGCCCGTAGGCGCCCTGTACGGCTTTGACGGTCAGCTGCTGCGCACTGATCTGTTTCTGCAGTGCTTGGAATTCGGGCCGAGCTTGCAGAGCCGTGGACAGCAACACCTCGGTGCCCTGATCTTCATCGGGCAGGGGCGGCAGCAGATCGTCGGCCACGTCGTAGTCGACGCTGCCTTCCGAGCCCATCGCTAGGTTCAGCTGCGCTTTAGCTACGGCGTAGGCGTTTTCGACCGCGATGACCTGCACCGCGGCATTGGCGCGATCGGTGCGTGCCTGCGCCAGATCGATCTCGGGCCGTGTCCCGACGCGCACGAAAGCCTGCACCTGACTTAGGTGGCGGTCTTGATTGGCCAGCGTCTCGCGCGCGACCTGCACGAGCGCCTTCTGGGCCCGCGCCGCGAAGTAGGCCGCTTGCACCGCGGTGTCGATGGCCAGTCGAGTCGTGCCTTCGCTCTCGTGCTGCGCTTCGGCGGTGGCTCGTGCGGCTTGGAAGCGTCGCGTCGTCTGACCGAAGTCCCAGATGTACTGCGACAGCGACAGGCCAAAGTTGAAGAAGTTGTAGGTGTCGAGCGAGGTCGCAGCCGCCATGCTCGTAAACTGCGCCGGCACCGTCCCCGGTCGGGCCACGAAGTTGGCGGTCGTGCGCTGATACGAAGCCGTGCCCGTGACCTGCGGCAAAAGCGGGGCCCGCGCCTGATCCGCCCGCGCCCGCGCCGCGGCCGTCTGAGCCCGCGCCAAAAGAAGCTGCGGCTGGTGATCGTGCGCGGTGCGCAGCGCTTCAGTCAGGCTGACGGTGTGCAGCGGCGCTGCCGCGACCGGAGCGGGTGGGGTCGCCGCGGTCTCTTGCGCAGCGACGGGGCGCAGGGTCGGCCACAGCCACAGCGCAGCGGCGAAAATAGGGGGAGCGTAGGTTCGCGTTCGCATGGGCTTAGCCCTCGTCTCCGTCGGCACGGGCAAAAAGGCCGTGCTCTTCGAGCTTGGCGTACAGGTTCGGTCGGCCGATGCCGAGCTGTCGCGCCGCTTCCGAACGATTGCCCCCGGCGCGTTGCAGCGCCCGCAGAAGCAGGTGTCGTTCCAATAGCGCCACCGCTTCGCGCAGCGGCATATCGTCGGGGATGGGCCAGCCAGCCGCCGCTGCCGACGGACCGGGGGCCCCTGCCGCGTGGCCGCCCTGGCGCACGGCTTCCGGCAGAGCGGGGACATCAATGACCTCGCCACCGCACAGCACGGCGGCGCGCTTGATGACGTGCAAAAGCTCGCGGACATTGCCTGGCCAGCGGTGGCTGACTAGGCAGGCCATCGCCTCTTCCGAAACGGCGCGGGCCGGCGTGCCTTCCAGCGCGTGCGCGACCAAAAGTGGGATGTCGCTGCGACGGGCGCGCAGCGGCGGGACGGCGATCTCGATGACTGCCAGGCGGTAGTACAGATCTTCGCGCAGGGCACAGCCCGGCTGGCTGGGGTGGACCGGCTTGTGCGTCGCGGTGATGACGCGGGCCCGGCTCGGCAGGGTCTCGCTGCCGCCGACTCGCTCAAAACCGCCATCGGCCAGGACGCGCAGCAGCTTGGTCTGCAGCGCTGCGTCCAGATCGCCGATCTCGTCGAGAAACAGCGTGCCTCCAGCCGCAAGCTCCAGCCGTCCGGCCCGCCGCGCCGTGGCCCCGGTGAAGGCGCCTTTTTCATGTCCGAACAGCTCGCTTTCGATCAGCGAGCCGGGCAGAGCGGCGAGGTTGACGGCGATAAACGGCTGCGCTGCGGCGTCGCTGTATTCGTGGATGGCGCGCGCCACGAGCTCTTTGCCGGTGCCCGTCTCACCGGTGATCAGCACGGGGACACGCGTCGCGGCGGCGCGGCCGATCAGCTTCCAGATGGCCAGCATCGCCGTGCTCGTACCGATAAGTCCCCCCGACTCGATAGGCGGCGGTACGGCGGGCGTCTCGCTGGACAGGTTCTGCGCCAGGGTGCGCTGCTTGAGCGCCCGGGCCACCGTCGACAGCAGCACCGGGACATCAAACGGCTTGGTCAGGTAGTCAAACGCGCCGTCGCGCATTGCCGAGATCGTGCGTTCGCTATCGCCATAGGCGGTGACCATGACCACCGGCACATCGCGGCGCGGACCCTGCCGCAGCTCGCGCAGCAGATCCAGGCCATCGCCATCGCGCAGCCGGATGTCCAAGAGCACGCAGTCGATCTCTTCCGCCGTCAGCAAGGCGCGGGCGGCGGCGATGCCGGGGGCGGTCAGGGCGCGATGTCCCAGCGTCTGCACCGCGGCCTGCAGACCCTCGCGGATGCCGCGCTCGTCTTCGACGACAAGGACGGTGCTCATGCCGCCTCCTTCTGGGCGGGGGCCGGGGGGACCGCTGCGCTGGCGGCCGGGCCCTGCGGCAGCGACAGCACGAAGCGCGTGCACGGCGGCTTGGCATCGCCCGGCGAGCTGCCCAGGCTGACGCGGCGGTACAGCACATCGCCACCATGGGCGCGGGCGATAGCGCGCGAGATCGGCAGGCCTAACCCAGTGCCGTCGGGCTTGGTGGTGAAGAAGGGCTCGAACAGCTCGCTCGGGCGTGGCACACCCGGGCCCTGATCCTCGACGTCGATCTCAACCTGCGTCTCATTCGCCACCAGCGTCACCGTCACCGCCCGCCCATCGGGTGAGGCATCTACGGCGTTGCGCAGCAGGTTGTCGATGGCGCGGGCCACTGACTCGGGATCGATCGCCGCTGTGCACATCGCTGGACCGCTGATCACAAAGTGGATGCCGCGCAGCGCCGCCCAGGGCGACAGCGTCTCGACACGGGTGCGGACCAGGCGCGCGACATCGCAGTCCTGCCGCGGCCCCAGGTGCCGTCCTGCGACCAGCAATAGATCAGCGACCAGACGGTCGAGCCGCGCGATCTCTTCCGACGAGTGCTGGATCGCTCCGGCCACCAGCGCTGGCAGCGCCGCTGAGGTCGCCGCCAGATCGAGCCGCAGCTTGATCGAGGCCAGCGGGTTTCGCACCTCGTGCGCAACGCCCGCCACGACGCGGCCCAGCGCCACCAGCCGCTCGCCCTGGGCAAGCTCTTGCGCCATGCGGCCCTGTGCCTCGCGCGCGTGTCGCAGGCTCTGCGCTAGCTCGGCGATGCCTTCTGCGACCTCCGATAGCTCGCGGATGCGCAGGCGCGGCACCGGCGTCGACAGATCCTGCCCGAGGGCCACCAAGCAGCGATGCAGGGCACTGGCGCTGCGCAGGAACGACACGCTGGCCCACACCGCGCTGCTAAACAGGAAGGCGGTGGCCAGCGCCAGCAGGATGACGACGGTGAGCCAGAAGCGGTGGTAGTGCGATGGCGGGACAGCGATCGCGGTCCACACCACGGCATCAAACGCCGCCGGTCGTGCCGCCACAAGCAGCGAGGCCATGCCCTGCTGCTGCTCGCGCGAGACCGGCACCCCGCGGGCCCGCGCCTCGATCAAAAGCGGAGTCAGCGCCCGCTGCCAGTCGAGCGGCAGGCCAGCTAAGCCCAGCTCCGTCGCTGCGGGGCGTTCTACAATAGGTACCACGGGATTATCCTGGCCTGCTTCGCCACCCATCTGGGGAAGTGCGGAGTGGCCATCCCAGTAACCGCCGCGCATGCCGATGAGCGCGTTGTCGGGTGCCGTGGCCAGCGCCGCGTGAGCCTCGGCCTGGGGGACGTGGGCCAGGCGCTCTAGCTCGCGGTGCAGGCCGTCGCGGGCCCGCTCGATGCGGCCTTCGGTGGTCAGCGACAGCACGCGCCACAGCGCCGACAGCGACAGCGCGGACATGATGACGCCGACGACAACCAGGGTAAGCAAGCGGAAGCGAATGATGCGCATGGCGACCTTCCCCGGCTGCAATAGCAAGCTTCGTTCCCGCTGCCTATGAGCTGCCCGTTTCCTCTCGCGCTCGGCGACAGCGACGAGGTAGCCCGCCGCCTGCCATCACACCGCGCCGGGCTGAGCTGTCAGAAATCGCAACAGGTGTCGGCTTTCGCGACAGGCCGGGCTCGCTACAAGCAGCGTCGCCGGCGGCGAGCCGATCCATTTGTAGAGGGGCCTGCGGCTTTTTCGCGGTGGGCCTTTTCGCACTGCGTCCCGTCGAGGGCGGGGCGGTTGGGCGGCGCACTGCCGACCGCGGAGAGGCGTGGCCGCAGGGCGTGGCCTGGTCATTGCTGCGGGGTCGAGCCATGCGATCGCACGCACGTTTGATGGATAGCGCGGGACAGGAACTCAGCGGGAATCAGCCTCCACCCAGTCGAGGTCGGTGGTCGGGGCGTCCCCTTCTGGCGGCCACGTCTGCCGCGCTCTTGGGGCTGCTTCTGGCCTGCAAGTCGGGCAAGCCCGAGGGTGCCGGGGCCGACAGCGCCGCCGCCCGGCCTATCCCCGTATTAACCACATGGGTCGAGAAGCGGGATCTGCCCATCTACCTAGATGGCCTGGGCAGCGTCGTCGCCTATAAGACCGTGACGGTGCGGACGCAGGTTGATGGCCGCCTGGAAAGGGTCCTGTTTCGCGAGGGCCAGCGCGTCGGAAAGGGCGAGCTCTTGGCCCAGGTCGATGCCCGGCCGTTCCTGGCCACGCTGCATCAGGCCGAGAGTGCGCTGGCTCGCGACACGGCGCTTTTGGCCAACGCGCGCAAGAACCTGGAGCGCTACAGCGAGCTTTCATCGCAGAAGCTGATCAGCCAGCAGCAGGTCGACGATCAGCAGGCGCAGGCCAGCCAGTACGAAGGCGCCGTCGGCGTCGATCGCGCGGCGGCCGAGGCAGCGCGCTTAAACGTCGAGTATTCGCGCATCGTCGCGCCGATCGATGGCGTGACCGGCGTGCGCCTAGTCGATGAGGGCAACTTGGTGCGGGCCAGCGACACGAGCGGCCTGGTGGTCATCACCCAGATGGATCCCATCGCGGTGATCTTCACGCTGCCCGAAGACGACCTGCCGCGCATCGTCACCCGCCTGGGCCCATCGCTTCTAAGTGACGGCGCAGCGACGGGAAAAACCGCCCCTGGACCTAGCGACAAGCCCGCTAACGACAAGCCCGGCTCTGGCAAGTCGGCAACAACGCCCGCCCCGCAGCCACCGGGTCCGCCGGTCGAGGCGTGGAGCCGCGATGGCCAGACTCGCCTCGGCGTGGGCGAGCTTGTCGTGCTCGATAACCAGATCAACCAGGGCACAGCGACGCTGCGCCTAAAGGCCGTGTTCAAAAATCCTGAGCGGCGGCTGTGGCCCAATCAGTTCGTCAAAGCGCGCTTGTTGCTGTCGACGCAGAGCCAGGCCCTAGTGGTGCCGGCGGTGGCGGTGCAGCGCGGACCGAAGGGAACGTTCATCTATGTCGTCGCCGAAGACGGCACCGCCAGCCCTCGCCCCATCGAGGTCGAGCTGATCACCGGCGATCAGGCCGTACTGGCCCGTGGCGTGCGTCCCGGTGAGCAGATCGTGGTCGAAGGCCAGAGCCAGCTTCGCCCCGGTGCCAAGGTCGCGGCTCGCCCCGCCGGTGGAGGAGAGCCCAAAGCCGGCGCTGATCCCAAGGCCAGCGGCGAAGGCGGAGGCCGCAGCGGCGGACGAGGTCGCGCTCGGGCCGGGGCCGAAGGCGGCGCCGAAGGTGGAGCAGGGGAGGGGAGCGAGCGAGCGGGAGGCCGCGGCGCAGCCGGTCGCGGACAGACGCCATGAGTATCTCGGAGCCGTTTATCCGTCGGCCGGTCGCGACTTCGCTTTTGATGATCGGCGTGCTTTTGGCAGGGCTTTCTGGCTATCGCGAGCTTGCGGTGTCGGCGCTGCCGCAGGTCGATTACCCGACGATCGTCGTCTCGACCTCGCTGCCCGGGGCCAGTGCCGAGACGATGTCGCAGGCGGTGACGACGCCGCTTGAGCGCCAGTTCGGGCAGATGCCGGCGCTGTCGCAGATGACGTCGGTGTCGAGCTTTGCCACCTCGCAGATCACGCTGCAGTTCAACCTCGATCGCAGCATCGACGCCGCCGAACAAGACGTGCAGGCAGCGATCAACGCCGCGACCAACCTGCTGCCGCGCACGCTGCCCGCGCCGCCGACCTACAGCAAGAGCAACCCCGCTGACACGCCGGTGCTGACGCTTGCGGTCAGCGGGCCGCACCTGCCGCTGCCGCGGGTGCACGACTATGCGGACTCGATCCTGGCGCAGAAGATCTCGCAGGTCAGCGGCGTCGGGCTGGTGACGCTCAACGGCAGTCAGAAGCCGGCGGTGCGCGTGCAGGTCGATCCGGCGGCGCTGGCCGGAGCGGGGCTTTCGCTGGAAGACATCCGCAGCGTCATCGTGCAGGCCAACGTCAACCAGCCCAAGGGCAACCTCGACGGGCCGCGCCAGGACTACGCGCTGGCCACCAACGATCAGCTAGACCGCGCCGAGGCCTTCCGACCCCTGGTCCTGGCGTACAAAAACGGCGCCGCGATTCGCTTGGCCGATGTCGCGCAGGTGGTGGACGGCGTCGAAAACGCGCAGCTTGCCGGCTGGGCGGATCGGCAGCGCGCGATCATCCTCAACGTCCAGCGCCAGCCCGGCGCCAACGTCATCCAGGTCGCCGAGCGGGTGAAGGCCCTCTTGCCGCAGCTTCAGGGCTCGCTGCCGCAGGGCGTCGAGGTGTCGATCCTGAGCGACCGTACCGAGACGGTGCGCGCCTCCGTCGAAGACGTGCAGTTCACGCTGCTCTTGACGATAGGGCTCGTGGTCGGCGTCATCTATGTCTTCCTGCGCAACCTGCGCGCCACGATCATCCCCGGCGTCGCGGTGCCGCTGTCGCTGATTGGCACCTTCGGCGTCATGTACCTTCTGGGCTATAGCCTCAACAACCTGTCTTTGATGGCGCTGACCATATCGACGGGGTTTGTCGTCGATGACGCCATCGTGATGATCGAAAACATCTCGCGCTACATCGAAGAGGGCGAGGCGCCGCTGCCGGCTGCGCTGAAAGGCGCGCGGCAGATCGGCTTTACGATCGTGTCTTTGACCGTGTCGCTGATCGCGGTCTTGATTCCCCTTCTGTTTATGACCGGGCTTATCGGCCGGCTGTTTCGCGAGTTTGCGGTCACGCTCAGCGTCGCGATTGCCGTGTCGGCGGTGCTGTCACTGACCCTGACGGCAACGATGAGCGCGCACATGCTGCGACCGCACCGCGCGCAGCAGGAAGAAGGCCGGCTGGCCCGCCTGTTCGAGCGCGGCTTCGATGGCCTGCTTGCGCTTTACGATCGCGGGCTGCGCTTTGTGCTGCGCCATCAGCGGCTGACCCTGCTGTCTACGCTAGCGACGGCGGGCCTGACGTTCTTTCTGGCCTGGGTGATTCCCAAGGGCTTCTTCCCGCAGCAGGACACCGGGCTTCTGGTTGGGGTGTCGGAAGCCGCGCCCGATGCTTCGTTCCAGCGCCTGTTCGCCGGGCAAGAGCGCCTGGCCGAGGTGCTGCTGTCCGACCCCGACATCGATCACGTCGCGTCGTTCATCGGCGCCGATGGCACGAACCTGACGCCGAACAGCGGACGGATGACGGTGACGCTGAAGCCTCGCCACCTGCGAAGTGCCAACGCCGAGGAGATCATCGCCCGCCTGCGGCCGAAGCTTGCAGCCGTGACCGGCATCTCGCTGTACCTGCAGCCGGTGCAGGATCTGCAGATCGACAGCCGGCTGAGTCGCACGCAGTTTCAGTACACGCTAGAAGACGCCAACCTCGACGAGCTTCGCGCCGCGACGCCGCAGCTTTTGCAGAAGCTGCGCACCCTGCCCGAGCTTCTGGATGTTGCCAGCGACTACGTCGACGGCGGTCTGCGCCTGGACCTGACGATCGATCGCGACACCGCGTCGCGGCTGGGCGTGCTGCCGCAGGCCATTGATGACGTGCTGTACGACGCGTTCGGGCAACGGCAGATCTCGACGATCTTTACGCAGCTAAATCAGTACCGCGTGATCTTGGAGGCCAAGCCCGAGTTAGGGAAGAACGCGGACGTGCTGCGATCCCTATACGTACGATCGCAGAGTGGCGAGGCCGTGCCGCTGTCGATGCTGGTCCGCCCGACGGAGGGCAGCGCCGCGCTGTCGGTCAATCACCAGGGCCAGTTCGCCGCCGCCACGCTGTCGTTCAACACCGCGCCCGGCGTCGCGCTGGGCGATGCGGTCACCGCCATCCGTCGCGCCGAGCGCGAGCTAGACCTGCCGCCGGGGATTCACGCCGCGTTCCAGGGCGCAGCGCAGCAGTTTCAGGAAGCGCTGTCGAGCGAGCCGATGCTGATCCTGGCCGCCATCCTCACCGTCTACATCGTGCTCGGCGTGCTGTACGAGAGCTACATCCACCCGATCACGATCTTATCGACGCTGCCCTCGGCCGGTGTCGGCGCGCTGCTGGCGCTCTTGGTCTGCAAGACCGAGTTTTCGATCATCGCGCTCATCGGCATCATCCTGCTCATCGGCATCGTGAAGAAGAACGCGATCATGATGATCGACTTCGCACTGGAAGCTGAGCGCGATCAGGGCCTGTCGCCCGACGAGGCGATCTATCAGGCCTGCCGCCTGCGCTTCCGGCCGATCATGATGACGACGATGGCGGCGCTGCTTGGCGGCCTACCGCTGGCCCTGGGCAGCGGCGTCGGGTCTGAGCTTCGCCGACCGCTCGGCATCGCGATCGTCGGCGGGCTCCTGATCTCGCAGGTGCTGACGCTTTACACCACGCCGGTGATCTATCTTTCCCTCGGTCGCTTGGCGGCGCGGTTCCGTCGCGACCCCCAGCCGGATGCGACGCCATGAACCTGTCTGAGCCGTTTATCCGTCGGCCGGTCGCGACGTCGCTCTTGTCAGCGGCGATCCTCATCGCCGGTCTGGCTGCCTATACCCGGCTGCCGGTGGCGCCGCTTCCGCGCATCGACTATCCGACGCTGCAGGTCAATGCCAGCCTGCCGGGCGCCAGTCCCGAGACCATGGCCTCGGCCGTCGCCGCACCGCTTGAGCGTCGCTTTGGGCGCATCGCTGGGCTGACGGAGATCACCTCGGCAAGCTCGCTGGGGCAGACCTCGCTGACGCTGCAGTTTGATCTCGATCGCGATGTCGATGCGGCGGCGCGCGATGTGCAAGCGGCGATCAACGCGGCGGGCGGCGATCTGCCCAGCAACCTGCCGAGCCGGCCTAAGTTCAGCAAGGTCAATCCCTCGGACGCGCCGATCCTCATCCTGTCTCTGACGTCCGAGACGCTGCCGCTTTCGCAGGTCTTTGACACCGCGACCAGCATCCTGGCCCAGAAGATCTCGCAGGTGTCGGGCGTGGGTCAGGTCTTCGTCGGCGGCGGGCAGCAGCCAGCGGTGCGCGTGCAGGTCGATCCCGACGCGCTGGCCGGGGTCGGGCTGGGACTGTCGGATGTGCGGGCGCTGCTCGCTGGCAGCACGGTGAACCAGCCCAAGGGCGCGCTATCGGGGGACAGCCAGCAGCGGGTGCTGACCGCCAACGATCAGCTGATGGGGGCCGAGAGCTATCGCTCGCTGATCCTCAGCTATCGCGGCGGTGCGGCGGTGCGCCTGCGCGATGTCGCCAGCGTCATCGACGACGTCGAGAACAATCGCAGCGCGGCGTGGTCAAGCGGCAAGCGCGCCGTGCTGCTCATCATCCGTCGTCAGCCGGGCGCCAACATCATCGAGGTCATCGATCGCGTAAAGGCGCTCTTGCCGACGCTTACCGGATCGATCTCGCCGGCGATTGCGATTCAGGTCGCGCTCGATCGCAGCCAGACCATCCGCGCCTCGGTGGCCGAGGTCGAAGCGACGCTTTTTCTGTCGGTGATCTTGGTCGTGCTGGTGGTCTTTCTGTTCCTGCGCAGCGGGCGGGCGACGGCGATTCCCAGCGTCGCGGTGCCGATGTCGGTGATCGGCACCTTCGGCGTCATGTACCTGTGCGACTACAGCCTGAACAACCTGTCTTTGATGGCGCTGACCATCTCGACCGGCTTTGTCGTCGATGACGCCATCGTCGTCACCGAAAACGTCGCCCGCTACATCGAAGCCGGCGTGCCGCCCCTGCAAGCGACGCTGCGTGGGGCGCGCCAGATCGGCTTTACGATCCTTTCGATCACGCTGTCGCTTCTGGCGGTGTTCATTCCCATCCTGCTCATGCAGGGCATCGTCGGGCGGCTATTTCGCGAGTTCGCGGTGACGCTGAGCACCGCGGTGGCGTTTTCGGCGGTGGTGTCGCTGACGCTGACGCCGATGATGTGCGCCCGCCTGCTGCGTCGCGAAAAGACGGCGCACTCGCCAGGCTGGCTGGCCCGCACGCTGGAGCGAGGCTTTGCAGTGCTCTTGCACCTGTACGATGTTGGGCTGGTCTGGGTGCTGCGGCATCAGCGGCTGATGCTGGCCCTGACGCTGGGGACGGTGGGGCTGAGCGTCTATCTGTTCTACGTCGTGCCCAAGGGCCTGTTCCCGCAGCAGGACACCGGGCAGCTAGTCGGCTTTGCGGAAGCGGCGCAGGACATCTCGTTCCCGGCGATGCGCGATCGGCAGGCGGCGGTGAATCAGATCGTCATGGCTGACCCGGATGTGCGGCAGTCGGTAGCTTTCCTAGGCGCGGGACCGGGGGCTTCGGTAAATACCAGCACGATGTTCATCGAGCTCAAGCCGCGGCCAATCCGCCGGGCCAGCGCCGACGAGATCATCGCCCGCCTGCGGCCCAAGCTGTCGCGCTTAGAAGGCATCCGGCTGTTTCTGCAGTCGCAGCAGGACGTGCGGATCGGCGGGCGACCGACGCGAACGCAGTATCAGTACACGCTACAGGACGCGAACCTGGAAGAGCTGAACACCTGGGCGCCGCGCGTGCTGGAGCGCCTGAAGAAAACGCCCGAGCTTCGCGATGTGGCGAGCGATCAGCAGACCTCGGGCCTGCAGCTAGACGTGATCATCGATCGCGATACGGCGGCGCGGCTGGGGGTCAGTCCGTCTTCGATCGACGATGCGCTGTACGACGCCTTTGGGCAGCGGCAGGTGGCGACGATGTACACCGGGCTGAATCAGTACCGCGTGGTGCTGGAAGTCAGCCCGGGGCTGCAGGCCGGGCCCGAGGCGCTTCAGCACATCTATGTGCGCTCGGTGCTGCCCGCCGCCGGAGGGGCGACATCGATCGCCGGCAGCGCGACGGGGAGTAGCGCGGGAGGCAGCCTGCTGGCTCCGGCCGGCAACCTAGTGCCGCTGTCCGCAGTGGCTCGTCCCAAGCCGACCTTTACGTCGCTGTCGGTCAATCACCAGGGGCAGTTCCCATCGATCACGATTTCGTTTAACACCGCGCCGGGGGTAGCGCTGGGGCAAGCGGTCGACGCGGTGCATCGCATCGAGCGGGAGCTAGGGCTGCCGCCTGCGGTTCGTGCGGCCTTTGCGGGCTCGGCGCAGGCGTTTGGATCGTCGCTGGCGAACGAGCCGACGCTGATCCTGGCGGCGCTTTTCGTTGTCTACATCGTGCTCGGCATGCTCTACGAGAGCTACATCCACCCGATCACGATTCTTTCGACTTTGCCGTCGGCGGGCGTGGGCGCGCTGCTGGCGCTGCTCTTGTGCCGGACTGAGTTTTCGGTCATCGCGCTCATCGGCATCATCCTGCTTATCGGCATCGTCAAAAAGAACGCGATCATGATGATCGACTTCGCGTTGGAGCTAGAGCGCGACGAGGGGCTGGCCCCGCGTGAGTCGATCTATCGGGCCTGCCTGCAGCGCTTTCGGCCGATCCTCATGACCACGCTGGCGGCGCTGCTTGGCGGGCTGCCGCTGGCAGTGGGCAGCGGCGTGGGCTCCGAGCTACGCCGGCCGCTGGGCATCAGCATCGTCGGCGGGCTGATCATCTCGCAGCTCCTGACTTTGTTTACGACGCCGGTGGTGTACTTGGCGCTGTCGCGCTTCAGTCACCGCAGCGGGCGGCGCGAAAGAGCGCCAGCTACGTAAGTGGCAGCTCGCTCGCCAAGCGCTGACCCAGCTCGCCCCCGGCCCGCAGGACGTCGGGAACGCTGACACCTCGCAGGGCAGCGCCGGTGGCGTAGATCGGGCCGAGCTGAGCCAAGCGCGTTTCGATGTCGGCGACGCGGGCGGCGTGACCCAGGCGGTACTGCTCGATGGCCTGCGGCCAGCGCTGGATGTGGATGAAGCGCGGCTCGGCCCAGATGCCCAGCGTGGTGCGCAGATCGCGCTGCACTTGTTCAAGGAGCGCACCGTCGGCCATCTGCTCGACCTCGGGATCGTGGCTGCCGCCGTACATGGCGCGGATCACCACCTGGCCCTTGGGGGCCTGCTCGAAGTCGGGCAGGGCGCTGGTCATAAACAGCGCGCCCAGCAGACGCAGGCCGTCGCGCATGCGCTCGCTCCGCGGCACCAGAAAGCCGAAGCCGTCGAGCGGATGTGGCACCTGCTCGCGTGGCCAGCCGAGAGAGATGGCGACGATCGGCGCCATCTTGATGCCGGCGTAGAGCTCGCCCAGCGGCGCATCGAGCGGGGTCAGCAGGCGGGACGCCTCGGGCGGCGGGACGGCGAGGACCAGCCGATCGGCATCGATCTGGCCGTCGCGCAGGCGCAGGCGATAGCGGCTGCTGGCATCGCCGGGCTGGGTGATGGCCTTGACGGCGCTGAGCGGACGGACGATGCCGCCGGCCGATTCGATGGCGCGACCGATGGCCCCCATCAGCTGACCGAGGCCACCCCGCAGGCCGAAGAGGCGCGTTGCCGAGCCGGGTACGGGCTTTCCACCGGCAGCACCGCTGGCCTGCGATTTCTGCGTAGCTTGGTTTTTGCGCAGGGCTTTGAGCAGGCTGCCGTGCTCGGCCTCCATCTGCCAGACGCGGGGTAGGGCGCTCGGCATCGAGAGCTCGGCGATGTCGCCGGCGTAAATTCCGGCGAGCGCCGGCTCGACGATCTCGGCGGTCATGCGCGGGCCGATGCGGCGGGTGAAAAAAGCCTCGATGCTCTCGTCGCTGACCGAAGGTGGACGGGCTGGAATCAGCGGCTCCAAGAGAAGGCGAGCCCGGGCGGCCACCGAGAAGGCATCGCTCGACAAGAGCTCAGGCGGACGCATCGGTAGCCGACGTAGCCGGCCTTGGCGATAGACGTAGCGGCGGGCGGCTTTTTCGTCGGAATAGACGACCTCGTCAGCGATGCCGAGGCGGTCGATGAGCGCGCGCAGACCAGGGGCGGACTCTTGCACGGTGGCGGCGCCGGTCTCGATGACGAAGCTGCCGTGGTGCTCGCTGCCGACGCGGCCCCCTAGCCCCTCGCGGGCTTCCAGGACATAGACGGAGAGACCGGGGCCTCGGCTCTGCGGATCGCTTGTCGGGGTAGGGCTGATCTGGCCACCGCGCGCGCGATAAGCATCGAGCAGCGACAAAGCACAGCTTAGGCCGCCGGCCCCGCCGCCGATGACCACGACACGCGTCATGCGCGGGCGCCTCGCGGGGCGGCTGAGAGCTTGTGGACAAGCTGGACCAGCGCTTGCGCGTGCTCGACGGGAGTCTCGGGGACGATGCCGTGTCCGAGGTTAAAGATGAAGCCACGGCGCGGCGCGCGCGCGAGGATGTCGCGGACGCGGCGCTCGATGCCGGCCTTGGGACCCAGAAGCGCGATGGGATCGAGGTTGCCCTGGATGGCGGCGGGCTTGCGTGCACCGCGTCCGGTCGGGCGGCGCACGAGGCCTAGCTGGCGGCGCGCTTCATCGATCGGCATGCGAAAGTCGACGCTAAAGACATCGGCGGGGAGCTTGCCGACCAGCGGATACAGCGCGCTGCCGCCGTGCGCAAAGTAGATGAGCGGCACGCCGCTTGGGCGAAGCGCTTCCAAGATCCGTCGCACATAGGGCGCCGCGAACTCGGCAAAGTCGTCGGGCCCGAGTGCTCCGACCCACGAGTCGAAGATCTGCAGGGCCTGTGCCCCGGCCTGCACCTGGGCCTGCAGATAGACGATCACCGTCTCGGTCAGCTTGTGCAGCAGGCGATGCGCTTCTTTGGGGGCGGCGAACATCAGGCGCTTGCAGTGGGTGAACTGCTTGCTGGTGTGTCCCTCGACGGCGTAGGACATCAGGGTGAACGGTGCGCCGGCGAAGCCAATCAGCGGGACGCCGGCTGGCAGGTGCTTGCGACACAGCCGCACCGTCTCGGGCACGTAGGGGTAGTCCTCCGGCGTCGCGACGCGCAGGCCGGCGATGGCCTCGGCGCTGCGGACCGGCTCTAGCTTGGGGCCCTCTTCGCTGAAGGACAGCGGAATGCCCATGCCGGGCAGCGGTACCAAGATGTCGGAAAACAGGATGGCGGCATCGACGCCCAGTCGCGCGATCGGCTGCAGCGTGACCTCGCAGGCCAGCTCTGGCGTGCGGCACAGCGTCAGAAAATCGCCGGCTCGCTTGCGCGTGGCCTGGTACTCCGGCAGGTAGCGTCCGGCTTGTCGCATCAGCCAGACCGGGGCGCAATCGACGGGCTGACTGCGGCAGGCCCGTAGGAAGCGGCTGTCCGCTGCAGAGTCCGTGGTTGGAGTCGGTTGCGCGATGACCTCGGCGCGGGGGCGACGGGAGGACGCGGCTCGCCGACTCGTCGTCGAGGAGCGCGTTCGCTTGCTGAGCTTGCTGACCTGCTTCATGCCGCCCGCCATTATCAAGGAAAAGCCTGGGGCGCGCCGATGTTTTCAAGCCCCTTTCCGGCGTGCGATACTGACACTTCGCTGTCGCCACGCCGTCCATTCACGATGCTGCGCCCTGTCTTCACGCTGGTCGCCTGCCTTGCGTTCTTGGCGATGCCGCTCGTCGGGGTGGGGCAGCCGCTGGGCAAGCCCAAGCCGGTCGTTGCCCGGCCGGTGAACAGCGTCGAGACAGTGCTGGCGCAAGCCAAGACGGCAAGCGACAGCCGCGACTTCGTGGGGGCATATCGCCTGCTCTCACAGGCGTATCAGGCGCAGCCGCAGCCGCTCTTGCTACATGGTCTGGCGCTCTTGGCGGCGGCGGAGGAACGAGGCGTCGAGGCGCAGGATCTGTGGCGACGTGTGCTAGCCGATCCCAGCTTGGACAGCCGGGCCCCGCAGCGCGCGCAAGCGCTGGAGCTTTTGCTGCGCTTGCCGCTCTCGCCAGCCGCCGAGGTCAGCGTGGGGGCTCCGCGGGGCGCTCTCGTCGAGCTGGATGGACGCGTGGTCGGGATGGCACCGCTGTCGGCGCCGCTTCTGGTGCGCACCGGCCGTCATCGGGTGGCGGTGACGCTGGGCCGCTGGCGAGCCGAGACCGAAGTCACCGCGCGCACGGCTCGGCTCTCAGAGCTGCGCTTCAAAGAGGGCTCGGATGCAGTCGTCGTGAGTCAGCCGGCTGCGGTCCTTTACGTCGATGCTTATCCCGCGAACATTCTCGGCGGGGCAGGGCCCGGGGGGGCTACCGCGAGTGAGTCCACGGGCAGTCCGCTGCTCGATCCGCTGCTCGATCCGCTGACGCAGGCGGCGACGGCGGCGCTCAAGCGCGAAAGCTATGTGCTCTTGCCGGGGCGCTTGGCGGTGGCCTACGACAGTCAGGGCGCGTCGTGTCCGATCGGCCCCGCGGCCAGTGAGACCTGCCTTAAGGGAGTGGCCGGGCGCTATGGGGTCGAGTCGATCTTGAAGGTGGCGATCAGTCGCGAAGATCAGACGCTGCGCATCGAGGTCATGCTGCTGGATCTGCAGGTCGATGACGTCGCTGCCAGCGCCAGCGCAACCTGTGTGGGCTGCGTTGGTGAGCAGGTAGCAACCAAGCTGGCCGACACCATCACACAGGTCCTGACCACGGGCGGCGGTCGCGTGCGTGGCACGCTGTCAGCGGTGTCGGAGCCGGCAGGCGGCGAGCTGCGGATTGGTTCGCGCGTGCTGGGCCTGACGCCGCTTTCGCACAAGCTGTGGGCGGGAAGCTACGAGATCACCATCCACCACGCCGGCCACCAGCCTTACACCGGACAGATCGAGGTCAAAGGCGACGAGACCGCGCATGTCGAAGCTGCATTGGTGCCGCTGCCTTCCGCGAGCGGCGGGCCTGCGACAGGCGCCGCGACGGTGGCGAGCGGACAGAGCGGACAGAACCGACGCAACGTCGTCCTTCTGGCGTCGGGAGCGTCGGGGGTTTCGCTGGGGGCGATCCTCTTGGGCTTTGGTGCCTCGGCGCTGGCTGCCAACGGAAGCTGCGCCACGGCGGGCCTGTCTGATCCCAGTCTGTGCCGTCGGGTCTACGACACGGCGGTGCCGGGTGGGGTGATGGTCGGCGTGGGCAGTGCGCTTGTCATCGGCGGTGGCGTGGCGCTGATCCTGCCGCTCGTGACGCGCCGCAAGTAGCTGCGCTGATCGGACCGCGCCGCGCGCCCAGCTAGGCGAAAGGTTTGCCTTTGATCGCGACTAGGCGAAACTTTGGCCATGCGCAAAGGCGATCACATTCGGCGAGTCGGCATCATCTTCGCGGGCGGGCCAGCTCCGGCGGCGAACGCGGTTATCGGGGCGGCAGCAGTGTCGTTCCTCGAAGACGGCCGCGAGGTCCTCGGCTTCTTCCATGGCTACTCCAACCTGCAGGACTACCACCCGGTCACCCACCGCCTGCTGCCCGACACGCACTACCGCATCTTCACGGAAAAAGATCTGCGCGGGCTGCGCAACAGCCGCGGCATCCTCATCGGCACCTCGCGCGCCAATCCCGGCAAGGGCATCGAGACCGTCGCGGACCTGGGCAATCCCCAGAAGACGACGCGGCTGCGCAACGTCTACTCTGCGCTGATTGATCTTGAGATCGATGCCCTGCTCTCGATCGGGGGCGATGACACGCTGAAGACCGCCAACCTGATCTTCGAGTACCAGAAGGCTCTGCCGGCTGAAGCTCGACGGGTGCAGGTCATTCACCTGCCCAAGACCATCGACAACGACTACAGCGGCATCGACTTTACGTTCGGCTTCTTTACGGCTGTCGACTTCATGGCCAAAGAGGTTCAGAACCTGCGGGCCGACGCCATCGCCACCAGCGCCTACTACATCATCGAGACGATGGGGCGCAAAGCCGGCTGGCTGTCGTATGGCGTCGCCATCGCCGGCGAAGCCAACTTGGTCGTCGCGCCCGAAGACGTCGGCGATACCCTGGGCAGCGGTGGTCGTCTCGATCTGCACAAGCTGGCGGACCGCATCATCGACCTCGTGCATGTCCGCGAGAGCCGCTACAACAAGCACTACGGCACCGTGGTGCTCGCCGAGGGACTGGCTGAGCTGTTGCCGGACAATGCGCTCGATAGCACGACGCGCGATGAGCACGGCCACATCTCGCTGGGCAAGGTCGACCTCGGCAAGCTGGTAGCCAAGCTGGTCGCCGAGCGCTATGAGAAGAAGGCCGGTCGCAAAAAGAAGTTCACCGGCGTTCAGCTGGGCTATGAGTCGCGCTGCGCTCCCCCCCACGCGTTTGACGTCATGCTGGGCAGCCAGCTTGGCATCGGCGCCAGATCGGAAGAGCACACGTCTGAACTCCAGTCACGCCAATGTATCTC
>CALFYE010000468.1 GCA_937952145.1 uncultured Myxococcales bacterium
GTCGGCGCTGGGTCCCCATACACGCACGTAGCCGTCGTTGGCAGCCTCGCTTCCCCGCTTGCCGAATACGACGTGAGTCTCATGATGTTGTGAGCGGGCGACGAATGCATCTAAGACCTGCTGGGCACTGAGTCGCATGGTCATCTGATTGTCCTTGCAACGCTACTTTGGGCAAAATGGAGAACCTGACTGTGTTGGTCTAGTGTGCGGACGCATGCTTACCACGCATCTTGTGACGATGGAAGCGCATGGGTTAGACAAAAATCGGCACTGCCCATGAGTTACGGCGGTCACCGTGAGCATCAGCGCGATTTGCTGTCAGCGCTGTCCCACAGCGGTCGGCCAGGCTGGCCTGAATGGGGGCCGCTACGCCCATGGGCGAACTGCAGCCCCCGCGAAACGACCGCGGCGCCAGGGACGGTGAGGCCTGAGGACTTCGATAGTGGGGGTCGTGAGCGCCGCTCGCGCCAGGCCCGGCCGGTGAGCAGCGCGGCCTAGCGCTTGAGCTGCGCCAGCCGGGCCAAAAGCACGGCCCGATGCTCAGCCTACTGAGGCTTGACATGTCGGGAACGGTGGTTCTACCGTCCCGGCTACACGAAGCGATCCCCATCGAGTGCGCCCATGATAAAATTGTAAGGAAGCTTTAAAAGCTCTGTCATGCCTGCGCCTACGTTGCTCGGCCGCGCAGATTTTCTGCTTCGTGTGCTCGCCTCCTTTCGCCCTGCTTTGGACTGAACCGCTAGGCCGAAGGCGCGATCAGCCCCTTGACCGAAGGGTGCTCATCGAACTAGGCTCCGTCTGAGGAAAAGAACATGCGGTTGGTCTGGTTCGAGGTAGAGGGCTACAAAAATCTTCAGCGTCGGCTGCGCTTGCATGATCTAGGCGGCCTCAATGTCATTCATGGAGACAACAACGCCGGCAAGTCCAACCTGCTCGAGGCTATCGGGGTATTCTTTGAGGCCCTTGGGCTCTTTCAGTCTTCTAGTATTGACTCATTAGCCCCCTACTACGGAGATCCGTCGACATCGGTTGCGGGGATTCCATTGTTGACGACTTGGCCAACCTCGTTCGCGTCCTCCTTATTCCCATCGTTCACGTTGGCCCCCGAGTTGCCCCTGTCCAAGGTTTTGGCCCCCCAGCAGCGCTTGCTTGGTCAACCTATTCCGGAGCTCTTTCACGTCGAGAAGCGTGCCCCCATCCGCCTAGCGGCAGGCATAGAGATCCCATTGGATCGCTTGAGCAGTCTTGGTCTGAAACCATCCACGGCAGGAGTGCACAATATTGAGTTGGCGCTTGTGCCGACCGGCGATGGCGGGACGGAGCTTCACCTTCGTCGCTGGCAAGTCAATGACGTGCCGCTCGTACCGAAGGCAACAGGCCCAAAGACCGAGCTCCCGTTGGCCCTACTTGGTGAGCTAGCTAGGAGTTGTGCTTTCATCCCAGTGGGTCGTGATCTACTCGGCAGCGCTTCGGGCGCAGAAAACGAGCGAGATCCCTACTCGTATCGGGATCGTATCCCGGCGGCACTCTGTTTGAAGCTCTACGATGCACAGCAGGCATCTGAGCCCGTTCAGCGTGAATCCTGGGAACGCTTTGTAGAGGCCATGGAACCGTTCTCTGCCTTCTTTGAGGGCGGCCGTCTGGCGGCCGAGTATGATCGCCATAACCAGCGTGCGAGGCTGGTTGTGATTCAGAAGGGTTCGCGCCGCATTCCCATCCATATGCTCGGGGCCGGCGTACAGCAGATCATCACGCTGATCGGGACTCTTGCATCTTCATCTGCATCGCTCGCCTTGATCGAAGAGCCCGAGTTGAACCTGCGCTATACGCACCAGATGCGTTTGCGGGACGCATTTCAATCACTGACGCGACCGACCAATTCAAACAGGCAGTTTGTACTAACCACGCACTCAGTGGGGTTTGAGAACGACAGCGCTGGAGATAATGCCTTCTTTTACGGCCTATCCGCGGAGGCGGAGGGACCCAAGCTGGAGCGGCGGCCAGTCGGTGAAGCCGCCATCTTCACCGAGAATAAGCCCTTCGTGAAACCGCGCGATGGAAAGAAACCGCCGCCGAGCTGGCTCAGCGGCGAAGGGCTGGTACAAGTCCCGCAGAGGATTTTGGATAAGATGAAAATCCCGCAAGGCGGCGGTGTGTTCTTCGTCCAGCGCAAAGACACTGGCCATGTCGAATTGCTGACCAGTGCTCAGTTCTTTGACATTGTCGAGCCGGAGGATTCGGATGGAGACGCATGACGCCGCTGAACTCCTTCGTGCTCCTCTGGTCCGGTTGGCCTTTGATACCAACGCCCTCTATGGTTTGAAGCGTTTGAGCATGGTTTGTCAGCGATTGCATCAGCTCAGTGCGCAACGGGGGAACCATATCTTGCTATCGGCCAGCGTTGCGGCTCACGCCGAGAAGTTGTTCGACATCAAGCAAGACAAGCAAGACGCTTATAATTATGAGGCAATCCTGGATGGGCTCGCCACTTTGAGAATTGAAATCATGCCGTTTGCAGAGTGCCATGCACAGATCATGGGCGATTTGCTCGGTCGGCAGTATAAGACTGGTAAGGAGTGGCACGAGGCGAAGCGCCAGCACTACTTGCTGTCGCTTGGATTATCCAAGAACACGGAGACAAGTGGCAATGGGAGCAAGTGCTCTGCGACACTCGATTGGCTCATCGCTGCACATGCGCATGCCGAAGCGCGGCTTCAACAATGTCTTCGCGCGCGAGTTCTCGATCGTGAATCTCGGCGACGTGCAGAAGGCGCTCGATGC
>CALFYE010000469.1 GCA_937952145.1 uncultured Myxococcales bacterium
GCTGGTAAATCAGCCGAAGGACTGCCCGATTCCTCCTGCTCTGACGGAGATAGCCATTTCATTCTGGCATATGGCCCAAGTCGGTCCTCGTGGACATAGAATTTCGACACGGCAACAGATTTTAATGTAAAGTCTGTTGTTTTAATGTGAATTACCTTTCCTGAAGATTCTCCTGCTGCACGATATCCAACCAGGGTCACGGCGTGATAATAGGGACGTGTATTTAGAAGCAGCACTACTGGAATATTGGATAACAAGTAACATTTTAATGCTGCAGTGAATAAATCAAATACATTTTCGGGTTTCATTAGATAGGGTTCATATCCATTGGCCCGAATGCTCTCAAGGACCTGCGTGAGGTCAAGTCCCCCGTCCGCCGGCATGGCTCGATTGGTGAGAATGTGGCGAGTTGCTGCCTCGGTGATTTGGTTTGGCGTCGGGCTGCGATGACCAGCAGAGCGAGCGGCGGCAGCCAAGGCAACCCAAATAGCCGTTGTCGCACATACGCCAACAGCAACTTCCTGCTGTTGAAATGGAACACCGCGCACCCTTAATTCAATTCCCGCCAAGTGGGCGCGATGCGCAGGCTGAATGTACCAGCGCTCAGCGACCTTGCCGAAGGGTCTGAGAATCGTTCGACCGATCGGTGCACTAGGAAGCGGACGCAAGACCATAAAACCTAGATATGCATTATTGAGCTCATCGGTAATTTCCTTATAGCCAATGGCATCAGTTGCAGCTCTAGTGATGAGTGATTCAAATAGTGCTTGATTATATTCTTTCTGAAAGAAATGAATGCGGGTAGTTTTGGGAGGCGGTGGGCGAAATATGGTAGAATAGTAACTGCGGTATTCTTCACTGTAGTGACGATCGGTATATGGATGCTCTATGATGAGAGCCTTGGTTTCCAATTCGTCATTCGACAAAAATGCGCAAAGGTATTGTGCCTGCTCGGGGAGTCCTGCATCCCCCAAGGCGCAATATTTTTTAATAGTATCTCTTAGTGTGGTAACTGAGAACGGAACCACCTCAATAGTTAAGGTGCTCCCATGGGTGGCAGGCATAGTCTATTTGAGGCGAATCTTGAGATCGCCAGAGCTCACGGACTGCATATTCCGCACAAGTGTATCCATCGCTTCACGATCACGGCGGGATTCCTGCCGGATCTGCTCTAGCTCATGCTCGCCAATCTCTCGCGGTTTTGGGAGGTTGTTAGCCAATGTTGGTTTATCTGCAGGATGGTACATGATGGCCCTATCTGTGTGTGAGCCCTGCTGTGCGGCGCGGTTTGTGGGGAGGCAGATGAGGGAACAACCTTGCATCCATTCGAGCAGCTTGCCAAGGAGGGCTCAACAGATTTCTGAACAGGCGGTGGCGCTGTGAGCGACGTGGCTCAAGCGAGTCGGCGATCCCTCACATGGCCGCCGCGAAAAACCCCGCGCTCGCCGGCCGCTTACATTACGATGCAGCCTTCCAATCATGAGTGCATCTGGAGACGATAAGAGTGGGGTGGCGGTGGTGGGTGGTGAGGGGCGGGGGCCGCGGCTGCGGGTGGTGTGTGTGAATGATGTGTACTCGCTGGAGAACCTGCCGCGCTTAAAGAGCTTGGTCGAGGCGGAGCGCGGGCGGGAGCCGGCGGATCGCATGCTGGTGACGCTGGCGGGGGACTTTGTGGCGCCGAGCATGCTGTCGAGCCTGGATAAGGGGCGGGGCATGATCGATGCGCTGAACCTCATCGGCGTCACGCACGTCTGCTTTGGCAATCATGAAGATGACATCCCGATTGACGAGCTACGGGGGCGCACGCGCGAGCTTGCCGGGGTGTGGCTGAACAGCAACATCCATGGCTTTGAGCCGCCGCTGCCGGCCTTTGACGTCGTCGAGGTGACGGCGCCGGGGGGGCGCAGCGTGCGCGTTGGGCTGCTGGGCGTGGTGATGCACAACGGCTCGGAGTACCGGCGGCCGCCGTTTGGCGGGGGAGCGATCGATCCGGCGAATGAGACGGTGCTGCGCATTGCTCGCTACCTGCTGTCGCAGGCGGGCTGCGCGGTGGTGCTGCCGCTGACGCATCAGGACATTGAGCTGGATCGCGAGCTTTTGTCGGGGCTACCGGGTGAGCTGGCGGCGCGCATGCCGCTATTGATCGGCGGGCACGAGCACCGCGTGTATCTGGAACAGGTGGCGGGGATTCAGCTCGTCAAGGCGGGCTGCGATGCCGAGCACGCGGCGGTGATCGATCTGGAGTGGCCGGCGCAGGCGCAGGCGGCGGGGTTGCCGGATGCGCCGACGGTGCGGCTGCGGCTGCTGGATACCAAAGACTATCCCGAGGACGACGGGCTGCGGGCGCGGGTGAGTGCGCGCATGCAGGCGGTGCGCGAGCTAGAGGCGGCGACGCTGCTCTTGCTGCCGCCGGGCGAGGTGCTGTCATCGGTGGGGACGCGCTCTCAGCAGACCTCGATGTCGACGCTTCTGTCGTCGCGCATTCGCGATGCGGAGTCGGCCGAGGGCTGCCTGCTCAACGGCGGGGGGGTGCGCGGCAATCGCGAGTATCGCGGGCGCTTCACTTACGGCGATCTCAAGGCCGAGGTGCCGTTCGACAACGAAGTGGTGGTGGTGCAGATCGCGGGGCGGGTGCTGGCCAAGGCGATTCGCTCGACGCGGAGCCGGTCGACGGGGGGCTCGGGAGCCTATCTGCACGTCGACGATCGCATGGCGGTGCGTGAGCCAGAGCACGAGCTTGTGCAGGTGGCGGGCGAGCCGCTGGACCCGGAGCGTCTGTATCGCATAGCGCTGGTGCGCAACCTGATGACCGGCATGGATCGCATCGAGCCGCTGATCGAGTACGCCCAGGCCCATCCCGAGCGCTTGCCGGGCGAGGGCAGCGGTCGCGAGGTGAAGGTGGTGCTGGTCGATTCCTTCTCGAAGGATCTGTTCGCGCAGCTGGGTCACTTCGAACAGCTCGACACCGATCGCGATGGCACGCTGTCCAAGACCGAGCTCGCCGCGGCGCTGTCGCAGCTGACGTCGGCGCCGGCCTCGCCGATTACCGTCGATCTTTTGCTGCGCGCCATCGATCAGAACGCCGACGGCGTGATCACCCGCAGTGAAGCGGATGCGCTGCGGGCCGGGCGCGCGCGCTCGTAGCCAAACGATCCCGCCAGCCCCCGGTCACGACGCCGCGCGGCTGCGGTGAGTCCATGGCCGCGAGCTTGCGTTGCAAGGCTGGCGACCTTCCGCTTAAATGCCGGCCGTGTCTCGGCTTAGCTTACGTTTCTTGATTTCGCGCCTTGCTCCGCTGGTGGTGGTGATCGGTCTGCTCGCGGCCCGTCCGGCCCGGGCGGGGGAGCCGGCGCCGTACACGCCACCTTCGGCAAGTCCGCGCTACATCTTCCCTCTGGCGCAGCTCGTCATCGGCGCGCTGATGCCGCAGTCTCCGTCGGAGATGCCACCGGGCCTGGCGCTGCACGTGCAAGGCGGGGCGCTGATCGGCTGGCCGGGGCGCAACACGCTAGAGCGCCTGTTTGTCAACACGCTGTGGCTGCGTCCCGAGCTGAGCTACGAGTACCGACGCTTCGACCCGACGGCGGGCCAGGTGCCGCCCCCCGGCGACTACGATCACCGCCAGGGCCACCTGGTGTCGCTGGGCATGGGGGTTGGCTACGGCAATATGATGTTCGCCTTGGGCACCTATTCGGCGCGCTTTGTCGTCGGTGGCGTGCAGAACGCGCAGGCCGAGGGCGAGGTGGTGTTCAATCCCGCGGTGGGCATGCGCCACGGCATTGGCGCGATGTTTCTGGGCACGCTGTTTAGTGTGAACTTGGAGCATCAGATCCTCAGCCTGCGCGATGTCGTGCGGCATGAGCTCTTGCTCACCGTCGGGTTCAACCTGACGATGCCGGCGCTGAGCCGACTCTTATAAGATCAGGCGCAGCCATGCGCTGGGTCGGATCTGTGCTGCCGCTTTTGTGTCTGCTGCTGCCTTATGGGGTGGCGGCGCAGCCGGTCGGAAACCCGCCGCCGTATCTGTTCTTAAGTCCGGCCGATGCCGCTCGCGGCGAGTCGCTGGAGCGTCGGTTTTCTCCCCCAGCGGGGGCCAGCCGGGTGACTGTGCCGGCGCGGAGCTTTGCCGCGTGGCTGCGACAGCTACCGCTGCTTCCGGCAGACTCGCCGGTGCTGCTCTTCGACGGTCGTAAGAAGGCGCGCCAGGATGTCCACGCGGCGGTGGTGGCGCTGGATGTACCGCCCCGTGACCTGCAGCAGTGCGCTGATGCGGTGATGCGATTGCAGGCCGAGTACCTGCTGTCTCTCGGCAAGCCTGAGCTCATCGCTTTCCACCCCGACCCTGGCAAGCCGCGGGCTCTGACCTATCACGGGGCCTCGCGAGCTGACTTCAATCGCTACCTGGTCCGCGTGTTTGCCGAGGCAGGCAGTGCGTCGCTGCAGGCCGAGCTTCCGCTGGCCGCGGGGCCGGTGATGCCGGGCGATGTGCTGATCCAAGGCGGGCACCCGGGCCATGCTGTGCTGGTGCTTGACGTCGCAGAGGGGGCGGCGCAGCCCGGGCAGCCGGCCCGTCGCTATCTGCTGATCGGCCAGAGCTATATGCCGGCGCAGCAGTTTCACGTTCTGCGCAACCTGGGAGAGCCGGCGCTGTCGCCCTGGTTTGATGAGGCGGCGCTCGATCGTCCGTCGGGTCTTGCCACCCCGGAGTGGCTGCCATTTTTCCGTCGCCAGGTCCGTCGCTTTCCCGCCCCACCCCCGAGCCGCTGATGGCCCCGCCATTGGCCGAGGAGTCCGCGATGTTTGAGCTAAAAGCCGAGCACCTCTTGTCGCTGTGTGAAGCCAACGAGTTTCCCATCGACAAGAACGCCCTGGTCTTCGTCGGTGTCCGCGGCTGCCTGCCGCTGTCGCCGTTTGACCACGCCTTCCGCGACACGCAGCGCATGAACGCCAGCCGCGTCGATTATCAGCACCCGCGCTGCACGATCATCCAGTGGTGGCCAGGCCGCGGTACGTTCGCCGTCTTTCCAGGATCGACGGTGCCGCACCAGAAGTACATTGAGCTTGCGCGCAAGCGAGGCGGCGTCGGCTGCAACCAGCTGTTGTCGGGGTTCTGGGAGGACTATCGCCGCGGGCGCCACAAGGGCTTCGGCCCGACGGGACACGAGGCCTGGCAGCAGACCGCCAGTCGGCCGCTGCGTCGGACCGCCGACGATCTCGACTACGACCCGCTCGATCGCGTCGAGATCACAAACCCCGCCGACAACCTGCACGCGGCCTGGTGTGCCGGCTTGGACAGCGACTATTCCTCGGCCGGCTGTCAGGTGGTGGTCGGCTTTCCCAAGTGCAAGTCGCGCGACGGTCAGCCCGCCACTGGACCGTGGAAGGCCTTCCACGAGAGCGCTTGGCCGCTGTCGCAGGTGCGCCATGGCTATGCGCTGTTTAGCGGCTCGGAGATCGAGCGCGTCGCCCTCTTGGGTCTGGAGCCGGGCAGCGAGCGCGTGCGCTTCGGCTCGGCCGGACCGCGCACCCAGCGCGTGCAGTCGGCGCTCAAGGACCTGGGCTACTACGAGGGCGAGCTAGACGGCGCCTGCGGCCCGCGCAGCCTGCGCGCCCTCTTGCAGTTCCAAGAGGACGTCTTTGGCCCCGGCGGCGACGACGGCATCTGCGGCCCGCAGACCGCCGAAGCGCTCAAGGTCAGCTGGCCGTAGCCCCCCACGCCCGGCAGCGACGGAATTAAGGACTTCCGCCGAGCTGCTTCTCGGCGCCTGCGAGGATCTGCTTAGCCCGGGCCGAGCCAGGGTCGGTCTTGAGGATCTTGCGGCAGGTGTCGGCCGCTTCTTTGTAGCGCTTGGCCTTAAACAGGGCGTCGGCGAGTAGCTCCTGCGTCGAGGTCTTGCGCGGCGCGAGGCGGGCGGCTTTCTGCAGGTGGCGCACGGCGCCCTCGTATTCGCCCTGCTCGTACTTGGCAGAGCCGAGGCCGGCGAGGGCTTCGGCGTTGTTGCCATCGAGCTCAACGGCGCGGGCGAACAGGCCAGCCGCCGAGTCGGTCTCGCCATCGTCGAGGCGGCGCTTGCCCAGCTTGATGAGCGCGGCTAGCTCTTCGCCTTTACCACCCGCGGCAGGCTTGGCGGCAGGGGCAGGACCCTCGGCCGGCGGGGCAGCCTTGGGGGCGGGCTTGGCGGCGGGCTTGGTCGGGGCCTCGCTGGCTTCGGCCTGGGTTGGCTTGGCAGCGGGCTTGGTCGCGAGCGCCAGCTTGGGCCCTTCCGGCTTGGCTGGGGCTTCGGTCGGGGCCGGTTTGGCCGGCTCGGCGGCCTTGGCTGTCGGAGCGGCGGGCGCCTTGGCTGCCGTTGCTGGCCCTGGCGGGGGCAGGGGCTGCACGACGGGCTTGCTCGGGCCTTCCGGCGGGGCGATGGGCTCGGCCTTGGCGGCCGTGGGAGGGCTGGGGTTTGGGCTGGGCTCGCTCGGCTTGGCGGCGACGGGCTCAGCGGGCTTGCTGGTCTGTCCCAGCGGCTCGACGATCACCGGGGTCGGGGCAGCACTGCTGGATGAGGTAGGACTCGCGGTTCCGGCCGGGCTGGTGCCCTGGGCGGGCGTCGGGCTGGGGTTCGCTGCGCTGACGGTTGGGGTTGGCGTCGGGGTCGGCGTCTCGGCGGGCTTCTTGCCGCCGGACAAGAGGATCAGACCGCCCACCAGCACCAGGGCCCCAGCGCCGGCGTACAGCCAGATCGGCGGCTTCTTGCGGGTGATGGTGTAGCTTTCGTCCTCGGCGTAGCCGTCGGTGGTGGCGGGCTTGGCAAACCAGGCGGTCTCGACCTGGTTGAGTCCGGCCGGGGGGCCGCTCTCGGGAGTCTGGCTCGACTCGGTCTCGGCTTCGGCGGCGGGCTCAGGCTCGGCCGCGACCTTGGTCACCTTGGCGGTGGTGGGGCTTGCGACGACGACCTTGGCGTGGCGGATGGTGTCATCGTCAGATGGCGCAGGCGACGTCCCCGAGGGGGCTGGCTCGGCTTCCGACTTGATCTGCGGCAGGGTGGCATCGGGATCGTGGGCCTCGTCGTCCTCGGCCGGGCTGCTTACGGCCATCGGCTGGGCCGGGGCGGGATCTTTGCGCCAAGCGGTGCTGGCGGCCGGTGCCAGGCTAGCTGAGCCGGCGTCGCCTACCGCCGGGTGCTGTGGCCGGCTTGGCTCGGCTGGCGCGACAGCCGCGGGAGCCGGGCTGGGCTCGACGGCAGCGGGCTTGACGACGGGCTTGGCTGCGACGGCAGCTGAGCTGGCAGCGGCCACCTTGGCCGAGGTCTCGTTGGCGGCGGGCTTGGGCGCGGCGACCGCCGTCGGCTGGCTGGGGCTTGCGGCAACCGGGCTGGGCGTGGCGCCGGCCTTGGCGGCAGCCGGCTTGCTGACCACCGGGGTCGGGCCAGCCGCTTTTTGTGCGGCCTTGGCAGCCGCCGGAGGTGCCGTCGGGGCAGACAGCGCCAGCAGCGTGTCGTTGTCCCCCGGATCGGCGGCGGCATCTTCGCCCGTATCCAGGCCGGCGGTGGTGCCGAGCAGGGTGTTCGCGGCGTCTTCCGCCTCTTTCGATTCCTTGACCCCGCGCAGCGCTTCCTCGTTGGTCGGCTCGTCGAAGAAGGTCTGGGCGGTGGCCAGCCAGCCTTCGGCCTCTTGCTCGATGCGGGCCGCGGTGGTGCGCGGCGTGGGATCGGAGCGCGATGGCACGCTGGGCTTGATGATCACCGCCTTGGCCGGAGTGGCGGCCGCTTTCACGGCGGCAGCGATGGGCTTGGGGCTGGCCGTCGGTGCCCCGGGCTTGGCGGGGCTGGCGGTCGGGCTCGCTTTGGCAGCCGTCGCGGCGGGCTTGGCTGGGGTCGCAGCCGTCGCGGCTGGCTTGGCTGGGGTCGCAGCCGTCGCGGCGGGTGGGCTGGCGGCGGGCGGGACGCGCTCGTTTAGCAGGCGAAGCTCGTCGCTGCTGGTGGTCGGTTTGGCTGGGCTTGCCGCCGGACCACCCACGCCAAAGGTGGCTGGGCGCACCGGCTTCACGGCGGGATAAGACATCGTCGCCCGTCCTGTCCCCGTGTTCGCCGGCGTCGCCGGGTTCGGGGCGGGGACGACGGTCGGCATGGCGAGGGTGGACTGCGGACCTTTGCTCGCTTGTGACATCGGCTCTAGTTCCGTGGCGGCAGGGCGGGGGGAGGCCGCGGGGGCACTCGCTCCCGCTTTGGCTGGGCTGCTCGGCGCAGCCGCTTGGGGGGGCAGGGTGGCGACGCGGGCCGCTCCGGGGAGGGGTGGCGCACCGGGCTGGACCTGCTTGCGCTCCAGCGCATCGAGGAGCTGGGTCACGGTCTGCGGCCGGTCGCCCGGCGCTTTGTGCAGGGCGGTGCGCACGACCGACTCCAGCCAGGGCGGACAGTCGGGGCGCAGCGTGCGAATCGCCGGCACCGGGGCATCGAGCACTCGCCCAAGGATCTCAAAAGGTCCGCTGCCGTCATACGGTGGCTGGCCGGTGAGAAGCTCATAGCCGATGGCGCCCAGCGAGTAGATATCGGCGCGTCGGTCGACCTGATCGCCGCGGGCTTGCTCGGGCGCCATGCGTCGCGGATCGCCGTAGGTCATACCCATGGCGGTGCGCTGCGCATCGACCTCGGGCTGCACGAGCTTGGCCAGGCCGAAGTCGAGCAGCTTGACGAAGTCGCCCCGCCCGCGCCGCTTGGTCAAAAAGATGCTGCGCGGCCGCAGATCGCGATGCACATAGCCCAGGGTGTGCGCATCGACGAGGGCATCGGCGATCTGCGACAGGATATCGACGACGCGCTCAATCGCGAGCTGACCCTTTTGGGCCTTGGCGATGGCCTGGGCCAGCGTCTCGCCCTCCAAGAATTCCATGGCGAAGAACAGCCGCCCGTCTTCCGAGCGGCCGAAGTCGAAGACCTGCGGGATGTGCTCGTTGTCGATCTCGCACACCGTCGTCGCTTCGCGGCGGAAGCGCTCGACCGCGTCATCGCGCGTCGCGAGGTGCTTGTGCAGAAGCTTGAGCGCAATGCGGCGGCGCAGCGTGACGTGCTCGGCGCGATAGAGAACCCCGGCGCTGCCGGCCCCGATGCATTCGAGCAAGTGGTAGCGCTCGGCGACGGTTTTACCGACCAGCGGATCGCGATCTTGGGCGTGCAGTGCCCGGCCGCACCGATCGCAGAACAAGGCCGCCGCCCCATTGCCGTGACCACACTCTCGACACTTCTGTTCCGCCATTCGGTTCTCTTTTGGCTGTAGCAAGGCACGGCCTCTTGTGCGCGCAGACGCCCGCTGCGATGGATGGGGTTATCGAATCAGCTACCGCAGGCGCGCACTGTACCCTGAATTCCGCTGATGGTGATGTTCGATGGCCGGCAGGTCACGGGCAGGCCGCAGTCCGTGTCGTTCTGGCAAGCGAAGAAGCAGTAGCGACGGGTCGCGCCTTGCAGGCAGCGATAGGTGGTGCAGTCACTGTCGCGCGTGCAGGTGCCGCCGGGCGGAACCGAGGCGGGGGCGGGCTGGCTGGGAACGCAGAAGGTGCCAAGCTGCGCTGCGCCAGCATCAGCGACGAGCGGGACGCAGCTCTGACCGCTGCCGCAGTCGGCCTGCTTCTGACAGGCGGGCTGACCGTCCCCGGGTAGGCAGCGGCCGGACTCGCACTGACTGGAAAGCGGGCAGGGCTCTTCGATTGAGATAATGCGGTCGCTGCTGTCCCGACCACAGACGATGGCGATGGGACGATCGCGCGGCGGGCCGCAGCTTCGGTCGCCGGGCTGACACATGCCGCCCTCGGGAAACTCCGGGTTGCCGGAGGTGCAGTGGAGGAGTCCCAGCAGGGACAACACCGTCGCCGTTTTGGCCAGAGCGCTTGCGGACATCTTTAGACCTCCTGTCACAACCGGTCACCCTGGGGGCCCCGGGGCTGCAGCACGCACTTCCGGGGGAGGGAACGAGGGGAGCGGTGGATGACCAGTGCTTGGTGAGACGAGCGCACGACGCCTGGGATTCAGACGCGGTGGGTCGGGGGCCGCGCCGGGGCCAGAGGTCGGTCTTAGAAGCGGAAGCCGCCGGTCATCGCGACTCCCTGGCTGCCGACGAGCAGATTCGGCGGCAGGAACACGAACTTGCCGTCCTTCATCCGCTTGTGTTCCTTGTGGTCGAGGTAGAACAGCGCCCCGAACACGCCGGCGCTAACCAGGCCGCCACCGAGGAGGAGTCCCAGGCCACCGCCGAGGTTGCCGGTATAAATCGTCGGGCAGCGCGACGAGGGCACGTCAGCGCCGCAGGTCGTCTGACCATCGCGTCCCGAGTAGGCCAGAAACGGAATCGACATCACGATGAAGGCTGCTGTCGCGCCCGCCGCCACCATCCAGCCGTAGTGGAACACCTTGGCATAGGGGCTTGGCTGCTGCGGACCTTCGCTGCCACTAGCGCCCGCCGGGCTGCCGGGATCGCCAGCGCTGGGCAGCGAGGTCGGGGCCGGCGTGTTCGTCGTCGGGTTGGGGCTCGTTGCCGGGCCGCTGGGGGCGGTGGCCATGCCGCCCGTCGCTGCGGTGCCGATGCCGGTCGTTGCGCCGGGGCCGGGGCTGGGAGCGGCGGCTACCGCCGGACGCTCGCTGGCGGCAGGCTTGCTGACTTCGCCAGCGATGCTCGCGGTCGAGCGCCGCATCGACTCCAGCGCTTTGGCCAGGACGCAGCCTTCCACATCGCTTCCGCACGAGTCGTTGCCGGTAATCGGCAGCGGGTTGCCGGCCCGATCGTAGACCGCGATGCTGATCTTGTACGAAGCTCCACCGACGGCATCGCGCACGCCGATGCGCGGCACGATCAGTCGGTCGGCGTCGAGCGCGTTCGCCACCTTGCCCAGGCAGGCCCCGAACTGACAGGTCAGAAGCTCGCTCTTGCCGGCCAAGCGGCTGCGCACTTCATCGGCGCGCAGCACCGTGGTATCACCGCCAGCGCCGCTCAGACCGGCGACCAGCGTCTCGTGAAACTTGCTGCGTCGGCCTTCGGAGATCTTGAGATCCGACTCGATCGCCGGAACATGCACCGCGACCCGCATCGCCTGTGCCGCCGTCGGCAGCACGAAGAGCGCAAGGGGCGCGAGCGCGGGAAGCGACTGCCGTAGGAACGAGCGTCGCTGGGGTCGACAGAGGAGGCCGGTCTGCGAGTCCGAGTTACCGAGAGCAGGCTTCATCCCGCCAGTCTAAAGCACGCCGCCCCAGGAAAGGAAGCTGTGATAGATTGCGCGCCATGTCTGTGGAATCGGGGCAAATGGCTGCCGCTCTTTCAGGTCTTTCGGGACTGCTTTTCGACCGGGTTGCCGTCGTCACTGGCGCCGGTCGCGGCATCGGTCGGGCCTGCGCGGTGACCCTGGTGCAGGCCGGGGCCTGCGTCGTCATCAACGATCTCGATACCGAGCCCGCGGCCGAAGCCGTCGCCGAGTGCAACGCGCTGCGCGCCGGCAGCGCCATCGCCTCGATCGGCTCGATCACTGAGCCCAGCTACACCGATCAGCTGATGCGGACGGCCGTCTCGCACTTCGGCAAGCTCGACATCTTGGTGAACAACGCCGGCCTTAGTCGCGACCGCATGTGCCACCAGATGACCGACGAGATGTGGGATCTGGTCATCGACGTCAACCTGACCGGCACCTTCAACTGCATCCGCTCCGCCGCGCCCTATCTGCGCGAGGTCGGCAAGCGCGAGCTGGAAGAGCACGGCCAGGTCCGCTACCACCGCAAGATCGTGAACTTTTTCTCGACGGCGGCGATCCGCGGCAACCCCGGCCAGATCAACTACGTCGCCGCCAAGATGGGCAACGTCGGCGTCACCCGCGTCGTCGCGCAGGAGTGGGCGCGCTTCGGCGTCAACGTCAACGCCGTCGCCCCCGGCTTTACCGAGACACGCATGACCGCGGCCAAGAAGCCCGGTGACGTGCTCGGCGTGCCAGAAGAGCAGCGGCAGGCGACGCTGTCGCGCATCCCGATGGGCCGCTTTGGCCGACCGCAGGACATCGCCAACGCCGTCCTGTTCTTCGCCTCGCCGCTGTCCGACTACGTCACGGGCCAGACGATCAACGTCTCGGGCGGAATGCAGATTCCGTAACTATCCGTAGCGAGCCCAGCCGCACCCGTTCTTTTCCTTATTCGTCCCCGACCAGGTGAATCCTCCATGCCGAAGAAACCAGCCGAGTCCCCGGAGTCGCTCCCGGTGCATGAGCTCAGCGGCGATATCAGCGCAAGTGGCGTGCGCGTCGCCATCGTCGCCAGCCGCTTTAACGCCTTTATCGTCGAGCGCCTGATCGAAGGGGCGCTGGATGTGTTGCGTCGCACCGGCGGCACGGCGCAGAGCGTCACCGTCCTGCGCTGCCCCGGCGCGTTTGAGATCCCGCCTCTGGCCCGTCGCTGCGCCGACAGCGGTCGCTTCGACGCCGTCATCTGTCTGGGTGCCGTCATCCGTGGCTCGACGCCGCACTTTGACTACGTCGCCGGGGAAGCCGCCAAGGGCATCGCCCAGACCGCGATGCACAGCCAAGTGCCGGTCATCTTCGGCGTCCTCACCACCGACACCATCGAGCAGGCCGTCGAGCGGGCGGGCACCAAGGCTGGCAACAAGGGCGCCGATGCCGCGCTCGCCGCGCTGGAGATGGTTTCGCTTTACGGCAAGCTGGCCGCTGTCTCGGGCAGCAGCCGCTCGCGGGGCACGGGCGCATGAGTAGCCGGCGACGCGGGCGCGAGATCGCCCTGCAGATCCTCTGCCTCCTAGAGCGCCAGCCCGAGCTGACCAGCGAGGATGGGCTGAACCTCTTCTTCCAGCACCTGTTCGGCAGCGATCAGGAAGTCGAAGAGTCCGACGCGACCGGGAGCGACGCGGAAGATCCTCCTGTTCAACGCCAGCGTAAGAAGCAGGAGCCACTGTCACCGCAGGTGCTGGAGCTGCGCCGCTTCGTCGAGGAGCTGGTGCACGGCGCCTACGACCATCGTGATCGGCTGGACGCGCTGCTCGGCCGCTGCTCGCGCAACTGGCGCTTGTCGCGCATGTCCTGGGTCGATCGCAACCTGCTGCGCTTGGCCTGCTACGAGCTGGTCTTTGCCCTCGATACGCCGGCGCGCGTCATCCTGCATCAGGCGATTGAGCTGGCGCGGCGCTACAGCACATCCGAGTCGCCGGGCTTTGTGAACGGCGTGCTCGATCGCGCCATGCGCGAGGCCGGACGGGGTGATGCCAGCCCCGCCCCGAGCCCGACTCCGCTCGTCGGTGGGGCCGGCGAGCACGCGGCAGGCTAGCGCTTGACCGCCATTCTGACGGCGCAGGGGGTGCAAAAGAGCTTCGGCGAGCACCACGTGCTGCGCGGTGTGTCGTTCGCGGTGCACGAGTCGGATCGCATCGCGCTCGTCGGCCTTAACGGCTCGGGCAAGTCGACGCTGATGCGGCTCCTTGTAGGCTCGGCGCTGCCTGCCGCTGATACCGCCGATGGCAGTGACCGCCGCGAGGCCGAGCCAGATGAAGGCCTGATCACCCGTCGCCGCGGCCTGGACATGGAGTACGTGCCGCAGGAGCCTCGTCTGCCTCCCGATGCCAGCGTGCAAGAGGTGCTGCGTGGCGGGCTGCGCAAGCACGCCGCCGCCGTCGCTGAGCTCGATCGGTTGAACGCGGATCTGACGACGCTTTTGGGCCGCGCCCGAGATACCGCGCTGTCGCGTCAGGCCGAGCTGCACGAGCGCATCGGCCAGCTCGGCGGCTGGGAGGTCGAGCACGAGATTCGCGGCATGGCTGCGGCGCTGGAGCTGCCGCCGCTTACCGCCCGCATCGGCAACCTGTCGATCGGCGAGCGGCGTCGCGTGGCGCTGGCGGCGGCGCTCTTGGCGCGACCTGAGCTGCTGTTGCTCGACGAGCCGACCAACCACCTCGATGCGCGCACCGTCGAGTGGCTAGAGACCCGGCTGCGCGCCCAGCCCGGCGCCCTGGTGCTGGTGACGCACGATCGCTACTTCCTCGATCGCGTCGCCACGCGCATCTTCGAGCTCGATCGTGGCCGGCTGCACGCCTACGAGGGCAACTATCGCCGCTTCTTAGAAAAACAGGCCGAGCGCCTCGACAACGAAGCCTCGCGCGAGCGCGAGCGGGCGATGTTTGTGCGGCGCGAGATCGACTGGATTCGCCGTGGTCCCCCGGCCCGCACCACCAAGCAGAAAGCGCGCATCGATCGCTTCAACGATGCCGTCGACAACAAGCCCAAGCACGACGAAAAACCCGCCTTCGACCGCCGCCTGATCCTGCGCCTGCCGACGGGCGGCCGGCTGGGCAAGACGATCTTGGAGCTGCGCGAGCTCGGCAAGTCACTGGGTGGCAAGAGGCTGTTTTCGCACCTCAACCTGATCCTCAAGCCCGGCGATCGCATCGGCATCATCGGCGGCAATGGCGCGGGCAAGACGACGCTGGTTCGCACCATCTTGGGTCAGGTGGCACCCGATGCTGGCGAGGTGATCCGCGGGCAGAACACGCGCATCGCTTTTTTGGATCAGGGACGCGCTGATCTCGACGACAGCCGCAGCGTGCTGCAAGAGGTTTCCGGCGACAGCGACAGCGTGTTCTTGGAAGACGGCCCGGTGCATGTGCGGTCTTTCCTGCGCATGCTGCTGTTCGACGATCGCTTCGTCGATGCCAAGGTCGGCACGCTGTCCGGTGGCGAGCGCAATCGCGTACAGCTAGCCAAGCTCTTGCGGCAGGGTGGCAACCTGCTGGTGCTCGACGAGCCGACCAACGATCTGGATCTGCTCACGCTGGGTGTGCTGGAAGAGGCGCTGTGCGAGTTCCCGGGCTGCCTGCTCGTCGTTTCGCACGATCGCTGGTTCTTGGATCACGTCGCGACCGGCATCCTGGCGTTTTCCGGCGACGGCCAGGTCACGTTTTACGAAGGCAACTACAGCGACTATCAAGATCGCCTGGCGGCGCAGAAGTCGGCGGAAGAAGAAGTCGAGCGACCCAAGGCTGCGCCGGTCGCTGCGTCGGCAGCGAATAAGAGTGTCGCCAAGGGCACGCGCAAGCTGACCTATGCCGAGAGCATCGAGCTTGCCGGCATCGAAGAGAAGATCCTCACCGCCGAAGGGGCGGTGCACACGCTGCAAGAGCAGGTGAACGATCCCGCTCTGTATCGTGAACGCGCCGCTGCCGTGCCCGCCCTGCTTGCCGATCTAGAGCGCGCCCGCGCCGAGGTCGACCGCCTGTACGCGCGCTGGAGCGAGCTCGATAGCCTACCCAAAAAGTAGGTCGGCGTTCAGCGCCTTTCTACGGTGTGGCTAGCGCTCGCGGCGCAGATCGGGGGTGGACTGGTCGGTGCCGGTGGCGCGACGACGGCTGGGGCTGCGCTCGCGGGTCAGGGTGACGGCGGGCAGCAGGTGATCGCCGGCGGGGTGGACGGTCGAAAAGAAGGGCGCGCCGACCTTGGCTCGCGGGCGGTGCAGGCAGCCGACTTTGCAGCTGCCGCAGATCTCATCGACGAAGGCGACCAGCGCTGACAGCACGGTGCGTCCCAAGAGCTCGGCTGGCGCCTGGTGCGGGCGGCAGGTGACGGCGAGTGCTGCCGTCATGCGCTCACTGAGCACGGCGGCTTCGCGCGGCTCTTTGTGCAGGATGTAGTCGCGGAACAGCACGGCGAGGGCGTAGGCCGCCTGCTGCAGATCGTCCTCGCGCGGGCGGGCATCGCTGGGCAGGAGGCCCATCGCCGCTTCCAGCGCCAAGAGCGCGGCCTCGGTCAGATCGAGCAGCGCCAGATCGCGGCCCAGCGGCGCCTCGACCTCGACGAAGAACTTCGACTTGATGTACTGGCGACGCAGCGGATCGCCAAGCGGCACGGGGGGAGGGGGCGACGGGCTGGCCTGGTTCGCGAGTCCACCGCGCGCCATGCCCACCGAGCGCTCCAGCAGCACTCGCAGGAGCGTGCTTTCGCCCAGCGATTCGCGTGTCGATTCGGCAGCGGCCAGACACAGCCCCGCGGCTCCCGCTTCGCCGCGCAGCTGATGCCAGAAGGCCATATGCGTCGCCATCGCCACCAAGCGATCCCCCAGGCCCGAGCGCCCGGCGAGCGCGGCGCAGGACTCGCTGTACCAAGCGACGGTCGGCTGACGGCGCGGCGGCGGCGGCACGGGCAGGCTGGCCAGATCAGCGCCATCCATCAGCCAGGTCTGATCGTACGGTCGCTTCTGAAGCTGCGTGCGTAGCTGGGCCAGGGTGGCGCGCGTCGCTTTGGCGATTCGCGGCAGCGGCCCCGGCTCGCTGCGACCGAAGAAGCGCAGCACGGCCTGCACACTGTCGGGGGCGCTGGGATGTTCGCGCAGGGTCTTCTGCACGATGGCATTGGCCTGGTCGAGCTTGACGCGCACGAACTCGACGCCAGCCTCGGCGGTGAAGCGTGACAGCAGGTAATCGGCCTGGGTCCCTGGCTGACGCGTCGAGATGTGGCCATCGCGGATGCCGTGCTGCGCCGAGATGCACAGCAGGGCCAGCGTATGCGTGCCATCGAGGTTGCTGCGATCGGCGAGCAGAAAGAACGTGCTCTGCCCATCGCAGCTACTGATGTGCGCAATCGTCGATCCCGGCAGGCGCGTGCGGCCTTCCATGGTGCGCGTGTGCAGGCGCATCAGCACGCCCTGCAGCAGGCGATGCTGGGCTGGCTCACTGGCATCGCGGCGCAGACCTTCCAAGAGCCCCACCGCGTCGCGGCCGCCCTCTTCGGTCAGGGCGTTGAGGATCTCAGGATGCAGGGCTGCCAGATCAGGACGTCGCAGCACCTGCTCGTAGGCCACGGCCGCTGGCACGCCGCCGTAACGTCGGCGATGTTCGAGCTGGGTGAACAGCGGCAGCAGCATCTCGGCGGGCACCGACTCCAGCGCGGCTACCAGCGCCTCGCCATCGTCGGGATTGGCCTCGGATTGGAAGATGAACTGGGCCAGCGGCTCGGCGACTAGCGATAGCAGATCGTCGGCCGGCACCACCTTACGCAGGCGCTCGCTGTACGTCGGATCGGCGGCCAAAAGCACCGCCAGGGCGCAGGCCCGAACATGGCGCTCGCGACGGGCGTCGGCGACGGCATCGACCAGGACTTCGCAGTCGCGCCCCACCCCAACGAGATGAAACAGACTGACCATCAGATCGCTGTCGGCCTCGCGCAGGCGACCGCGCACGATGCGATCGATAAGCAGCCGGCGCACATCCTGGGTGCTGGTGCGATCCAGGCGCTGCTGTAGCTCGGCCTGGCTGACGGGCGGATGGGCGAACAGCTCATCGAGAACGGCGCGAGCATCAGGCGCAGAGGCGGATCGGCGAGGCATCGTGCGGCACTTATAACAGAGCGTCGGGTTGGGTAAAGGGCTTTTGAGCCCGGTGCGCCAGCCCTCCTTTGTCGCTTTCCGACGATGCTGCGCAGCCTCTGGCATCTAATGCCTATTATCGGTGCCCGGGGGTGTGGCAAAGGGGCTGTGCAGCGGCTCCCGCCCTCGTATTCTGGTCTCAATGCGGATGAGGTCTCCGTCATGCTGAAGAACTTCTGGTACGCGATCGAGCTGTCGACCGCGATCGGTCCGAACCCCAGCAAGGTGCGCGTGCTGGGTCAGGATCTGGCGCTCTACCGCGCGCGGTCGGGACGCGTCGTCGCGCTTTCGAATGTGTGCATCCACCGTGGTGGCTCGCTGGCCGATGGCAGCGTCGATACCTTGGCTGCTGCCAGCCCGGCTGGGTCCAGCGACGATCGCGACTGCCTGCGCTGTCCCTATCACGGCTGGGCGTTCCGTCCCGATGGCAGCTGCGCTGAGATCCCGGCTTCGCCCCCCGATCTGCCGGTGCCTAAGCGAGCCCGCGTCGATTCCTATCCCACCGTCGAGCGCTACGGCTTCGTCTGGGTCTTTCTGGGCGATCTGCCGGAGAGCGAGCGCCCGCCAATCCCCGCCCTGCCCGAGTTTGACGACCCCGGCTTCCGGCCGCTGTGGGGCGACTTCATGTGGAATGCGCACTACTCGCGCGTCGTCGAGAACGGGCTGGATATCTCGCACACTCCGTTTGTCCATCGCCGCTCGTTTGGCAATCGCGAGCAGCCACAGATCCCCGAGTACGAGGTCCAGCACGGCGACTGGTCGGCGGCGGGAACGGTGGTGCTGACCGCGCCGCGGCCACGTGGGCTGTGGAGCCTGATCCAGAAGAAGCGCAAGAACGAAGTGCGGGCCAGCGTCGCGGTCTACATGCCGCACATCACGCGCTTGGATCTGGAGCTGGGAAACGGCTGGCGCACCATCGTCTACGACGCCAACGTCCCGGTCGATGACGGCACGACGCGCACGCTGTGGCTGCAGCTACGCAACTTCTTTCGCGCTGGCTGGGCCGATGGCGATGCGACGCGGCGCATGCTGCAGATCTTTGAAGAGGATGCGCCGATCGTCGAAGCGCAGCAGCCGCCGCGCCTGCCGTACGAGCTAGGGGCTGAGCTGCACGTCAAGAGCGATGCGCTGGCCGTGGCCTATCGCAAGCTGCGCAAGCGGGCCTTTGACACCGGCTGGGGCATCGATACCGACACCATCGCCCGCGAGTGCAGCGGTCGGCGCGAGGTGGTCATCCCCAGTCCCAGCCGACGGGCCCGGCCCGACCTGGCCAAGGCCTGGGTCTTCCCGGAAGTGCCGACGCTGCCCCGCCGCGACCCGGCTCCCTCATCTGGCGAGCCAGGCCGCGACAGCGACTGAGCGCGCTCTGCGAACCTAGGGCGCGCGGCAGAAGGTGAGGGCGTCGTCGCCGATCTCAGCGACGGTGCGGGGGTAGTTGTAGATCTTGACCTCGTCGATCTCGCCGCGCAGACCCTTGCCGATGTAGACGGTGGCGGGATCGAAGCCGGGCCGGATCGAGGTGTAGGCCCCGCTGCCTTCGAGGAAGCCGTCGACGTAGACGTGGGTGGTCTTGCCATCGCCGGTGATAGCGATGCGGTGCCAGGCGCCATCGAGGACATTGGTGGTGCCGGTGATCGTCTTTTGCGTCACGCTGGCGACGCGGCCGTCGGGCAGGATGGACAGGCTGACATGGCTGCTGATGTTGACGGCTTCGACGGTGCTGGTGACCGCCTTGCTGCGGATCCAGGCCTGCAGGGTAAACGGCCAGTCCCACTGCCAGCGCAAGAGCGCCTCCATGCAGCGTCCGCCATCGCTGCCGCCGCTCCAGTTGCACTCGACGGACATGCCATCGGTCGAGCCGGGCGAGCGGGCGGTGCTAAAGCGGTCATCGAAGCCGCGCAGGCTGGCGACGACGCCGGCCCGGGACGAGTCGCTGATCGTGCGCTCGTAGCCCTCATCCATGCGCCACCAGGCGACCGGCTCGCTCAGCGACTCGCAGCCGTTTTCGGGCTTGCCGTCGCAGTCGTGGTAGCCAGCATTGCAGGTGAAGCCGCAGTAGTTGCTATTGCAGGTCGCATAGGCGTTGGGCACCGTCGGGCAGGGACGGCAGCTCGGGCCGCAGGCCTTGGGATCGTACAGGCCGACGCAGGCCGCGCCGCACTTGCGCCAGCCAGCGTTGCAGCGACCGACGCCGCAGCCGGACGTGGGACTGCAGGCCGCGGTGGCGTTGGCGACACGACAGACGGTGGGGCAGCTGCCGCAGTGGGCGGGGTCAGACGATAGATCGGTCTCGCAGCCGTTGGTTAGGTTGCCGTCGCAGTCGCCCCAGCCGGGCAGGCAGGCCAGGCTGCATAGGCCCCCGGCCTGACAGGTGGTCTGCTCGTTGGGAGCGGTGCGGCAGGCCCGCCCGCAGGCGCCGCAGTTGCGCGGGTCGGAGTCGACATCGGCCTCGCAGCCGTTGGCTGGGCTGCCGTCGCAGTCGCGGACGCTGCTGCTGCACATTCCGGCTTCGCAGGTGCCGGCCGCGCACAGGCCCCCGCTGCCGCAGCCCCGGCCACAGGCGCCGCAGTGATCGCCGCTTCGGGTCAGGTCGGTCTCGCAGCCGTTGTCTGGCTTGCCATCGCAGTCGCCCCAGCCTGGCTCGCAGCGTCCGACGGCGCAGGCCCCGGCGGTGCAGGCCGCGGTGGCGTGCGGCAGGCTGCAGGTACGACCGCAGGCGCCGCAGTTTTTCAGGTCGTTGTCGATCCGGGTCTCGCAGGCATCGCTGCAGTCGCGGTTGCAGTTGGCGGTGCCGGCAGCGCAGCTGCACTCGCTGCAGAAGCCACCCTGACAGCGGGCAGTGGTGCCCCCGGGACAGACGTTGCCGCAGGCGCCACAGCTGGTTGCGCTGCTGCTTAGATCGACCTCGCAGCCATTGGTCGCGCTGCCATCGCAGTCGGCCCAGCCGGGCAGGCAGCGGAAGCTGCAGCGGCTGCCCTCGCACAGGGGTACCGCGTGGGCCGGAGCGGTGGTGCAGCTGCCGCAGCCCGTCGGGGCGCGACAGAAGGTAAGGGCATCGCTGCTGATCTCGGCGGCGCTGCGGGCGTAGGCGTAGACCTTGACCTCGTCGATGTCGACGTCGCCGCTGGTGGTGTTGACGAGCTGCAGATAGCCGCTGCGCACCGGCTGGATGGCGGTGTAGGGCAGGGTGCGGCTTGCGACCTGCGCTCCGTCCAGGAACAGGCGCAGATTGCTGCCGTCGGCGGTCATCGCCAACAGGTGCCAGCGACTATCGCGCAGGGTGGTGGCGGTGCCGGGCGCGGAGAGCGAATAGCTGTAGCCATCGCCGCTCCACAGCAGACCGGCCAGGTTGCCGCTGCCATCGGTCTGCAGGCTAAAGAAGGCGGCGCTGGCCGGGTAGGGGTAGAGCGCGACGGCCGAGCCCAGAAGAGCAGTCGCCCGCACCCAGGCCTGAACCGTCAGCTGGGTCGCACTCGGCAGACGCAGCAACCCAGCGCTGCGGGCGCAGATGCGTCCGGCCAGAGGACAGTGCAGCGCATAGCCCCCCGGTGTCGTGCCCGGCGGCGAAGCGGGGATAAAGCTAGGGGGGCCCTGGGTGTCATCGAGCAGCAAATGCGGGCTTACACCCGCCGAGTCAGCGACGGAGACCAGGCCCCCTTCGTTCATGCGGTAGTAGGCCAGGGGACTGCTCTTGCTCTCGCAGCCGTTTATGGGGTTGCCATCGCAGTCGGCGTAAAGCGGTGGACAGGCGGCGCCACAGGCCCCCGCGAAGCAGCCCGCCCCGGGCGGGCAGATGCGGCCGCAGGCCCCGCAGTGGTAGCGGTCGCTCCGCGTGTCAGCCTCGCAGCCGTTTTCGGGGTTGCCGTCACAGTCAAGCTGGCTGGCGGTACAGGCCGGTCCGAAGGCTGCGGTCAATGTGACACTTAAGGTGTCACTGGACTTGTCGCTCTCGCTGGGAGGGGCGCGGCCTTCGCTGACCAGCGGGGCGGTGGTCGCGGCGGCGGCAGGTTCTTCGGGCAGGTGGGCTGGGCTCCCACAGCCGAAAAGCCCGAGCAGCGGCAGGCCCCACAAAAGCGGGTATAGGCAGGATCGTCTGAGCATCGTCGTATGTCTTCCCTTCGCGGCAGACCCATACGATCCCGCGATCCAGGCTGTCAATTCGCCGCCGCCCCCGCGAGCGAAGCGCGCTAAAGTGACTGCGGTCTGCCAAGCAACGACAGGAAAGCGAGGGACCCATGCGCGTCGTGATCAAGTACTGCCTGATGTGAAACTACCGCCCCCGGGCTGCGAGTCTCGCGGCCGATATTGAGCAGGAAACCGGCGTCGCGCCGGTCTTAGAGATTGGTGGGCGCGGTCAGTTCGACGTCATCGCCGATGGCAAGCTGCTGTATTCAAAGCACAAGACCGGCCGCTTCCCCGAGTCCAAAGAGATCCTCGACCTGCTGCCCGAATAGTCCGGCCACACCGTTCGGCCACACCGTTCGGCCACACCGTCCCCGCCCACCTGGTCACGGGCTATCGGCCCGACCTGCCAAACGTCCCCCGGCTCGACCCGAAAAACGCTCCCTGCGCCTGCCCAAAACCCCGCGGTTTCAACCGGGATCGCCGGGCCGCGCCCTGCTCTGCAAGGCTGCGGAAACGGGGCAAATTTTGATTGCTCGGCCGCTTGTCGGCGCGGTAAAGTGGGAGCGTGCCCCCGTATCTATCCTCTCGCCTTGCTCCCCCCTATAGCTCTCGCCGCTTTCCCAGCCGTCCGCCTGGAAGGAGGGCTCTGATGCCGTCCCCCCGTCTGTCTCGCCGCTCGCTTCTGGCCACGCTGTGCTTGCTCTTTGGGCTTGCCCCTTGGGCTCAGGCGGCACCGGGTCTGCGCTTCCAGACCGACTTGCGCGGCGACGTGATGATCATCGGCAACACCGTCGGCTTCGACTGCCGCACCGAGAGCCCAGATCCGGTCCAGGGCTCGGTCGATCGCAGCCGCTGCTTCGATCAGGTCAGCACGCTGCCTTCTTTCGTCAGCGATCCCTCGATCGACGTCTTTTTCCGCGTCGATGACGGAGGACAGCTTCAGAGCGGGGCCAGCGTCACCCGCGAGCAGGCGAACAGCGTCGCCATGCTGCAGCTTCCCGACGGGGCCAGCGTCGCCTATGCCCGCCTCTACTGGTCGGGCACCGAGACGATGATGACCCAGGTCGACTCGCAGGTGGTCCTTGATCGTCCGGGTACCGCCGGCTCGCAGAACACGCTGCTCGCCGCCGGGACCGACTTCCAGCGCGCCTTCGAGTCGTACCAGGGCACCGCCGACGTTACGTCGATCGTGCAAAAGCTTGGCTCGGGCGCCTATCGCTTGACGGGTGCCGCCAAGACCAATGCCGTCGACCGCGACAGCGACAACAACTACGTCGGCTGGGGCCTGGTCATCGTCTACAAGCGCGACAGCGAGCGCCTGCGCAGCGTCTCGGTATGGGACGGCCTGACCTTCGTGACCGTCGGTCTGCCCAGCAACTTCACGGTGCGTGGCTTTGCCGTTCCGACGGAGGGGCCGGCCGACTCAAAGCTTGGCGTCATTGCCTACGAGACCGATCACGACAAGACCGGCGACACTCTGTCATTCAAGGGCACGCGACTTTCCGACGGCGAAGCAGGATCGGATCTGAACTTCTTTAACGGCACCCGCAGCCGCCTGGGTCAGCCACAGAGCGCCGCCGGCGACCTGCCGCGGATGAGCGGCCAGATGGCCAGCATGCAGGGCATCGACCTCGATGTCGTCGATATCACCTCGGCGCTGTCAGCTGGCGATACCTCGGCGGCGGTCGATCTGTCGGCTGGCAACGGACCGACCTACGACACGTTTTATCTCGGCGCGCTGGTCACGGCGATCACCAGCAAGAAGCCGATCCTCGACGTCACGCTGACCGTGCCGCAGGGGACCTCGCCCCTGCCCGGTGACAGCGTCGAGTACACGGTGACGGTGCGCAACGTCGGCGACGATGCCGCCAGCAACGTGGTCATCGAGCAAAAGCTGCCGCCCGGGCTGAGCTACGTCAGCGACTCGGTCCGGCTGGGTAGCGGCAGCAGCTTCGTCAGCAAGACCGATGCGGCCGGCGATGACGAGGTCGATTACGACGCCGCCAACAACCTGCTGCGCATCCGCATTGGCTTGGGCGCAAGCTCGGCCCAAGGCGGTACGCTGTCGACCCAGGATGCGGCGGTGGCCGCCAAGTTCGTGCTGCGCGTCGCCGATACCGCTTCCGGCCAGGTGAAAAACCAGGTCGCGGTCACCGCGCTGCCGCAGTCGCACCCGGAAGCCGGCGCTTCGACCTACCTTTCGACCAATGCCGCCGGAGCCCCGCCCAGCCAGCCGACGGTCCTCGTGGTGCGCGAGTGCATGACCAACTTCGACTGCACGATCAACGCGCCGGTCTGCGACAGCGGCACCTCGCCGCACCGCTGCACCGATGCCTGCAGCAGCGACAACGACTGCCAGAACGCTTCCGGCGGCAAGGACGTCTGCGGCGACGGTGCAAAGTGCGCGCAGTGCTCGCCGACCAAGAAGGGCGCCTGCCAGGCCAACGGCCAGGGCTCGGCCTGCTTGGCCAGCGGATTGTGCGGCTGCATGAGCGATGCCGACTGCGGCGGCCGGGCCTGCAACCTGGCGACCAACACCTGCCCGAACCCGAGCGCCGATCTCGCGGTGCTGGTCAGCGCCGATCCCGATCCTGCCGACATCAGCCAGCCGCTGACCGCCAAGATCAGCGTCACCAACAAGGGCGCGGCGGCGGCTCCGAGCGGCATCCGCATCACCTTCCAGGTGCCGTCGGGCGGCGCGGTTGGTCCGGTCACCGCTAGCTCGGGCTGGCGCTGCACGCCTTCCACCGACATCATCCGCTGCGTCTACAACCGGCCGATCGCCGTCGGGGCGACGACGCCGGAAGTCCAGGTAGCGGTCACGCCGCTTATGCCGAGCGACCCGAGCAGCAAGGGCCCCTCGCAGCTGGTGCTGCAGGCCAGCGTCGCTTCCGACGTCTCGGTCGATCCCAACCCCGCCGATAACGAGGCCAAAAAGACCGTGCAGCTAGGTCGCTACCGCGTCGCCGGCGGCGGCTTTGGCTGCCAGGTGGCGCATGGCAGCGCGGCGGCGGGATGGTTTGCCACGGCGGCTCTCTTGCTTCTCTCTCTTTTGGCGCGGCGGCGCCGGGGCTAACGGAGGACTCACGTGCGTCGCGCGATACAGATTTCGCTAGTGGCTGGTCTGGCTGTCGGCCCCGCGCTCGCTGGGTCGGCCCAGGCGCAGCCGCTCTCTGGGTTTCAGCTGAACCGCTTTGAGCCGACGGCGGCCGGCGAGTGGTCCTTTGCAGTCGACCACCCCTGGTACTCCGCCACGCGGCGCTTCGCGGTCGGCATGACCATGAACTACGCCCACCAGCCGCTGGTCCTGGGCTTGGTGACCGACTCGGGCTTTCAGCAGACCTCGCCGCTGATCTCGAACCTGTTCATCGGTCACATCGATGGAGCGGTGTCGTTTCTCGACCGCATCCTGCTCTCCGCCTCGCTGCCGGTGACGCTGGCCGAGACGGGCCCTGCCGGACACGGCGCCAGCATCGGCGATCCGCGGGTCGGCGCCCTGGCCCGCATCTGGGGTCAGCCGCTGGGCAGTGTGGTGTCGATTAGCGCCGGTGCAAACCTGTGGATTCCGCTGCGCGCCGGGGGCGGCGATGCCCTGCCCGCGACGTCGAGCGATCAGCAGGTGCGGGTGCTGCCCAAGGTGGTGGTCGGTGGCCTGTGGCGACGGCTGCTGTGGTCAACGACGGCGGGCGTGCTGATTCGTCAGGAAGCCGTGCTGAACGGGCTTGCCGTCGGTAACGCCGATGTCGCGCGCGTCGGCAGCGAGCTTCAGCTCGGCCTCGCCGCTTCGTACTTCGATGCCGAGCGGCGCTTTTCGTTCGGTCCGGAATTCCTGATCTCGACGACGGTGAGCGGCGAGACGGCGGCCACGCGCTACGGCACCAGCTTGGAGGCGCTGTTCGGCGGCCAGTACAACATCGCTCGCATGATCCAGGTCGGCTTGGCGGCCGGCGTGGGCTTTGTGCGTCAGCCGGGTACGCCGGATGCACGGGCCCTTTTGCGCGTCGCCTACGCACCGTTTGGTCAGCCGCAGAAGCCCAAGGTCAAAGACACCGACGGCGATGGCATCCCGGATAGCGAGGACGCCTGCCCGCGCGAGCGTGGCCTGCGCACCGGCGACGCCTTTACCCATGGCTGTCCGCCGAAGGCCAAGGTGGTGGTGCTCGACCGCGATCGCGACGGCATCCCCGACGGCGAAGATCTGTGCCCCGATGTACCGCAGGGGGCGCGGCCGGATGCCGAAAAGCGCGGCTGCCCGGCTCCCGCCACGCCGCCCCCGGATCGCGATGGCGACGGCATCATCGATCGCGAAGATCAGTGCCCCGACGTGCCGCAGGGTCCGCAGGCGGATGCGGCGCGCAAGGGCTGCCCGGCCCAGGACAGCGACAAGGACGGCGTCGTTGATGCCCTCGATCAGTGTCTGTTCGAGCCGGCCGGTCTGTTCCCCGATCCCAACGCTCCGGGCTGCCCGCTTTCGGACAAGGATGGCGATCAGGTGCCGGATGTGCAGGATGCCTGCCCGAAGAAGGCCGGCGCGCCGCACCCCGATCCCAAGCGCAACGGCTGCCCGTCGCTGGTCGAGGTCAAGGGCGGCCAGATCGTCATCCTGCGGCAGGTGTTCTTCGGCCCGAATGCCGACAACATCCTGACCAAGAGCTACCCCGTGCTGCAGGGCGTGGTCGATGTGCTGCTCGCCGTGCCCACCATCAAGCGGGTTGGCATCGAAGGGCACACCGACGCCGGCGGCAAGTTCGCTAGCAACCTCGACCTGTCCGAGCGCCGCGCCAAGAGCGTGCTGCGCTGGCTGGTCAGCCGCGGCATCTCGCCGGATCGTCTGGAAGCCAAGGGCTATGGCCCGACGCGCCCGGTGGCCACCAACAAGACCAACGCCGGCCGCGCCAAGAACCGTCGCGTCGAGTTCCACATCCTCGACAACTCGGCCACCAGCGCGGGAGGCGCCGCGCAGACCCCGCCGCCGGCCCCCAGCAAGCCTGCCGAAAAGCCTGCCGAAAAGTCGGCCGAAAAGGCTCCGGCTGCCGAAAAGCCCGCGCCGTCGCAAGCAGTCCCGGCCCCCGAAAAGTCGGCCGAAAAGTCGGCCGAAAAGCCTGCCGAAAAGCCTGCTGAAAAGCCGGCGGCCAAGCCTGCCGAAAAGCCCGCTGAAAAAGCCGACGAGCTGCTGCAGCTAGACAAGCCGGCGGCCAAGCCTGCGACGACGCGCAAGAGCGCCGATCCCCTCCTGTAACCGTCCCGCCGCCCGCCTCCGTCCCGCCTTTGGGCCCTGCCTTCCGCTTTCGCGACGAATGTGACAGGGTAGGAGCGCGGTGACGGCAGCTCGACAGATCCCTTTAACTACACAGGCCTCGCGTTGCGCTGGGAGGCGGGTCGGAAAGCGCTTTCGGGTCTGGCTGCCGATCGCGCTGCTGCTTATTGGCTGCAACCGTCGCCCCCGCGAGGTCGACTTCGATCTGACCCTGCTGCCTGACGTAAGTGCGCCCCGACCCACCATCGGATCGGCGCCTCCCGAGCTGTACTTGCCGGCTGGGACCTTGGTCCGCGTGCTGGTTCACAACCGATCGAGCAGCGTGCACAACTTCGTCCTGGTGCAGCCTGGCCACGTCGATGACGTGCTGGCCGCCGCGACCGCTCCGCCCGGTGATCGCAGCGCGGAAGGAGCGCAGGCCGCCGTGCTCGCCCGCAGTCCGTGGGTGGCGCCGGGGCAGAGCCAGGCCGTGGTCTTCGTCGCTCCGCCGGCTGGCTATTACGAGTTCACCTGCACCTGCAGCACCGCCAGCCACGGCAGCCCGCTGCGCGGCAAGCTGGTCGTGCAGTAGCCTCCGCCGCTTGGCGGCTGGCTGGCTCGGAGCGTGTTGCAGTATTGGCTCAGCAAGGCTTCAGCAGGCTGCTAATTGTCATGGTAACTAAAAATCAACATAATAAGATGTATTAAAAAATATAAGTATTTTATTTATTTTTGATGATTGCTTGATTACTGCAACAAGCTCCTAATGCGGACACAGCTCAGCGACGCTGGGCCACTCGGGCTGGGGACGCAGGACGGCGCAGGCCAGCTGCACCAGAGCCGCGACCCCTTCCGGATAGATCTTGGCGCTGTGGTCGTTGGGATGGGTGACCAGGATGTGTTGCCCGTCGGGAGAAAACTGCGCGCCCTCAGCGACGCCGGTCCGCAGGATCGAAAGCGGAGTGCCGCTCTCGGCGTCCCAGATGCGAACCGTCTGATCGCTGCCCCCCGTCACTACCTTGCGTCCGTCGGGCGAAAACCCGGCCGTGCCCGTCGCATCCAGGTGGCCGACGAGCTCCAAAAGCTCGCGGCCGCTCTCGGCTTCTAGAATGCGGGTCCGCGGGCCGGCCACCACCAGGCGCGTCCCGTCGGGAGAAAAGGCGGCTCCGGCGCCTCGGCCGGTGCCCCCGGGCAGCGAGTACAGCACCTGTCCCCGCGCCACATCCCACACCCGCACCGCCCCGCTGACTTCGCTGACCACCATGCGGTTGCCACGTGGCGAAAACGCCAGCTGAGCCAGCGCCGCCGGCTGCGGCGGAGACGTCCACACCGGCTGCCCCGCGCGAAAGTCCCACAGGCGCACCGTGCCATCGCTGCTGGTGCTGCCGAGGAGCCGCCGATCGGGCGCAAACGACAGCGCGGTGATGCCCCCGCCGTGCCCCGATAGCTCGACGACCACCCGGCGCTGCTTCCAGTCCCAGATGCGCACCGTGCGATCGAGGTAGCCGCCGCCGGTCGCCAGGTACTCGCCCTCGGCCGAAAAAGCGACGGCTTGCACGCTGTCGGGCAGGGTGACACTGGCGAGCTCCTCGCCATTCCCCGCTGCCCAGACCTTGGCGCTGCGATCGGCGCTGGCGGTGGCGATGTAGCGACCATCGGGCGAATAGGTGGCGTGCAGCACCATGTCGCGATGCCCGCCTAGCCGCAGCTGGTGCTGTCCACCGCCCAGGGTAAAGATGCGCGCCGTCCCGTCGCGGCTAGCGGTAACGACGCGCTCACCATCGGAGGAAAACTCGCCGCTGAGCACCGCTTCAGTGTGTCCGCTCAAGACATCCAGCGGCTGACCGCTTTCGACGTTCCACAGGCGGGCCGTCTTGTCAGCGCTGGTGGTCAGAAGCCGGCTGGCATCGGCCGAGAGCTGCCCCGATAGGATCTGCCCGGCATGTCCCGCCGGTCGGGCGCGCAGCGCAAAGTCGGCCCCGGAAAACAGCCGCAGCGACGCACCGGCCGCGCTGGTGATCAGCGTGCGACAGTCCGGCGACAGCAAGAGCCCAAACGACTGCGGGTCCTGCGCGCCCCGGATCGTCACCAGCAGGCGCCGGCTCGCGGCATCCCAGATCCAGACGTCGTAGGCGTTGCTGCCGATGATCTTTCTGCCATCGCGCGAAAAAAAGGCGCGCAGCCAGGCCGGCGGCATCACCGGCTCGGGCGTGGTCAGGGTGGCGATGCGGCGGCCGCTCGCGGTGTCCCACAGCGTGATCGTGCGCTCTTGATCGCCGGTCAAAAGCGTGCGTCCATCGGGACTGAACACCGACGCTGATCGCGGCTCTAGCGCCCCGGGAAACAGCGCGATCTGGCGGCCATTTTCGATCTGCCACAGCGCCGTCGCTTCCTGGTCGTTGCTGCGCAGAAGCCGCGTCGCGGCCAGACGACCGTCGGCGGAAAAATGCAGCGCACCCAGGCTGCCCTCATGACTGAGCACGCGCAGCACCGCCCCGGTCTGCCGCTGCAAAAGCTGGGTGCGGCCCGCGTGGTGATTGATGGCTAGGAGCCGCCCATCCGGCGAGAAAGTTCCCCACTCGCCGACGCCTTCGGCCTGCCAGCGCAGCGTGCCATCCGCCACCTGCCACAGCCGCGCGCTCTCGTCATCGCTGGTGGTCAGCACCTGCCCGCCGTCGGGGGAAAAGCGCGCCGTCTTCACCGGCAGGCGATGCCCACGCAGCGGCAGCGATCGTCGCCCGACATCGACCGCTGCGCTCAGCGCTTCCAGTGCCGCTGGCGGCGGGGGCTCACCGCGCCTCTGGCTGCCGACCACCACCTGCAGGCTCTCCCGCAGCGCCGCCACTTCGCGGCCCGGAAGCTGCGCCAGGCTTAGGGCCTGTGATGCGCGCTGCAGGCGCTCGGCGATCTCTTTGCGCCGCCGCTCTCCCGTCGCTAGGCGGGCGTTTTGTTCTTTGAGGAACCACAGATAGCCACTGGCCGCGCTTAAGGCCACGAAGTTGCCCAAGAGGATCCACACCGCCAAGCGTCCGCGCCGCCGCCGCGTGACGTGACGGCGTGAGCGCTGCAAGAATTCGCTCTCCCGCTGCGACAGCGTCGCGAGATCCAGGCCGCTCGTGTCGACCTCTTGCAGCTGCCGCTCGTTCCACAGCGCATCGCGCGTCTTGCCCAGGCGCTGCCACTCCGACGCGGCGGTGGTCAGGCGCTCGTGCACGGCGCGCTGCTCGGCGGCGTTGCTCAGCCACTCGCGCAGCTGCAGCCAGCCGCTGACCAGCGCCTCGTGCGCGATCTCGTAGACCGGCGCGCCTTCGATCTCGCGAACCAATAGCAGGCGCTCGCTCACCAGGGTCTCAAGCACGCTGGCTTCGGTTGCACCCCCGCTGCAGATCTCATCCGCGCCTCGACGCAGGCGCAGGCCCGCGCTGCTCACCAGCTTGGTTAGCAGGTGACGCGCCACCAATCGGCCGGCCGGCAGCAAGCGATCGATCACGCGATCGGCGTGCCGCGACAGCGCTCCCGCCACCCCGCCTAAAGTCCGCAGCGCCTCGACGGTGATGCACTGCGTGCGGCGATCGCGGGCTTGCCACAGCTCGGCCAGCGCAAACTGCAGAAGCGGCAGGCCGCCTTCGGTGCGCAGCGTCGTCTCGACGAGCTCGGTGATCAGCGCCTGCGACTCGAACCCCACGCCGCCGACCTCGGCCGGACCGACGATCGCCGCCTGCAGCCCGTCGCGATCGAGCGAGCGCAGGATGTGAAGCGGGCGCTGGAGCTCCGGCCCCAGCCCGGGGAGCTCGGCCAGGCGGGTCAGAAAATCGCCGCGCGCCGTGCACAGCGTCCGCACCCCCGGCCCGCGCAAAAGAAGATGTCCCAGCACCTCGGCAAACGCCGTCGCCTGTTCGGGTTCGCTCTGCGTGATCAGCTCCTCCAGCTGATCGACGAACAACAGCAGCCCCTCGCGCTGACTCTGCCCATGGTGGACGCGCCGCACGAACTCGGCGGGCTGCGTCATGAGCTCCTGCAGGAGCTCGCTGCTCGGGCACCCCAGGAGCGGCGCCATCTCCTCGGCCAGCGTCGACAGCGGGCGCTTGCCGGGGAACATTGTCACGGTGCGAAAGCTGCGGCCATCGCCGAGCTCGCCCCGGCGCACCCGCGACAGGATGCCGGCCCGACACAGCGACGACTTGCCCACACCCGAATCGCCGGCCACCAAGATCAGCGCTTCGCCCCGCAGGCGCTCCAGCAAGATGCGGATGTCGTGCGCCCGGCCGAAGAACAGCGCACCGTCGTCGGCTTCGAAGGGATACAGGCCGCGATAGGGATTGCCGCCCGGCCCCCCCGGCAGCGTCGCCATCGCCCCGTCCGCACTGGGGATGCGCAGCAGGGCCTGGTACAGCTCATCGACGCTGGCAAAGCGCTCGCGCGGGGCTCGGCGCAGGCAGCGGTCGATGGCGGCGGCGAAGCGGGGATCCACCGTCTGCGCCACGCTCGAAAGCGGCGGCGCATCGGTATGGGTCACGGTATAGCCCAGCGCCATCAGATCTTCTACATAGTGAGGCGGGCGAGCCGCGCACAGCTCGTACAGCACCACGCCCAGCGAATAGATGTCTGAGCGCTCGGTGGCTGGCTCGCTGCTCCACACCTCGGGCGCCATGTAGATCGGCGTGCCCAGCAGCGCTCCGGTCTGGGTCAGCAGTGCCGCATCCGAGACCTTGGGCTGGACCCGCGGATCGGTCGCCTCCAGCCCGCTGATCTGTCCCGGCCGCAGCGTCGTCGCCACGCCGATAAACGAAGTCCGCAGCGTCGGCGGCAGCGCAGCATCGACCAGCTTGGCCAGCCCAAAGTCGAGCAGCTTTACGCTCCCCTCTTCCGTCGCGATGGCATTCGCTCGCTTGATGTCGCGATGCAGCACGCCGCGGCGATGGGCGGCTGACAGACCACGACACAGATCGAGGGCTATGGCCAGCGCTCGCGATGGCGGCAGCGGCAGGCGCAGGCGGTCCAGGCTCTGCCCGCGCACGAATTCCGAGACCAGGTAGGGATGGCCGTGCACCTCGCCGATGCGGTAGATGCCGACGACGTTGGGGTGCGACAGGCGGGCGATGGCGCGGGCTTCGACCAGCAGGCGCTCGCGAGCATCGGCGTTGCCCTGCAAGCCGTCGAGAAACTTGATGGCCACCGAGCGATCGAGCAGCGTGTCATGCGCCAGGAAGACCCGCCCCATCGCTCCTCGGCCGAGCGGCTCAATGAGCCGGTATTCGTCGAGCAGCGGCCAGCCGATAAGCGCCGCCCCGGTGAGCTCGTCACGAAACAGCGCCGAGACCCGCTCGGCGGTAAAGCTGCCGCGCTGCTTGGGCTCGCTGACCACGGCTTAGCCCTGTTGGCCCTCCCGGGCGAGGGCTCGGCCCAGACGTCGCCGCGCGGCCCAGCTCAAGATGAAAAGTGAGAGCCAGAGCCCGGCCCGCGAAGTCTCGGAGCCGGGGCTGCCGACGTAACTGCAGCCGCTCTTGCGCGGCTCGGCCTGGGGACTTGCCGTCGGAGTTGCCTCGGCGCTCGGCGTGGCGGCCGGGGGCTCTGGCGCGGCCTTCGGTGTCGCCGGGCGGCCCGTCGTCCCCGGGGTCCAGTTGCCAAACACCGCGGGTGCAGACGCCGGAAAGTTGGCGCACAGGCGACGCGGCTGACAGGAAAGTCCGCTCGGACAGCGGGGACTTGCACCGGCGGGATCACAGACCCGCACCGCCCTTCCGCCTTTTTCTGGGGCGCAGACCTCGGCCTCGCGGCAGGGGATGAAGCCTTTCCAGTTGCAGTCGCTGGCCTTGTCGCACTCCCAGGGCTTGCACACTGGCCCGGCATCCAGCTTCCAGCCGGGAGGGCAGGGGAACGGCTCGCGGCAGGTGAACTTATCCACCTGTTCCCAGCCCGGCGGACAGGGCGGCATCGGCGGCGAATCACCCCGCGCCACCCCCGTCGCAAAGAACCCCAGCCCCAGCCCCAGCCCCACCACCTGCTTCGAGATCGGAATCGCTAGTCGCACGCCTCTGTCATCCTCTCGGTTCGGAGGCGCTGCCAGCGCCCACCCGCCCCCGGGTTTGCCATGGGTCCACACCGCAACGCGCAGTAGAGCCCTAGGATATCGCGAGGCGGCTCCCGCGGGCAGCACCTGTGACCCGGTCGGCCCCCGGCGCTGGATCGCGCTCGCAGCCGGCTGTTCGGCCAAATCCGCCGTCGCCCCAGCCTTTCGGCCTTGCCTCCCACGCCCCTTCAGCCGTGGCGCGGCCTCGCGCGGAGGGGCGGCTGGCGCCGCCTTTTCTGTGCGAGAGGAAAACCTGGCGGTTTCCCTCGTCGCGCTCTCCCATCCCTGTTGCCTTGGTGAGGGGAAACTTCGCGCCCTTCACCCCCTATCCCCCTCTTCCGCGTCCGGAAGAGGGGGGTTCCGCAGCCCAGCTCTCCGTTGCAGGGCGTGCGCCCCGAAGTGTGCTGGGCAGTGTGTCGTGCGTGTCGCCTGTCGCATGGCGGCTTGTTTCCGGCGATGACCTCCGCGTCCTGCCACAAGGCTCAAAGGCCCCCCCTTCGCCTGCGAAGGGGAGATGGGGGGGAAGCCCATTTTCGAAGACCCCCCGGACTCTTCGCAGCTCAGTCCCAAAGGATGGGAGAGCCTGAGAGGGAAACCACTTCGGGGTTTCCCTCTGGGACCCCAAGGCGGCGGCAGCCGCCCCTCCGCGCGAGGCCGCGCCACAGAACGCCAGCATCCTCGACATCCGCCCAGAACCCATCGACCACTACTCCGAGGAACCGAAAGAGACCCCAGCGCGGATCTGGTCGCTGCTCGGATGACTTGCAACATGAGCACTCAGGGGATCTCGGAGTCGTCCTAAGACGCAACAGCACCGGTGCGCATCCTTCAAAAAATGCCATCGTTGTTTTGAAACGAGACGATAAAGGAGGGTTCTATGTCAGAACAGCCTACCTGGACTGAACGCCGTCTCTTTGGGGAACTGTATGGAGACTTGGCTGGGCCGCTGGGGTTGTTTCATGATCCAGATGGAAAAACAGATACTCAAATAACTGATGACTACATAGCGGAAGAGAGCCAGGCAGGCTTACTAGACGTTGTGCGGTCGGGGCGCGCGTTCCTGAATCAAAAAGAGCTTCCGTTCAGCCTAGTTGCGAGTGCTGCGAATCGAAACTTACTTACAGAATCAGAACAACGACAATGGCTTTCCTGCTTCTTGGAACGCCTTGAACAAGCTATCGAGGCGCGCAACGGAGCTGAGCCATCCGAGTGACAGAAGCGGAACAGCGGCAGTGGCTAAAGACCGTGCTCTCGCAGGTAGAGGCGGCGCTGGCTGCGCGGAAATCCACGGGCGGCTAGGTCGCTTCAGATGTCCTTTGGCGAGGTGGAAGATCGGTAGCGGGGAGGTCGAGGATCGGGGTGGGGGGAGGTCGATGATCGGTCGTGGTGGGGTGGCTTTGCCCCAGAACCCCCGTTTTGGCCGGAGGTATTGGGGCAGCCGGCCGCGCGCCTGCGATCCCTGCCGTTGGTTTTGAGGCAGCCGGGCGGGGTTTTGGGGCAGAGGTTGATGAGGTCGTGAGATGACCACGTCGGCATCAGGGGCCGGTAGGCCACGCAAGAGGGGCGAACAGAATCCGTTCGGCGGTCTTTTCGATGACCTCAAGCATTCGATCAAGTGTCTGGATCAAGGGTTCAGCCGCTACGTCGGACTTCAAGGACGAGAACACGGCGGTTGAGGATGCGCCGCGGCCGCGGCCTCATGGATCAGCGCTGGCGCTGGTCAGGTAACATGGGGCGTTCCCGCATAGAGGGGGACTCCCTGAATAAAACTCCAACGATCACGGTTAGGCCCCCAGGGGGCTTAGCGCGAATCGGTCCTGGGCGGTAGTTTCAATCTCATCTCTCGCGCAAGTAATACTCTTACGTATTCCAAATCTTCGTCTATCGTATGGTCGGGTGATGCTTCCGTCCACATAGCGATTAGAGCGTGCGAAGGAATTTGCTCAGTCGGGTCATCGATACAAGACACTTGCACATGTCCATGCCCACACTGCCGTATTTGTTGTACGTCAATCTGCATCACGCCGTCATACAAGGGGGCCTTACGTCTGGCGCGTTCCTGCACTTCTGTGGCGCTTTCATACTTTGAGCGGGCAACCGAGATTTGCAATCTCAGCGCTGAGGGTTTGATGCAGTTGTTTCGTATTTGGTAGTGTGCAACCTGCCTAAATAGTACCTCTGTGGCTGCAAACCGGAGTTCGTGTGGTCGTACCATAGCCTTTCTCCGGGACGTCTCTGCTTATGAACGCAGGAAGTCAGATGCTTTCCTGAATGCCATGTCCAAGTCTTCTACTGCGCCCACATCGAGATAGCCACCCTTTTTATGCTCATCCAAAGTAAGCAATATCTTTCCAGAATTTCGACATGAAAACCATGCCCATTTGATGTCGGATGTTCTATCCGCGCTTGCCAGCCAAAGAGTTACCCCGCCGATCACGTCGGCTTCTATCTCGAAGATGATTAACGAAGAAGGCAGTCGTTTGATCACAAAGTTTGCAGCATTGATAGAAATCTCGGATGGGCGATCCGCGCGTTCACCGTCCCAGCCTGCGCGCAGCGACTGCAGCAGCGTCAGCTTTTGGTCTACAGGCGGTAGGCTGGTAATGGTTGATGACTGTTGAGTCGGTTGCCGGACAAATTCTCTAAATGCTGTCAGCAAATGCGGAGAATAACCGCAGACTTCTTCGCTGCGCCTGTGAAATGGTGACTCATTAATCACCTCACCCCAATCTCCCGCGAGCACCATAAGGCCGCTGCCCAATGCGCCTTGCTGCACCCAACTAGCAACATGTGATGCCCCGGGGCTGCTAATACCGCGTCTCGCAGCGATATCGAGTTTAAATGCATCTTTGCGAAATGTGGAGCTTAGTGTGTCTCGCATTTATGGCTCCTTCGTAATAGCTTGGAAACAGTAGCGCATTACTGAGCGAATAGAGTTATTGATATATGGCAATGTCATATTGGCTCCAAGCTCTAGTCCACCATTGGCATGGACAGTCACGCGAAAGACATTGGGATCATGTAAAAATACAATCGCAAGCTCAGTGATACCAAGGTCCGCTGCGGGCTGCCGATAGCCAATCTGTTCAACCTGCCAATCTGGGCCAAGGCCAAGCATACAGGCATCATCCATGGCCGACGGAACAGGGCGTGGCAACATGCGACAAGCCCAATTGGATGCATCTATATCAAAAATGACACGATACCGTGCAGGCTTAGGGTGTTGGGTTCTTTTAATTTGGTGCACTAATCCATCCCACCCTCCAAGGCGCACATTTTCCTTGACGATTGAATCCGGTGGACTGCCACTCGGTTGGCGAGAGATATGTAGATGCCAAAATAACTCCGCAGGAGCATCGCCGGCTTCATATGCTAGATGCACATTGGTCATTAGTGTTGAATCAGGAGAAGAACCCAAAATAGGACCAATGCGCAGGACTACATCTCCATCTGGGGATGTAACATTCTGAGGGTTAGCGGGCGATGCAGCAAAATGAGATACAACATCAGCAACATGGTTAGAAACCCATGTGGCATAAGCATCCACAATCGTGGCCTGCGATGGAGAAACATCTGGGAGTGGGGTTGTCATGGCTCTTAGCTGTCGAGAAGTGGTTGAGTTTGTCTGAGTAGGCCCCGCGGCGCTCCCCTGAAACATCCTGCCACATGCTCCCCGACGGTCCAAGTCCTTCCTCGCGAGTGCTCTAGGAACAATTCGCCTTCTTCCTGGTTAGTGCCAATACGGCTTCAACTGTCACCCCCCAAACGCTAGCCACCCCCGCGGCACATGCAGCGCATCGGCAAGCCGCGCCATGGTGACGCAGCTTGCCGCGCCCTTCCCGGTGCCTGCTTCGATTGCGTGAATTGTCCGCATCGAGACGCCTGACGCTGCCGCCAGATCGCGCAGCGACCAGTTCTTCGCCTCCCTAGATCGTCGCAAGCGCTCGGCCTGTCCCGACGCCAATTCAGGCGGCGAGACGGCTTGCGGGCGTTCTGCTTTGGGGCGAGCCACGGGCGGCAGCGTATGTGCCTGCTCACCATGGTCAATACGATGCATTTACCCATCTTAAACGATCAAGATCAGCGTCTGTTATCGATTGTTTATGATGCAATATTTTGAACGGACTCAACATTTATGGCACCTTCTGGCTATGAACCGACTCGCCACCAAGCCGCAGAACAAGAGCCCCCGCATCGTCGCAAAGTTGGACCTCACCGACGAAGGCCACCGCCGGCTACATGACTTGATCGCCCGTATGCACGGAGGACGGCGCCCTACGCTGCGAGCCATCGCCATCCGGCAGATCGGCGATCTGCTGCATGAGGCCGTGGAATGGCTTAACGCAGCCACGCCAAGTTTCGCCGTGGTGACATGGCAAACCGATGGCCACGGGCTTAGTTGGCGCAAAGTGAAGTCAGAGGCAGCGGCACGCGCGCTGCTCAAGGCGATCAGGTAAAGGCGGGCCGGCTGCGCTAACTCCTATGCCTTGACGCGGGCAAGCAACGGCGCTACGGGAGCCCTAAAGGACTGCAATGAGCGACATTGAGAAGCGGACGCAGGCCCTGGTGACGGAGCTGCGCGACTTCTGCGTCACCCTGTCTAAGGATGAACGCAAGCGGCTCTTGCGGGGGCGGCGCGATGCGGAGCTGATGATCAGCCGCGTTCATGCGCTGGCCACCAAGATGGGCGTGACGGTGCCCGGCATACCGCTAAGTGGCATGCAGAACGATGTCAGCTTGGTAGCGGCGCTGGTCCCGTTTGAAGCGGCGCTCAGCACCGCGCAGGGCCTGGTCGAAGACACCATGGCCCAGGCCGACTCCGAGGCCTGGCAGGCGTTCTTGGCCTACTACGGGGTCCTTGCCAGCATGGCGCCGCGCAATGCCGAGATCGAAGCTCAGCTGGCTCCCGTCGTCGAGTTCATGCGCACGCCCCGCAAGCGCCCAGGCGAGCCAGCGCCGAACCCGCCGCAGCCGGGCTAGGCGCCGATTTCGGACATGAACGGGGGGACGGGGGGTTCGGTCCGCTTTTCGGCTAAAGTGCGCGGCGCATGCCGATCTACGAGTACGAGTGTGAGTGTGGCGCGCGCTTCGAGTCGCTAGAGGCGATGGGCAGCGTGCGCTCGACCTGCGGGGAGGACTGTCGGCGCCCGGCCAGCCGGCCCGCTCCGGCCCGTGGGGAAGGCAAGATCCAGCGCCTGCTGTCGGCGGCGGGTCTGCGCGGCACCGGCCACGAGGCCAAGCCCCGCGTCTTCGATCCCGTCGCCCGCGCCAACCGCCCCGGCTGCGAAGACTGCGATCCCGGCGTCGCAGCCAGCGAAGCCGACGTTTAGGGGCAGCGGCAGCCAGCGCGGCTATAGCGAGCGCAGGTAGGCGATGAGGTCTGCGGTCTCGTCGGCGGTGGGGGGCGCAAGCTTGAGGAAGCGGACCTTGCGCTCGATGACCTCGTCAAGGGTGGCGGCGCTGCCGTCGTGGAAGTAGGGGGCGGTGTCGTGCAGGCCGTTGAGGCTGGGGGTGTCAAACAGGCAGGCCTGCCGCGGGCTTGCGTCATAGGCTTGGCTGGGCTTGTCGGGATAGGGGCCGGTGGCGCAGGTGCCGACGTCGTGCAGCAAAAGCGGTCCGGTGAGATCAAGCATGGGGTTGCCGCTGCCGCTGTCGGTAAAGCGGGGGCCGCTGTGGCAGCGCTGACAGCCCAGGCGCAAGAAGATCGCCTCGCCGCGCTCGGCGCGTGGGCCAAGCGCCCCGGTCTGCAGATCGCGCTCGGGGCTGATGGCGGGCGGGATGGCGCGGTCGACGAAGGCGGCCAGGGCTTCGAGGTAGGGGCGATCCTGGGGGCGGCGCAGATCGATGTCGGCGCCCTGCTCGGCGCGGGCGGTCTCGTCGTACTGAAGCAGGGTGTTGCGGCCGGCGCTGCGCAAGAGGAACCCGGTGTCGCGCATGCCAAAGGCGTTGCTGGGGGTGTCGCGCGGACCCTGGGCAAAGCGCCAGGTCACGGCGTCGGAACGGCCTTCCAAGTGACAGCTTGCGCAGGCCACCCAGAAGTTCTTGGTCATCGGGAACTCAGACGAGTTGGCGGAGTAAAACAGCCGCTGTCCCAGGCGTAGCTCGGCGGGCATGGGATCGGGGGCGGCGAGGCGCGGGATGACCTCGCCATCGCGGCGCACGGGGGGACCGGACTCACCCGGTGCAGCGATGCGCAGGACGGCGATATCGGCGGAGGCGCGCTCGTCGACATAGGCGGTGCGGCCGTCGGGCGAGATGACGATGCCTTCGGGAAGATCGCCGGGCAGGGGACGCAGGAGACCGGCCTGCACGCGCTTTTCGGCATCGATTACCAGCACGTCTTCGCTGGACATCATGACGGCCAGCGCCAGGCGCCCATCGGGGGTGAAAGCAAGGGCGCGCGGGCCCGAGACGATGTCGGCAAACGCACCGTCCACCCCAGGCAGCCGCGAGTCGGTGCTGAGCGTGGGGCCTGGCGTGCCATCGAGTCCCTGGATGCTGACGGCGGGAAACACCGAGCTCTCGAAGTCGAGATCGGGCTGGGCGCTCGTGACGTTGAGCAGGAGGTGCCCCACCCAGACCTCGGCGCCGTCGGTTCCCATCAGATCCGCGGGTCGTGGGCGCACTGCCAGGCTGTAAAGTCCGCGCGGCTGACCATTGGCCAGCAGGCGGCTTGGGCGCGGGGCGACCTCGGCGACGGGCGTCTGGCCGAGCGGTGCCAGGGTGGTGGCATCCAGGCGCTCGATGCCGGGGTTCTGCAGAAAGCGCGAGACGAGGAGCCGCCCGCCGCTCTCGTCGAGGGCCAGGCCCCACGGACGATCGGCAAGCGGCTGCCTTTGCAGCGCACCCGCGTCGGGCAGGCCGGCGGCATCAAGCGGTAGGCGCACCACCTCGCCGCTCTGATACAGGCTGACG